>DPJP01000342.1:0-13710 GCA_003542955.1 Armatimonadota bacterium
CGGCGCCCTGATGCCGTGGGCCAATCGCCTCTGGTTCGTCACATACGTGGCCCACAAGCAGGGCTCCGGCAGCGGCACGGGGCTTTTCTCTGTCGATGACCGCCTGACTCTACAGAAACACCCCGAGAGCGTGGTCGGCACCTACGCCAACCGCATGATCCACGGCCCCTCCCACCAGGCGATCATCGGCCCGCACATCATCGGCATCGACGGCCATGTGCGCACCTTCGAGGACCTCATCGACATCCGCATCACTGCCACCGCCCAGCACCTGACCAACCCCGAGTACCAGGTCTACATGCTGGGGATGGAGGGGGAGCTGTTCGAGGCCGATGTCCATACCATGCAGGTCAAACAGCTCGCCGATCTGACCGAGGAACTCGACATGCCCGGCAGGGACGATCCGGACTACGCCTCGCCGCACTTCAAGGGCATGTACTCGAACCACGGGCGGCTGGTGGTCGCCAACAACTCGTACCTCGAGTCAGACTACCTGGGCGCCGCCGCGCACGGCCGGCTCGCGGAGTGGGACGGCAAGACGTGGACCATCCTCGATACGGCCCAGTATAACGAGGTCATGGGGCGCACCAGCATCGGGGATGCGATCTTTGCCGTCGGCGCGGACAGGGCGTCGGCGATCCTGCGCGTATTCACAGACGGCGCCTGGCAGACCTATCGCCTCCCGAAGGGCACCCACACACAGGATCACAGCTTCACCACCGAGTGGCCACGCATCCGCGAGGTCGAGTCGGAGCGGTGGCTGTTGAACGCAAGCGGCATCATCTACGAGCTGCCTGCCATGCAGTACGGCGGGAAGGTCTGGGGCCTGCGGCCGGTCTGCACGCACCTGCGCATCATCGGCGACTTCTGCTCCTGGAACGGGCTGCTGGTGATGGCCGGCGACCAGACGACCCCAATCGGCGACACCAACGCCTACGTCGGCCAGCCGCAGGCGAACCTGTGGCTCGGCAAGACTGACGACCTGTGGTCCTGGGGCAGGCCGCAGGGCTGGGGCGGACCGTGGTACCGCTCCCCGATCATTGCCGGGCAGCACTCCGACCCGTTCCTGATGACCGGCTTCGGCAGCAAGTGCCTCCACCTGAGCCATGACGCCCCCGGTGAGGTCGCAATCACCATCGAGGTCGACTTCCATGGAGATGGCGACTGGAAGACGCTGACGACGCTGGAGGTCCCGCCGGAGGGCTATCTTCCCTACTGCTTCGAGCCCGGCTTCAGCGCCCACTGGGTGCGCTTTGTCGCCGACACCAGCTGCACCGGCTCGGCACAGCTCTTCTATACGTAGAGTGCAAAGGAGACCCAATCATGCCGACGACCATCTGCATTCTAATTCTTCTCGTCGCGATTGCGTGCGGCGCCGCGGAGCTGCCCACCCCCAACGCGTTGCGCATCCAACCGTGGAGCGGGAACCCGTATTACTGGCAGTACAATGGCAANNGCAAGCCGGTGCTGCTGCTGGGTGGCTCGAAAGACGACAACCTCTTCCAGATACCCGACCTGGAGGAGCATCTGGACCTGCTCGCGAGTGTCGACGGCAACTACATCCGCAACACCATGAGTGACCGGGTGGACATGGGCTTCGAGGTCTACCCGTTCAAGCAGCTCCCGGACGGCAAGTATGATCTTCTGCAGGACAACGAGGAGTACTGGCGACGCTTCTCCGAGTTGCTCCGCCTGACCCACGAGCGCGACATCATCGTCCAGATCGAGGTCTGGGACCGTTTCGACTACTCGCGCGACAACTGGACGCCGCATCCGTACAACCCCGCGAACAACGTCAACTACACGGTCGAGCAGTCGGGCCTCGGCACGGACTACCCCAAACACCCCTCCAGCGACGAGCAACCCTTCTTCCACACCATCCCGGGGATGCCGCGCTACGAGCCGCGACTCGAGATCGTCAGGGCCTGCCAGGAGCGCTTTGTGGAGAAGATCCTCTCCTACAGCCTCGACTACGGCAACGTGCTCTACTGCATGGACAACGAGACGACGACGCCCGTCCGGTGGGGGCAGTACTGGATGGAGTTCATCCGCGGCCGCGCTGCGGAGCGGGGCCTGACCGTGTGTGTGACCGATATGTTCGATGACGTATACAAGCCGGAGACCTCGGCCCAACTGCGAGTTGTCCTCGACCACCCGGAGCTGTACGACTTCCTGGACATCTCCCAGACCAACAGCCGCACCTTCGGCGAAGACCAGTGGGAGAAGCTCATCTGGATCCGCGACGCCGCCGCCGAGCACCCGCGCCCCCGCAACAATACCAAGATATACTCGGACGGGCAGACCGCATACGGCTCGGGCACGCCGAAGGATGGCGTCGAGCGCTTCTGGCGGCATCTGATAGCGGGAGCGGCCTCCTGCCGGTTCCATCGTCCGACGTCCGGCATCGGGCTCAATGAGGTCTCCCAGGCCTGCATCCGGGCGGCGCGGAAGATCGAGACCGTAGTCAGGTTCTGGGATGTGCGGGCCCACCAGGAGCTGCTGACAGACCGCGAGCGGAACGAGGCCTACCTCGCCGCCGACCCCGGCAGGGCCTACATCCTGTTTGTGACCGATGGTGGCGCAGTCGGACTGAACCTGACCGGGGATGGTGGCGTCTACGTCTGCAGGTGGGTGGATATCGGCGCCGGCGACTGGGGGCCGGAGGCAACGCTGACCGGAGGGGGCACTGTGACCGTCTCCGCACCCGGCCCCGGCCCGTGGGCTGCCGCGATCATTCGGCAGTGAACCGGAATCTGGCTTCGCGGGCCCGATAGCAGCCTCCAGGGGGCTGCGCAGGCCCGTAATGGTGGGGCCGGAACCGCTTCCCGGGATTGAGGAAACCAGTTGCGGAGCATACTATCTGTATGCGATAATGCCGGACATTCCCAACAACAACAACTCCGGAGGTACACGTCTATGAGGAGACGCGTCGGCTTCACCCTGATCGAGCTTCTGGTTGTCATCGCGATCATCGCGATTCTTGCCGCGATTCTGTTCCCGGTTTTCGCCCGGGCCAGGGAGAANNTACGTTCAGGACTATGACGAGAGCTTCTGCTGGGCCTACCACTCAGAGGGTCCGCGCGTGAACTGGTACGACGCCTGGGCGCCATACGTCAAGAACACCCAGATCTACATCTGCCCGTCGAGGCCCAGCGGCGTAAGCTGGTCGCGTGGTTACGGGTACAACATCCGCGGCACCAGTGGCCAGAGCACAGCAACCGGCTACGATGGGTTCGGCTACTACTACCTCGACCGCGACACCTGGAATGATGGTGTGGTTAACCTCGCCGACATCTCGATGCCGGCGGAGTGCATCGTCATCGGCGACCCCGGAGACAACACCTACAGTGCACACGGCCTCTACCTGATCACTTACTCTCTTGCGTACCTGCCGGTCCTGCACAATGGAGGCGGCAACTACGGCTTTGCCGACGGTCACGCCAAGTGGATGAAGCCGAACGATGTGTTCGGTACGCCGTTGGTGTTGGCAACCCGCAAAGGCATGCCATAGATACGCCCGCTCCAGTACCGAGGCTTCCGCGGCGGCAACATGGGCCTTCTCGATGGCCATGCGAAGTGGTTCAGCGAGACGGAGCTGCGCAAGAGCCAGACGGGTCTCGCCGCGCCGTGGCGATACGCCCCGTAGTCATCCGAGAAGTTGTCGCATTCGACACGCCATCGCGCCGCCGGGAACCCCTCGGCGGCGCTGTCGTTGTGCGCGGCCTTCGGGTAGGTCGGGCTTGCAGCCCGACGCGATGCGCAACTCGTGCGTCGCCTCCGGCACATCCAGCCAATAGGAGCGCCATCTGCCACGCTATCGGTCCGCTACGACCCGATATCCCCCCGTCTCCCTCCCTCGCCATACCCCCGGTGCAGGTATTCAGCTTCCATGCGGCCAAGACACTCTGTGACGCCGGAGAGCCATTCCTGAGTGGAGGCCGAGACTCAAACGGCGCGTGCTACCGCCTATGGAGGCAGGTCGCGGCGTACTCACCTGCCCGGAGGATACCCTCATGATCCGACGCATCGGCTTGCTGCTCGCTCTCCTGCTGCCTGTGCTGGCGCAGGCGCACTGGACCGCCCGGCAGGACCTGCCCGACTGGGCACAGCGGGGGAGGCTCCGCTGGTGCCTGCACTACTCACGCGCCAACCGCGATCTGGTGGACCTGTTCCTGCAGGCCGACCAGACACTCCTGCATGGCGGCAGCTTCGACTCGGCCGAGACCGCCGAGTATGCCCGCCAGCAGGGCCTCCGCTATATGCCCTACGTCTGCAGCCGCACGGTCACGACTACCGAGATCGCCAATAGCCCGCAGCTTGCCGGTGCGGTTGTCCTCAAGGCCGATGGCAGCGAGTTTCTGGCCTACAACAACCCTGTCCGGCGCTACGGGTCGCTCTACCAGCCCGCATGGCCGGAGTTTGTGCGGGAGCGCACGCGGCGCGTCTGGGATTGGCCCGACGTGGCTGCTATCTTCTATGACAACGCCTTCGCGGCTATCGATGACCACAACCCGGCGACGATCGCGGCATGGCAGCAGTGGGCGCGTGACCGCGGGATCGAGCCCGGCGAGGCCCAGCCCTCCGTGTCCACCGGCCCGCTGGCTGCCGCCTCGCGCCTGTTCACCGCCGAGAGCCTTACCGACTATCACCGCATGCTCCAGCAGTTTGACCGTACCCACCAGCCGCCGCTGCTCAACTGCCCCAACCTGGGCAGCGCCGCCGGCGGCATGCTCGCCGTCGAGGCCGGTGCGGTGGACCTCGTCTTCTACGAGACGATGAGCCACCCGCCCTTCGAGAACAACATGCTCCGCTACAAGGTCGGGCTCGCGGCCTCCCACGGACGTCCGACGGGCATTCTGGCCTATCTCCCCGAGCGCGTCGGGAGCGAGCGCGGGCAGCGAACCTGGCATGAGGGCATGCACCACTACTTCTTCCCCTCCTCGCCCATCGCGGAGGAGTTCGCGCTGGCGGCAGCCGAGGGCGCCGCGTGCAATGGCATCTACATCCCCTGCTACAACCTGTTCCCCTCGCTGCCTATTACCGACATGACGGACCCCTTCAATCAGCGCATCTACGCCGAACTGAAGCGCTCGTACAGCTTCCTGAAGGCCAACGAGGACCTCTATGCGGCCTCGGAGCCGGCGGGCGATGTTGCGCTGCTCAACTCGACGCTGACACAGATGCACAATCGGCGCGCGCAGAACAGCGCGGCGCTGTCGGAGGCCCTGCTCGCAGCCGGGATCCCCTANNACCTGGCCGAGGATGGTCTGGGCCCCGCGCGCACGCTGCTGGCGCCCAATGTCACCTACCTCGACGAGCCCACCGCCGCGGGCCTGTTGCGCTTTGTCGAGCAAGGCGGCCGGGCGATCATCACCGGGGAGTACGGTACTACAGACCCCGCCGGTCGGCCGCTGGATGCTCCCTCCGTCCGCACCGTGCAGGCCGCGATGCGGCTTTTCGCCCGCCCCATTGGACAATGGGAGCTGAACGGGATGGAGCCCGAGGGTGCGGACCAGATCTGCGTGACGGCCGGTGAGGGCACGGCCGCCCTGCAGTTCGATGGCGAGCCGGGGGAGTATGTCGCATTCATCTCGCTCACCGACGAGAACGATGGGACCTCGACCTTCAGCTTCTCCGTCGCCGGCGAGACGGTATATGAGGGCAAGCTCGACATCGAGGATAATCAGCAGCACCTGTTCGAGACACCCGGCTTCAGCGCGCGCCGCGGCGACCAGCTTCAATTACGGGTACAGGCCAACGCCGGAGAGCGCGGCCGCGTGCAGTCGGTGCTGCTCGTGGGGGCGGCCGCCGCCGGAGGCGCGCCGCTGGGCAAGGGCACGGTCATGTACAAGCCGCTCGGGCTCGAGACGCTGTCGCCCGATGAACTGGTGAACCTCATCCAGCCGCGCGTGCGACTGCTCGACCCCGGCAAGGTGTGCATCAACAGGATGCAGGCCCACAATGGCACGCTGCAGGAGTGCCATCTGGTCAATTACGACTTCCGCTATGAAGTGAACCGTCCCGGCCGCTACCTCAGCGACGACGACACCGCCGAGGCGCGCACGTTCTTCGGCGCCAACACCACCGTGCTGCGCAAACGCATCCACATCCCCGACCCGGCGCAGGTGGTAGACCCAATGCTGCAGATCAGGGGGATGGCCACCGCGGACACCACGGCAGACCTCGTGGTGAGCATCAACGGGCAGCCCGCCGCGCGCATCCCGGCCCAGCAGGTCCGCGGAACGTGGACCGAGACGCCGCTGGACCCGGAGCTGCTGCAGGTGGATAACCTCCTCGAGTTCCGCGTGGATGGAGAGGTAAACGGGCAGAGCAAGTGGATACAGGTAAGCATCGACACGGGTACGCATGAGGGCAACTCCGAGTTCAGCACCGACGGCGGCAAGACGTTCTCCGGCGCCGACCTCTCACCCGATCTGCGCGAGCAGACGGGCGAGTATATGATCCGCATTGTCGACCAGAACCCCGGCGGGGAGCGCAAGTCGGCTGACAACCTCGTGCAGAACGCGGGCTTCGAGCAGGTGGTCATCCCGCACAGTGAGACAAAGCTGACGGTCGCGGCGGCCCGCGATGTGCAGGTACAAGTACCCGGGGCTCTCCGCGCCGCGCTGGTGATCTCCCCCGAGCAGAAGCCGCGCTGGATCACCGGCAGGCCCACGGGCGACGATACCGTCTATTCGGTGCCGCGGGTGGACATCTACAGCGTCCTGTTGCTCGGCGCCTCGCGGGAGGCCCTGCAGGCCGCCTACGACACGCAGATGCGCTTCGCGGGGTGGGAACTCGACCCCGTCACGGCCCCGCCGCGGGAGATCGTCACCGGCTGGAATGCCTGGAGCGACGGATTCGTGGTCGATGACACGGTCAACCACAGCGGTGGCCGCTCCATCCGCTGTGAGAACACCGCGGCCACGGACCTGCGCGGCGCAGTCCAGACCTTCGACTTCACCTCGACGCAGAAGATGAACTACACCATCACCGCCTGGAGCCGCGCCGAGGATGTGTCCGGCGTCGCTCACCCGGACTACTCGGTTTACGTGGATGCAACCTGTACCGATGGCACGGTCTACAACGGGCACGCGACGCCCTTCGCCACCGGTACACACGACTGGCAGCAGGTCGCCCTGCAGCTCACGCCACCGGCGCCGCTGCGCTCGATGCGGCTGCACCTGTTGTTCCGCAAGAAGACCGGGCGGGTATGGTTCGACGATGTGCGCACTCAGGCGACCCCCGCCCCGTAGGCAGGGGCCAGGGTCTGCGGCGTCAGCAGAGGTACGCCCGGAGCCGACCTGTCCTTCACGCAGCCTGATGGCTCAGACGGCGTGACACGGTGCAATCGGGAAGAGCTGTCAGGCAGGTGTCCGGGTGCGCGCGCCGGTCTTCGAGCGCCCATGCACCGAGACGTAGTCCCGANNAACGCAGCACTCATGCGGAAGCTGTGCGCCAAGACGCCCCCCGCCAGGGTCGGGACGATCGGGGAGCGTCCGGGCCGGTACCCAGGTGTGTCAACGCCCATGAGGATGCTGGGCGCTCCGTGACCTCGCATCGACATCCAGCTCCGTGTCGCCGTCACACTCCAGGACGCGTCTGACCGAGGCCGGGCTCACGAGACCGACGGGAGCCGATCAGTCTGCGTTCCCCCAGTCGTCCGGGCCGTAGTACGGAGACGCCCTGAACAGGTAGGCGACCGTCGAGTGGTCATCCCGTTGCCGTACTGAATCGTTGGGCCACGGTGCCCCGAATCACCTTCTGGGAGCGATGTCCGTCATGTCGGCAGATCCGTTCGAGTTCGAAGCGCTGGCGCTGCTACATGAGGGCCTCAATGACCCCGAAGCGGAGTTCCGCCTCGGGCAGATCGAGGCCATCCGCAAGACCGTCCAGGAGCGGAAGCGGGTACTCGTGGTTCAGAGGACCGGTTGGGGCAAGAGCATCGTCTACTTCGTCGCAACCCGGCTGCTGCTGAGGGGCGGATGTGGCCCCACGATCATCATCTCCCCATTGCTGGCTCTGATGCGAGATCAGATCAGGCAGGCCACGGCGTTCGGCGTGCGCGCAAGAGCGTTCAACAGCAGCACCTATGCCGAACACGAGGACATCGCCGATGAGTGGCGCACTGGCGCGCTGGACCTGCTGTTCACCACTCCTGAGCAGTTGGGCAGACCTTACTTCCATCAAGCGTTCTTCGGCGGCGACGGCCCTGATGTCGGTCTGTTCGTCGTTGACGAGGCTCACTGCATCTCCGACTGGGGGCATGACTTCCGTCCTGACTACCAGAGGGTCAAGCGCATACTCCAGCGTCTCCCGGCCGGCATTCCTGTAATGGCAACGACCGCCACCGCTAATGAACGCGTGTGCGGAGACGTTATCGCTCAGCTGGGTCACGATCTGGAGCTCCTGCGGGGCGAGATGTCACGGCCCGGGCTCAGGCTCCGGAACCTCCACATACCGGACAAGGCGGAGAGGATGGCATGGCTGGTTGAGCACCTTCCGGCAGTGCCGGGCAGTGGCGTGATTTACACGCTCACCAAGCACGATGCGGACCAGGTCGCGGATTGGTTGCGCGCACACTCAATCTGTGCTCACGCCTACCATAGCGGTGTTGCGGACGCCGAACGCAGAAACCTCGAGGAGGCGCTGCTGGACAATCGCATCAAGGTGCTCGTCGCCACAAGCGCATTCGGTATGGGTGTCGACAAGCCGGACCTCCAGTTCGTCATTCATTTCCAGCACCCGGGCTCAGTCATCCACTACTACCAGCAAGTCGGTCGAGCCGGACGAGCTGTGAGCCCGGCATACGGCGTGATGCTGTGTGGAGAAGAAGACCCCGACATACTCAACCACTTCATACGGCAGGCATTCCCTTCGGCGGAGACGATCACGGAGGTCCTCGACGCCCTGGCAGCAAGCGAGGATGGCCTTACCATCCGCGAACTGGAGCAGTACGTGCAGGCGCCTTACGGCAGGATAGAGCATGCGCTGTGCTTCCTTTCCGTGGAGTCTCCGGCCCCGGTACTCAAGCCAGACCGGTGGGACGGCAAGTGGCGCCGTCTCCCCGGCAGGTACTCTCCCGACCGTGAGCGCATCGAGAGAGTCACTCAAGCTCGACGTGACGAACTCGAGCAGATGCGTCGCTACCAGGAGCATGGTGGCTGTCTGATGCAGTTCCTCTGCGAGGCGCTCGGGGACACCAACACCGGCGCGTGCCGCATCTGCGCCAACTGCGCCGGGCGGCGGATTGCTCGGCCGAAGGTCCCGGACAAGACAGTACTTGAGGCCCGCACGTTCCTCAAGCGCCGGCACCGAGTCATCCAGCCACGGCTGAAGTGGGTGTACGAGCACCTTGCGTTGTTCGAGCCCGGCGCTGCAATACCGAAGCAGCAGCGAGCCGAGGAGGGAAGGGCTCTCTGCCTGTGGGGGGACGCCGGGTGGGGAGACATGGCGCGGAGGAACAAGNNGGTCAGTTCGCCGAGGAGCTGGTCGAGGCATCGGTGGATTTCATCGTTCAAGAGTGGATACCAGACCCATTCCCCCAGTGGGTCACATCAGTTCCATCGCTCAATCGCCCCGAACTCGTCCGCTCGTTCGCACGGGCGCTTGCTGCCGGCCTCGGGCTGCCCTACATGGATGCGGTGCGGAAGACTCGGGCTACCAGCCCTCAGAAGACGATGCAGAACAGCTACCAGCAGTTGCAGAACGTCCGTGACGCGTTTGCGGTCAGCCTGGAGAAGGGCGCCCCGAATGGCCCGGTTCTGCTCGTTGATGACATGATAGACTCCAGATGGACGATGACGGTAATCGCCGCACGGCTCCGTCACGCCGGAACTGGCCCCGTGTATCCGTTCGCCATTGCCGAGATGCCGAAGGGAGGCTCCTGAGAATGCCGGCTCAGGGCATAACCGATGAAACGCGAGTGACGATGCTCCTCTGCTGCCACTTCAGCAAGGCCGCCGATGACGCGACGGACCCGCTGAGGCCGCAGGAGTTTGATGCCCTGCTCACCACTCTCAAGGAGAAGGGCGGTGCGCTGCCGGTGCTGCTTGCCGACGGCCCGGGCGAATGGCTTGACGGCAGCCGTCTCGACACGAACAGGATAGCGGCCTTGCTGCACCGTGAGGCTACACTCGCGAGCAATCTCGACCGATGGCAGAGCCTGGGAATCTGGGTGCTCACGCGGTTGGACCCCGACTACCCCTCGAGGGTCAGCAGACGGCTCGGCGCCTCCTCCTTCCCGATCCTTTACGGGGTAGGCGATCCCCGGCTGCTCGAGGCCGGAGGTCTCGCCATCATCGGGTCACGGGAGGTCAGCGAGCAGGATGTTGCCTTCACCGAGGCGCTGGGAGCTGCCTGCGCCGGGCACGGCATACCAGTCGTCTCGGGTGGAGCCAGGGGCATCGATCAGAGCGCGATGCAGGGCGCGCTGTTCGGCGGCGGGCGGGTCCTGGGCGTGCTGGTCGGCGACCTGGCGAAGAGCGCGAGTGGCCAGATTGCGCGCGAGGCCATCGAGGACAACCAACTCGTCCTCGCGACACCCTACCATCCCGAGGGCGGCTTTGATGTCGGCAAGGCGATGGGGCGCAACAAGCTCGTATACACGCTCAGCGACTGGGCTGTGGTCGTTTNNGGCTCCGGAGGCACGTGGACGGGCGCCGTGGAGAATCTCAAGCATGGATGGGTCCCACTTTTCGTGTGCGGCGGAGACGGCATCCCTGATGGCAATACAGCACTGATAGGCAAGGGAGCCATCGAACTCGCCCCGGAGGCTGCCCTGGCCGCCGACGATCTCGGCGGGTACCTCGATTCGCAGGCTGCCGGATGCCGCTCCGACGCAGGTGGCAACTCACGCGACGAGGCGGGACCGGCGCAACAGCAACTCAGCTTCGACTGAAATGGGTCTGCCCGCCGCATCGCCGTGGCCGTCCCGATCGAGCGTATGCGGCGCGTGCGGCACCCCGGGTGCGTGGCGGGCGCGGAGGTCTACCCCCGCGCCCGCAGTGAACGTCACCGTGGTGGCTGTTTGAGCCCGTCCCAGGTCGGCCTACTTTGGCAGTTCGTAGCTGTACAGGTGCGAGCCGCTGCCGAAGTAGATGCGACCGTTGAGGTAATCCCCACCAGGACCGATCGGCACCGGCGACTCGGCCAGCATCGTGATCTCAAAGGTCTCAGGGTTCAGGGATGCGATACCCTTCACGAACAGGATGTAGATATCGCCCTCGGGCGATTGCGCGAACACCCGCGGGCCCTGCTGGGAGTTGGTCGCGCCGAAGGTCGCCTCGGTGTTCTCCTGGTGGACGATCTCGCGCTTGACGGTGTCAAAGACCAGGAACTGCCTGCGGTCCGCGAAGATGAATACCAGGTCGCCGGGGCCCTTACACATGGCGTTGAAGCCGCCGACACCGGGAATCACCGCCTCATGCCACTCAATCTTCTTTGTCGCCAGGTCGAAGATGTACAGCTCGGAGTTGTCCGCTTTGCGCTCCCCGCCGCTGCCGGCGGCCACGGTCGAGCCGACCAGCAGGTTGCCGTCGGCGATGTCAACCACGCTGTTGAGCGAGTGGTACAGCAGCAGTTCCTCGTCCGGGATCAGGGTCGGCGTCTTCGTCTCGAGGTCGAAGATCAGCATGCCCCCGCCCGTATGCCCATAGCCGGGAGTGCCCCCGAGCACCAGCGTCTTGCCGTCGGGGTGGACCAGCAGGCAGGTCGGCCGCATCAGCGTCGGGTGCGAGCTGGCGTGGATGAGCAGCGGGTTGCTGTCGGGATTCCCCGCCACAGTGGGCGCCCACTCGCGGGCGGGGTCCCACTCGAGCAGCCCGCCGCTGGTGTACATCCCCACATAGAAGCGGTCTTTGCCCGGCTGGACGATGTTCCACTGCCCCATGCACGCATGGTTGACCCATTCGTCGGTCTCGGGCTTGTAGTTGAAAAAGCGCATCGGGAAGGCCGTGCCGCCGGCGATGGTGCCGTTGGGAGCCGTCGCCATACCCATCAGGTGCGCGCCGTCGCTGCTGTAGTCGAACTCGAGCTCCTTCGTGGCGCCGGTAGCCGGGTCCTCGACGACCATCTTCCGCTGCGTGAGGTCACAACTCTTGAGGACCTTGCCGTCGGGGAAGCTCCGGTGGAACAGGCTCTGGCTTTCGGCGATGTACCGCTTCGGGTTGCGTTCCGCGAGCGTACCGATCTTCGTGGCCGTGCCCTCATACAGCTCGATCCACGCGTCGGTCTTGTCCGGCCCGGCCATAGCGTACACCTTGCCGTTCTGATCGCGGTACACCGTCGGGTACGCCTGGACCCGTTCCTCCTCGGCCAGAATCGGCATCGCCTCGCCGGTCTCGGGGTTCAGGGCGATGATCTGGCTGGCGGTGCTGCCGACTCCGAAGTAGAGCCACCCGGTGTCATCGGTGGCGATGGCCCGCGGGTACTGTGCCCAGTTCTGCTTGTAGACCTGGCCGTAGTCGCGAAACTCGCCGGTGGCCGGGTTGTACGAGCACACGCCACTCTGCGGATAGCTCGCCGACCAGATGACGCCGTTGTCGTCCTCGGTCATGCTCATCGCCATCCCCGGCGACGTCTGGTGGAAGAATGTGAACTCGCCGGCGGCGGGATCATACTCGACGAAGTGACTGGCGAAGTGGGTATAGAAGCGGTTCTTGCTCGAGAGGATCGAGGCGTACGGGCAATCGCCGCGCGGCGGGAAGGGCATCGGCAGCTCCTTGCTCTCTCCCGTCTCGGCGTCGATGACAAGCAGCGCATAGCCGCCGGTGTGGTCGAACAGCCATACCAGCACGACGTTGCGGCCGTCGCCATCCACCGTCGCGACCGTCCCACGGTGGTTGCTGACCGGTGTGGCCACGCCATGATCCATGAAGCCGTTGCCCAGGTCGACACTCGCAGCGGCTGCGACTGAGCACGTCAGCGCCAGCAGCAGCGCCAGTTTTGCGATCACAATCACAGACTGCCCATCCAGCATGACGCCTCACCCCATCTATGGTTGCAGCATGGATTTCTACACGGTTACAGGGGAATGAACACTCCCGGCGCAGGTGGGGTTCCGCAAACCGACCGATAGCGGCCGGGGGATGCCGCATTGGACTGTGTCGGGGAGGGGCTTCACGGGGGCCGGGCGAGGCCGTACCCGACGGGCACGAGGCAGGCCCACGGAAAGGCCGGCCCACCGTTGGATGCGCCGGGGAGGGGCCTCACGAGGGGCCGGCGACGCCGTATTCGACGGGCACGAGGCAGGCCCACATTCCGGGGTCACCCCGAGCACAATCGCCCAAAATGTGCAACCTGGTGAGACAATGAGATTCTGAGACAAGCCAACGCGCTCAGGCACTCGTGAGATTCCGGTTTGTCTCACCCCCCCGCCGCGGCACGTCTGTGAAGGGGTCGCGGGCTCTGATCGTTTGATCGTCCAACGACCAACTGCGTGCCCGGTGCCTGCGTGAGGATCAGAGCCCCGACCCCGGCCGTTGAGCGCAGGCGCGCGGGACACCAGAGCTTGCTCGACCCGCGCATCTAACGCACCAACACGAGGTTCTCAGCCGTACCCGGCTCCAGGGAGACTGCGTCGCGATTGCCCAGCCGCATCCCCGCCCGTTCAAACGCCCCGATCACGCGCTCCGCGGCCCCCTCGTGCATGAACACCTCGATGATCACGCTACGCAGGCGCGGATTTGCGAGCGTCCGCGGGGCGCCCGC
>DPJP01000342.1:13736-13953 GCA_003542955.1 Armatimonadota bacterium
GCCCGCGACGATCTGCTCCTCGATGCCGTCGACGTCGATCTTGATCAGGTCGGGGGCTCGGAGGCCAAACGTGCCGGTGAGATCATCCAGCGTTACCCCCATCGACCCCTGCCGATGCTGGGGCTCGAAGGGGCGCTCGCCCTGAGTCTGTGGCATCCCCCACGCGTGTAGCGAGGCGCCGGAGATGAAGCGCTGCACGTAGAGGGTCTCGAGCGCC
>DPJP01000380.1 GCA_003542955.1 Armatimonadota bacterium
CCTGATGCCCATCGGTTGACGGCGGGATCTGGTTGTCCATTCGGTCTCTCCCCGAAGCGAGGGTACAGCCGGTCGAAACGTCATGTACTCGGGTGAGGTGCGCATCGGTGCGAGCTTGACAACCGGTCGCACCCACCCATATACTGAATTGCCGTTGAGCCGCGCCGGAGTGGCGGAACTGGCAGACGCACTGGACTCAAAATCCAGCGGGGGTTAAACCTCGTGTCGGTTCGAATCCGACCTCCGGCACCATCCGCAATCATCGGGCCGCAGACGCTCCAGTCTGCGGCCTGTTGCGTGGTCCCCCTAGATGGCCGGCGAAAGGCCCTCCGGCATCCCCATTCGTCGGTATTTCTCATAGCGTGCCTGAAGCAGAGCATCCGGCCTGCACTCAGCCAGAGCGTCCAGCTCCTCCTTGAGCGCCTGCTTGAGGTTGGCCGCGGCGGCCGCGGGACTGCGGTGCGCCCCGCCGGGGGGTTCGTCAACGACGCGGTCGACCACTCCCAGGGCCACGGCGTCAGGCGCCGTCAGCTTCAGCGCAACCGCCGCCTCTTCGCGCAGGGAGGGGTCATGCCATAGAATGGCCGCACACCCCTCCGGCGTGATGACCGAGTAGTAGGCATGCTCGAGCATCATCACCGTATCGCCGGCGCCGATCCCAATGGCCCCGCCGCTGCCGCCCTCGCCGATGACGGTACACACAACCGGCACCGGCAGTGAGAACATATC
Source organism: Armatimonadota bacterium (assembly GCA_003542955.1). Lineage (GTDB taxonomy): Bacteria > Armatimonadota > Zipacnadia > Zipacnadales > UBA11051 > UBA11051. Next base: position 730 of record DPJP01000380.1, read on the forward strand.
CCGCTGATTCGTCGCGATGGCCTCGGAGATGCCGCGGCCCTCGGAGTCGGCCAGGCAGTCGGCGCCCGGAGTGTCGATCAGCGTGATGATCGAGCGCCCCATGCGGGCGGCCAGCTGCATGACCCGCATCGCCTTGCGATAGCCCTCGGGGTGCGACATCCCGAAGTTGTGCTCGCGGCGCTCCTGCGTCGTTCGCCCCTTCTGCTGGGCGACGACGGCGATGGGCCGGCCGTCAAGGAAGCCAAGCCCCGTGATCATCGCGCGGTCATCGGCGAAGCGACGGTCACCGTGGAGCTCCACGAAGTCGTCGACGATGGCGTCGATGTAGTCGAGCGACTGCGGCCGGCGCTGGTGGCGGGCGAGTGTCACCCGGTCCCAGGAGCTGAGGTTCGAGCACAGCTCGGTCGCCAACTGCTCGGCGCGCTGCTCGAGTTCGGCAAGTTCCTGACGATAGGCGTCGCCGCCCTCATCGACAAGTCGCCTGAGCTCCGCGATTCGCGCGTCGAGTTCGTCAAGTACCTTGCCCAGACGGTCCAGCTTGCTTTCAGCCATGGCTATCCTGATCCGGCATCACTGCGCCGGACTCCTCCCGGCGTTTCTTACAGCATGCACCAGCGCAGCATCGTGTGGAGTGCGGGGCGTATCTCTCGCCGCGGCAGCAGCATGTCGATCATCCCATGCTCGTACTGAAACTCCGCGGTCTGGACGCCCGGCGGCATCCGCAGACCTGTGACCTCGACCACGCGCGGACCGGCAAAGCCCATCGCCGCGCCCTGCTCGGCGATGATGAAGTCGCCGAGGAACGCGAAGCTCGCCGTCACTCCGCCGTAGGTAGGATGTGTGAGCACCGAAATGTACGGCAGCCCCGCCGCCCGCAGTCGCCCTGCCGCGCCCGAGGTCTTTGCCATCTGCATCAGCGAGATGAGACTCTCCTGCATGCGGGCTCCGCCGGACGCGCAGAAGATCACCACCGGCAGGTGCTGGTCGATCGCGCGCTCCATCAGCCGCGTCACCAGCTCTCCGACGCCCCACCCCATGCTGCCGCCGATGAAGCTCAGGTCCATCAGACCGATGGCGAGGGGAATGCCGTCGAGCGTCGCCCGTCCCGTCAGAGCCGCCTCCGACATCCCAGTCTTCTCCCGCGCCTTCTGCGCCTTCCCAAGATAGTCGGGGAAATCGAGGGGATCAGTCAGCGGCAAGTCGCCATCCCACACCGTGAAGCTGTCGGCGTCCACGGTCACCTGCAGCCGTTGCCAGACGCTCAGGCGGAAGTGGCTGCCGCACTTGTCGCACACCCACAGGTTGGCCTCGAGGTCTCTGGCGTAGAGCAGTTGGTTGCAGTCCGGGCACGCCCGCCAGAGGTCGGCCGGGACGTCGCAGTGCGCGCCCTGCATGTCGGCCCGCTGGTTCTCCGCAGTCATGGCGACTCCCTCGGCAACGCCGGTCGGTGCGGCGGTCGGCCGTCGTTGCCCGTGATATGGCTTTGTGCTACTATTATCTGACATTCACCTTGCCGCCGCGTGGCGCCCGTGGCGGTCGACAGGGCGCATGTCGCCGGTTGCGGGGTGCCCCGCGGACCGGTCCATCCATCCCCGGGGAGTACAGCATGGACCTCCAGGCTGCACGTCGGCGTATCGACGAACTCGACGCACAGATCGTGGGATTGCTTCAGCAACGCGCACACGTGGCCGAGACCATCGGGCAGATCAAGGCCTCGAGCGGAGCGGCCGTCTATGATCCCGCTCGTGAGGCGCAACTGCTTGACAGGCTGACCGCCGATGCGTCTGGCCCGCTTCCGCCGCAGGCGCTTCGGGCCGTCTACCGGCAGATCATCTCCGCCTGCCGCAACCTCCAACGTCCCGTTCGCGCCGCCTACCTCGGCCCCGCATACACCTTCAGCCACATGGCGGCCGTCACGCAGTTCGGCGAGACTGCCGAGCTGATTCCCACTCTCAGCATCGAGGAGGTCTTCGCCGCCGTCGAGCGGGAGGCCGCCGACTGCGGCATAGTCCCCATCGAGAACTCGATCCAGGGCGTCGAGGCCCGCACGCTCGATTGCCTCTTCGAGTCCCCGCTCTCCGTCTGCGCGGAGAGCTACATCCCCGTCCACCTGCAGCTTCTCGCGTCGTGCCCGCTCGAACAGGTCCGGACCGTGCATTCCCATCCTCAGCCACTCGGCCAATCGCGCGGTTGGCTGCGGGCGAGTCTGCCCACGGCCGAACTCGTCCACGAGTCATCGACCTCGGCCGCCGCCGCCGCCGTCGTCGGAGTTCCCGGTCATGCTGCCGTCGCGACCATCGCGGCTGCGGAGGCCTACGGGCTGGATGTGATCGCCTCCGACATCGAGGACCTGCCGGATAACCGCACGCGCTTTCTGGTGATCTCCCGCGACCCGGCCCTGCCCTCCGGCAGGGACAAGACCTCCATCATCTTCATGACCGAGCACCAGGCTGGAGCACTCTACCGCGCGCTGGCCCCATTCAGCGCCCACGGCATCAGCCTGACGCTNNGCGCGCGGCGCCGTCACCGGCCCCTACTACTTCTACGTCGACTTCTGGGGCCACGCCGAGGCCGTCAACGTCGGCGAGGCGGTCAAGGCGCTCCGCGAGCAGTGCTCGCTTGTGAAGGTGCTGGGGAGCTACCCGGCGACGGGCTGACCGCTGAACTGGGCGCGGATCCGCTCCATCTTCTCATGCACCTGGACGTAGTGGTCGGTGCGCAACCATTCGCTGAGTTGCTCGATGCGATCCTGCATGTTCGGCACGGAGGCGATGAACTGCCCGAGCCGGAATTGCCGCTCCATCTGTGCGGAATCCGTCGACATGTCACCGCCCTCCATGAAGGCCCGCAGGTCCTCCGTCGAGACCTCCGCATGCTTGTCCACCAGCGCGGCCTTCTTCACCATAGTCTGGTTCAGCAGTGCCGCACTTCCGCTCAACAGACACGCAACGCGGTCCGCCGTGAAGTCCGCGACATCCTCCCAGCCTTGCGACAGCAGCCGGATCAGCAGGAGCGGGAAGAGCAGCACCTTCAGCGCGATGTTGGCGTTGGCTATATAGGTGTTGGCCAGGATCAGCCCCATGTGCCCGGACTTGATGTGGCCGACCTCGCGGGCCAGCAGAACCGCGAACTCGTCCTCGGCGAACTGATCGCGCAGTGCCTTGGTGGCCACGATCGTGCCCGGTCCGCCCGGAATCGAGTAGATGTACGGCGCGTCATCGTCAAGCAGGTACATATTCGGGAGCTTGACGCCTGCCAGCGAGGACAGCCGCACAAGCACCTTGTGCAGATCGCCGATGTTGTTCGGCATGACCTTCGCATGCCGACCGCCCTGCTTGATCAGTTGCTTGGTGTGGCGCGTCGCGAACAGATTCCCCGCGATGATGCTGACGATGGGGTATACCAGCGGCCCGATGATCCACGGCCACTCGATGCCCTCCCATCCCTTGATCCCTTCGCCGCCGGCCCACCCGTTGATGCCGCTGTACATTGTCGCGAAGAAGAACACGACGAGCATCAGGAAGGCGGCGAACGTGGCGCCAACGGCCGTCCAGTACGCCCTGGCCTCCCCCGGGAATTGGTAGTCGGACTTGGCCAGCTTCAGTTCCTCTTTTTTCCTCGGCTTGCGACTCGTCTTGCGTGCCATTAGTTCTCGCCACCGTCCCTGTGTTTGACAGTGATCTGAACGCGCTCCACGTACTGCTCATCTACCTGGTCGACCCGTAATGCCACACCGTTGAGTTCAAACGCCTCCCCGACGGCGGGGATGTGGCCTGCGAGTCCGGTGACAAGACCTCCAACCGTGTCGTACTCGTCGTCCGGCAGGTCGAGATCGAGTTCATCGTTAAGGTCCTCGATCCGCAGTCTGGCCGAGACGAATGCCTCACTCTCGCTGACGACCAGGATGTCCTCAGTCACCACGTCATGCTCGTCATCAATCTCACCAACGAGCTGCTCGAGGATATCCTCGATGCTCACCAGACCCTCGGTGCCGCCGAACTCATCGACGACGATGGCGAGATGAATAGCCCGCTCCCGCATCTCCGAGAACAGCTCGTCCAGCGGCTTGCTCTCCGGTACATACATGGGCTCGCGCGCCAACTCGCGGATGTCGATCTCCGCCGCGCCGTCCCGCATCGCCATCAACAGGTCGGTGAGGTAAAGCACACCGGTGATGCTGTCGATCGTGCGGCTGTAGATAGGGATGCGTGAGTGTCCGCTCTCGCTGATGACCTGGAGAACCTCGTCGAGGCTCCTGGTTTCCTCGAGCGCGACAATGTCGACCCGCGGCACCATGATGTCTCGTGCCTCGGCGATGCTCAACTCCAGCACGCTGTCGATCATCTCGCCCTCTTCGGGCTCGAGCGCGCCCTCTTCCTCGCCCACATCCGCCGCCGCACGAATCTCGTCGCGCGTGACCAACTCCATCTTCTCGGCTACCTGCACCCCGACCCCGCGCAGAATGTGGTGCGCGGCGAGCGTGAACACCCGCATCGCCGGACCCGCGATGCGAACCAGCCGTGCCATCGTCGGCGCAACCATCAGCGCGCACCGCTCGGCGTAGAGGGCTCCGTACGTCTTCGGGCCGATCTCGGCCAGAATCAACATCACGAGCAGCATGCCGATATGGACGGCTTCCTCGCGCCACCGCTCGGTGTGCCAGATATCGTCGACTGCCGCGGCGCGCGCCACCAGCACGGTCGTCACCGTCGATATGACGATGATGCACACATTCACGCCGATGATGATGACGTTCAGGAACTCGTTGTTCTCGACAAGCGACCTGATGATCGCCACACGTCGGTCGCCGTTGACCCGCATCGCCCGCAACCGCACATCACTCATGCCCAGCAGCGCCGCCTCAGCGAGTGACAGGTAGGCCAGCGCAGCGATGCCGAGACCAATGACGATGTACCCGACTACAGAAAGCACAACCCAAAGCGGGTCATCACCGTGTTGACTACTGCTTGGGTCATCCAATGCTACCTGACTACCTCCCGACGGCGCAACAGCCGTCGCGCGCAGGGTCAGCTACTCTCCGGGAGTTCCGTGACCCGAACCTTCTCGATCCGCGTCTCCGAAGACTGCTCCACCATGAAGCGCAAGCCGTCCTCCTGGAAGCTCTCTCCTGCATGGGGTATACGCCCCGCCAGGTCGAGCAGCCAGCCGCCCAGGGAATCGAAGTCTTCAACCGGCAACGGCGCGTCAATGTAGTTGGCCAGGATCCGCAGGCTCACGGTTGCATCGCAGATATACTCGTCGGGCGCGACCGCAAGCACCTCCGGCTCCTCGACATCGTACTCATCGAGGATGTCGCCGACGATCTCCTCGAGCAGGTCCTCGACCGTCACGAGCCCGGCCGTGCCCCCGTACTCATCTCGAACCACGGCCATCAACTGCCGCGCCTCCTGCAACTGCTTCAGCGCGATATCGGCCGGCGAATTCTCGAGCAGATGGAGCGCCGGCCGCGCAGCAAGCTTCGCCGGCCGATCCATCTCACCCCTGGCAAGATACGGCAACAGGTCCTTGAGCGAGATGATCCCCACGATGCTGTCTGGGGTCTCATCATAGATTGGCAGCCGCGTGTGGCGCGAGCCCAGCCCCAGATCGAGCACATCCTGCATCGTCGCATTCAGGTCGACGCAGATCATGTCGCGGCGTGGCGTCATGACTTCCTTCACACGCTGGTCACCGAAGGCGAGAACCCCGCGCAGCATCCGGCGCTCGCACGCCTGGAGTTCGCCCTGCTCCTCGCACGCCTCGATCATTGCCTTCAGTTGCTCTTCGCTCACGCTGGGCAGAATGGTCGCCGCACGCACTCCGAACAGGCGCAGGACCAGGCGCACGGTCCCCGACACCACGAACACAATGGGCCGCAGAATGATGCTGAAGAAGTACACCAGGCCGCCGGTCCAGCGCACGGCGCGCGCAGGGCCTGCGGCGGCCCAATGCATCGGGGTGGTTTCACACAACGTCAGGATGATAACCGTCATGATCGCGGCGGCCACCACCGGTCCCCACGGCGTCCCGAGCGTCGAGATGCCGATGCTTGTGGCGATCCGCTCCGCCGTGTAGTTGCAGGTGGTGATCGACAGGATGATGACGCTCAGCAGTAACGCCCGATGCCCATGGAGGTACGCAATCACACCACCCAGCCGTCCGCCGTCCTCGCGCATCCGCTCGACGCGGCTCCTGCTTACCGACAGGAATCCGATCTCGGATGCCGTGAACAGCATCGACAGCAGCAGCAACAGCAGCAGCACCGGTAACTGCCAGGCGAGTGTCAACATCAACGACGTTGGGCCCCCTCACGTTCGGCGGCACAGCCCAGCAGGCCGCCTTCAGGCGCATGAAAGAGTATAGCACACACTCCCCACAGGCAAAAGGCAATCACGCCTGCGCCCACAGCCCGTCCCTGACGCCAACGCGCAGGCACGCAAACACCGCGCCGTGCAGGCGCGGTGTCGTGTCTCCGTCACCATCCGTAGCTCGAACTCGGCATCCCCTGGCGCATAGCCCGGCAGCCCCTGTCCGGTCCTGACGCGTGCGGATAGGATTAGCGCTTCGAGAACTGCTTGCGTCGGCGGGCGCCCCGGCAGAACGGCTTCTTGCGCTCCTTGGCGCGCGGGTCGCGGGTCAGCAGACCCAGCGGCCCCAGCAGACTGCGGTTCTCCTCGTCAAGAGCAACAAGCGCCTTGGCGATCCCGTGACGCAGAGCATCGGCCTGGCCGGCGATGCCGCCGCCCTTGGTGAAGGCCCGCACGCTCAGCTTGCCGTCGTTCTGAGTGGCAACCAGCGGCTGCAGCGCGCGCTGCACCAGCGCATGGCGCACGAAGTACTCCGCCACCGGCTTGTCGTTGACCTGCACGTCACCGTCGCCCGCGGAAATCCATACGCGCGCGATCGACGTCTTGCGCCTGCCTGTCCCGTATGCGGTATTCGTATCCAGCAACTTCAGTCCTCCTCAAAGGGCCCTCCACGGACCCTGCGGCCTCACAGACCGAGTTCCAGCGGCTTGGCCGACTGCGCCTGGTGCGGGTGATCCGAGCCGGCATAGACCTTCAGCTTGCGGGCCATCTGCCGGCCCAGCGGGTTGTGCGGCAGCATTCCCTTGACGGCCTTGATGATGACCTTCTCCGGCGTCTCGGCCAGGAAGTGCGCATACTGCTTTGACTTCATATGCCCCGGCCGCGTGCTCGCCCGGTAATAGTACTTCTGCGTCAGCTTGTTCCCCGTCAGAACAACCTCTGAGGCGTCGGTGACGATGACGAAGTCACCGGTGTCCGCATGCGGCGTGAACTCCGGCTTGTGCTTCCCGCGCAGGACAGCGGCGACGCGCGACGCCAGTCGCCCCAGCGGAATGCCGCGGGCGCTGACGACCCACCAGTCCCGCGTCATCTCTTGAGCATTGGCCGATCTTGTCCTCTGGTTCTTCATCCTCAAAGCCTCCGGTGCCTGTCAGTACGACCCGGCTTGGTATTCCACTTTCACCAGGCACAGCCCATGCGGCGGCGCGGTCGGCCCGGCCTGTGACCGGTCCCGACACTCCAGGATGCGGGCGACATCGGAGACGTCCAACGCCCCCTTGCCCACCTCCACCAGCGTCCCGACGATGATCCGCACCATCATGTACAGAAAGCCGCTACCCGCGGCCCATATCGTGAGCAGATCGCCGTCTCGCTCGACGCGGACGCCGAACACCTCGCGCACCGTCGTCTCCGTCGTCCGTCCGGCGGCGGCAAATGACGTGAAGTCGTGCTCGCCGATGNNCCCCCGCCGACATCGCTTCGCCATCCAGCGGTCCGGGCACGAGCCATGCGTAGCGGTTCAGGAACGGCGAGCGCAGGCGCCGATTGACGATCTTGTACGAGTAGAGCTTCGCGACGGCGTCATAGCATGGATGGAAAGCATCGGCCACCGTCGCGCATCTGGTCAGCACAATCGAGGCCGGAAGGACGTTGTTGGTCGCGCGCAGCAGGTTCTCGTCGGGTATCGGGTTGTCTGTTTGCAGACTGACAACCTGCCCCATGGCGTGGACGCCGGCGTCGGTCCGGCCGGCGCCGATGATACGTACCTGGTGTTGTAAAAGTTCGCTCAGTGCTGCCTGCAACTCCCCCTGGATGGTTCTCTGGTGGGGCTGCAGTTGGAACCCGGCATAGTCGGTCCCGTCATATTGCACCGTCAGCGCAATGCGGCGCATGGGCTNNGCCGTTCTACTCCGTCAGCTCCAGTATGGCCATCTGCGTGCCGTCACCGCGCTGCCGCCCGGCCCGGATGACGCGCGTGTAGCCGCCCTCGCGGTCAACAAAGCGGCCCGCGATCTCGTCGAACAGGTGCTTGACGAGGCCGGCGTCATTGATATGGCGCAGAACCTGCCTGCGAGCGGCCAGGTCGCCCCGCTTGGCCAGCGTGATCAGCCTCTCCGCCAGCCGCCGGGCCTCCTTGGCCTTGCACAGCGTCGTCTTGATCTGATTGTGCCGGAACAGCGCCATGACCTCGGCCCGCAGGAGCGCGATTCGCTGGTCGGTGGCACGATTCAGTTTCCGGTAGTTCTTCCTGTGTCTCATTGCCTCTTGCCCCTATTCGTGCTGGTCGCCGGAGTCGGCCAGATGCAGCCCGAAGCCCTCCAGCTTCTGGATGACTTCCTCAAGCGACCGCTTCCCGAAGTTCCGGATGGCCAAGAGCTCCTCTTCCGTGCGCTTGACCAGCTCGCCGATGGTGTCGACGCTTTCCTTCTTCAGGCAGTTGAATGTCCGCACGGAGAAGTCGACATCCTCGATCGGGATATCCATGTGCCGGTCCACCACCGGCTCGGCCTCCACGGTCTCCCTCTCCTCCTCGATCAGCTCCTCACTGACATCGAGGAATATCCGCACGTACGCCCACAACTCCTGCGCGGCCATCTGCAGCGCCACATCCGGCGCCACCGAGCCGTCACCCCACATCTCCAGCACCAGTCGGTCGAGGTCGGTGCGGCTGCCCAGACGCGTCGGCTCAACTCTATAGTTGGCGCGGTGGATCGGTGAGAACACCGAGTCGATAGGGAGTACGTCGACGGCGCGACGGCCCCGCTGGCGCTCCTCGGCCAGCACGTAGCCCCGCCCCGCCTCGACCCACATGTCGATCTCGAGTTCCGTGTCGTCGCCGGAGATCTCCGCAATATGCAGCTCCGGGTTGATGATCTGCACACTCGAAGGCGCCTCGATGTCGCTGGCCAGTATCTCGCCGGGACCCTTGGCGCGGATGTGCATGACGACCTCATCCATGGGATCGACGTCCTCGATCAGCCGGACGGCGATCTCCTTGATGTTGAGTATGATCTCGGTGCTGTCCTCGACCACGCCCGCAATCGTCGAAAACTCGTGCAGCACGCCGTTGATGCGCACATCAGTGACTGCCGCGCCGTTGATATGCGCCAGGCTGATGCGCCTGAAGGCGTTCCCGAGTGTGTGCCCGAACCCACGCTCGAGGGGCTCGATCGCGAACTTGCCGTATTTGTCGTCCAGGTAGAGCGCGCGAATCTTCGGCTTGGTTATCTCTTCCATCAGTGCACTCCCTTGTCTTGATTGCTCGTGTCGGGCTTCGACGGTTGCGTGTCGGCCCTCACTCCGACAAAGGACGCTAGCGCGAGTAGAACTCGATGACGCGCTTCATATCGGCGCCTGTGTCGACCTTGTCTGCGTCAGGCAGTCCGACGACGATGGCCCTGCGGTTGGCCACGTCCACCTGCAGCCACTCCGGACGCGCGGCATCGCTCGAACTCGAGATCGCCTGCACAACCGGGACAATCTCCCGGCTCCGCTCCTTGACCTCGATGACGTCACCGCGACGTACCTGCGATGAGCCAACGTTCACGATCCGTCCGTTGACCATGATGTGCCTGTGACTGACGAGCTGCCGGGCCTGGTTGCGGTTGATAGCAAAGCCCGCCCGGAATACGGCGTTATCCAGCCGCATCTCCAGCGCCTGCACGAGCAGGTCGGCCGTCACGCCCTCCCTGCGGTGGGCGTGCTTGATGTAGCGGCGGAACTGCTTCTCCAGAATCCCGTAGGCCGCCTTCAGATTCTGCTTCTCCCGCAACTGCAACCCGTACTCGCTCAGCCGCCGCGGACGCCGCCCCTCCTGGGGCTTGTCCGCGTCGTAGCCTTTCCGCCTGAAGCCTCTGTGCTGTGTTGCCATCTATCTGGCTCCCTCCAAGAATGCCGGTTCGCGGTGGCACCGTCTCATCAGACGCGGCGTCGCTTCGGCGGCCGGCAGCCGTTGTGCGGCACCGGCGTTGTATCCTTGATCATCCCGATCCGCATCCCGGTTGCCTCCAGCGCCCGAATCGCCGTCTCCCGGCCCGAGCCCGGGCCCTTGACGAAACAATCCAGCCGCTGCACGCCGTACTCCTGCGCCTTCCGCGCCACGCTCTCGGCCGCGAGCTGCGCCGCGAACGGCGTGTTCTTCTTCGTTCCCGAGAAGCCGATCGTCCCCGCGCTCGCCCAGCACAGTACATTGCCCTGCTGGTCGGTGATCGAGATGATCGTGTTGTTGAATGTCGACTTGATATACGCGCGCCCGTAGGGCACCTGCCGCTTCGTCTTCTTCCCGCCCTCGCGCTGTGCAGTCTTCCTCGCCATCTGTTTCCCTCCAGGGTAGGCCCACGGAAAGCCGCCGGACACACATCACCGGCAAGTCGCCGGGTCCTGCTACTTCTTTATCGTGCGCCGGTGGACCGAGACGGTCTTTCGCCGGCCCTTCCGGGTCCGCGCGTTCGTCCGGGTCCGCTGGCCCCGCGCCGGCAGACCACGGCGGTGACGCATGCCGCGGTATGTGCCGATCTCGACGAGCCGCTGAATGTTGCTCTGCACCTCACGGCGTTTGTCGCCCTCGATCGTGTAGTCACGCTCGATCACATCGCGGAGCTTGGCCACTTCCTCCTCCGTGATGTCGCGCATCCGCGTGTCGCCCGACACTCCCGACTTCTCGCAGATGTCCCTGGCCGTCGAACGGCCGATGCCGTAGATGTAGGTCAACGCAATTTCAAGCCGCTTGTCGCGGGGCAGATCAACGCCTGCAATTCTCGGCACTCTAACTCCTCCTTGGTGCACGACCCGTCCGGGGCCCCGGTTCCAGCCGTCTGTGCGGCTCCCCGATACCGCTGTCTCCGGTGCAGCCGGTCCGCTGCTTGACGCCGGCATGCCGCCGACGACCGCCGCCAGGCGGACCTGCCTCTCCGCCTAGCCCTGCCGCTGCTTGTGGCGCGGGACCTGGCAGATGACGCGCACAACGCCCTTGCGTCGAACGATCTTGCACTTGTCACATCGCTTCTTCACTGATGCCTGTACCTTCAACAAAACCACCGCTTTCGTGCCCGGCAATCCTCCCACCGGGCATCCCGGTTCTTCTGTCCGCGTCCTCGACCGCGCTACTTGTGCAGCCACGTGATGCGGCCGCGGGTCAGGTCGTAGGGCGAAAGCTCAACCGTGACCTTATCCCCCGCCATAATGCGGATGAAGCGCATCCGAATCTTGCCCGACACATGTGCCAGTACCGTATGCCCGTTCTCCAACTCGACGTAGAACTTCGCGTCGGGCAACTTCTCCTTCACCGTGCCAAGAGCCTTAATCGCCTTGTCGTCTCTGGATGCCATGTTGTCGGTCGGGTCACCTCAACTGCGCGGGGTCAGTACCCGCGGCCCGTTCTTGGTAACTGCCACTGTGTGCTCGAAGTGCGCGCTCAGGCTGCCGTCGGCCGTCCGTGTGGTCCAGCCGTCAACATCCACCTTCACGGCCGGCCCACCCACATTGATCATCGGCTCGATCGCCAGCACCATCCCCGGCCGAAGCGTCAACTCGTACTCGGCGAACTCACCCGGCGAGTAGTAGTTCGGCACCTGCGGCGGCTCGTGCATCTGCCTGCCGATGCCGTGGCCCAGAAGCTGCCGCACTACGCTGTAACCCGCCCCCTCGGCATGCTCCTGCACCGCGCTGCTGATATCCCTGAGCTGGTTGCCGGCCTGCGCCTGCTCGATTGCCAGAGCCAGGCACTCGGAGGTCACCTGCAGAAGCCGCAACGCCTCCGCCGGCGCCTCGCCCACGGCCTTCGTCGCCGCGTTGTCGCCATGATAGCGCTTGTAGATCGCGCCAACGTCTACGCCGACTATGTCGCCCTCCTCGATGCGAACGTGCTCGGAGGGTATTCCGTGTACCACCACGTCGTTGATCGATATGCACGTGCTGGCCGGGTAGCCGTTGAAGCCCAGGAAGCTCGGAACCGCCCCCGCCTCACGGATTGTCTCCTCGGCGGCCCGGTCAATTGCCGAAGTGCTCACTCCGGGCTCGATGGCCTCCAGGGCCCGTGCCAGGGCTGCGGCGGCAATCTCCCCGGCGCGCGCCATGAGCGCCAACTCGTTCGGGCTCCGCCGCTGCACTGCCGCCACGTGCCTGCTCACCATGCGGCCCCGTTCGCGCCCTGTCCGGCCCTGCTCACTGCTCACCCAGCCGAGCCGTAACCAGCGCGTGGACCTCGGCCGGTGTTCCACTGCCGTCGATCTCGATCAGCAGGCCCTTCTGCGCGTAGTACTCAATCAGCGGGGCCGTCTTCGCGTGGTAGGTTCGCAGCCGCTCGGCAATCGCCTCTTCCTGATCATCACTGCGCTGATAGACCTCGCCCCCACACTTGGGGCACGCGTCGCCGGTGTCCACTCCGTCGCGGTCGGCCCGCAGAATAACCTCGCACCCGCGGCACATCCGCCGCCCCGACAGCCGCCGGATCAGCGGCTCATCATCAACAGCGATGTTGATGACCACCAGCGCCCCCAGCCCGGCATCGTCCATGATCCCGGCCAACGCGTCGGCCTGCGCGATGGTGCGCGGGAAGCCGTCGAGCAGAACTCCGGACTGCTTGATGTCGTCCAGACCAAGCCGCTCGCGGATGATGCCGATGACCAACTCATCGGGCACCAGTTCGCCCGCATCCATGTAGGACTTGGCCTGCCGACCAAGCTCGGTCCCCCGTGCGACGGCGTCCCGGAGGATGTCGCCAGTCGACAGATGCACCAGCCCGTACTCGGCTACCAGGCGCTCCGCCTGTGTCCCTTTCCCCGCTCCCGGGGGCCCCAGCAGTACGTAGTTGCGTGTAGCGATGGTCGATCTCCCCCTGTCAGGACAAGAAGCCGGTGTAATGACGCATCAGCAGGTGCGCCTCGATCTGCTGCATGGTGTCCAGCGCCACGCCAACCACAATTAGAAGCGATGTGCCGCCGACCAGTGAGAAGGTCGACACACCGGTGACGGGGCCGACATAGTACTGCAAAAGCGCCACCACGCCAAGGAACAAAGCGCCGGCCAGGGTGATCCGGTAGAGGATCTTGTCCAGGTAGTCGCGCGTCTTCTCGCCGGGANNGGCCGAATCCCGCGGATGGCTCCGCCGTTCTTCTGCAGGTTCTCCGCGATCTGCTCGGGATTGAAGGTGACCGCCGTATAGAAATACGTGAAGATCACCACGAGCACGAAATACATGAACGCAGCGAAGCCGCTCTGCCCGGGGTCGGTGAAGGCCGTGACGGCGAATATCGCATCTCGCACCGTGTCCTCAGCCAGCCCGAAGGTGTTGGATATGAACGCCATCACCCCCGCCCCGCCCATAAGCTGCGCGATTGTAGCCGGGATCATCGCCACCGATATGGCGAAGATGATCGGGATGACGCCCGCCNNCATCATGAAGCTGGACGCAAAGATGATGGGCATCACGCCGCCGTGGTTCACCCGCAGCGGCAGGTGGGTCGTCTGTCCACCCCAGACCTTATTGCCCTTGATGCGCTTGGCGTATTGCACCGGAATCTCGCGCTGGGCCTGCTGCACCTTCACGATGCCGTAGATGATCGCCACGAAGATGCCGACCAGCAGCAGGATGTTGGGCAGTCCGATCTCACCGTTCTGCCACAGGGTATAGGTCCGGAGCAGCTCTTGCGGCATGGCGGCCATGATCCCCACAAAGATGATCAGCGACACGCCCTGCCCGATCCCCTTGTCCGTAATCATGTCGCCGAGCCACATCAGAAACGATGTGCCCGCCGTCATCATCATGACGACAAAGACCATCTGTACGCTCGTGCCCGTAAATGCCCCCATGCCCCGGAACATCCCGACCATACCCAGGCCCTGCACGACTGCCAACAACACCGTCAGGTAGCGCGTCCAGCGGTTGATCTTCTTCTGCCCGTACTCGCCCTCTTTTTGCAGCTCCTCGAGCTGCGGAATTGCCATGACGAGCAACTGGAAGATAATCGACGCATTGATGTAGGGCATGATGCCCAGCGCCAGGACGGAGAAGCGCTTCAGAGACCCGCCGACGAAGGTGTTGATGAAGCCCATGATGCCGCCGCCCTGGAAGAGCTGCTCGAGCACTTCCTTGTCAACACCGGGCAGCGGCACGTGAGCGCAGCCCATGTAGACGGCGAACATGATCATCACGAATATGATGCGCTTGCGCACGTCGGGCAGCTTGAGTGCTTGCCCCAGAGCGGCCAGGCGCTCTTTCATCTCGCGATCACCTCGGCGCTGCCGCCGGCTGCCTTGATCTTCTCCTCGGCGCTGCCGCTGAACGCATGAGCCCGCACGGTCAAGGCGACGCCCAGCGAGCCGTCACCCAGCACCTTGAGCCCCTTCGCCTCCAGCTTCTTCACCAGGCCGCTCTCAATCACAAGCTCCGGCGTGACCTCCGTCCCGGCCTCGAAGCAGGCCAGGTCGGAGATGTTGACGGTGCTGTAGCGCTTCCGGAAGATCCCGATGTTGTGGGCCTTGTTGCTCTGCCCGCGGAGCTTCGGAAGGCGCTTGTACAGCGGCGTCTGTCCACCCTCGAAGCCCCTCGCGATGCTGTAGCGGGCCTTCTGGCCCTTCTGCCCGCGCCCGGAGGTCTTCCCGAGGCCGCTGCCATGGCCGCGACCAACGCGCTTCTTCGAACGTTTCGTTTTCGGGTTCGGCCCGATATCTCTCAGGTCCATTGCGACTGCTCCTCAGTCCGGTGGTGCCCGCCTCTTGCCTGCGCCGACGTGCTACCCGGCGTGCCGCCTAGTCGGCCTCCTCGATGGTGACCAGATGCCCGACGGCCGACAGCATCCCCCTGATCGATGGGGTATCATCCTTTGTGACGCTCTGCCCGATGCGCTTGAGCCCGAGCGCGCGCAACGTGTCGCGCTGCCGCTGCAGCGAGCAAATCATGCTGCGCACCAGTGTCACCTTGACCTTCTTATCTGCTTCGTTTGCCATTTGACCGCTACCTCTGGTTTGGTTGCCCGGCGCGCCCAATGCCCGACACGCCGCTGTTGTGTCGCGGAAGCTCAGAAGTCCAGGCCGGCCTCGCGTGCGCCATCGGCCAGTGCCGCGATCTTCCCGTGCATCGGCCAGCCGCCCCGGTCGAGCACGACCTGCTTGATGCCCTTGTCGACGGCCCGCTTCCCGATCTCGAGCCCGACGGCGCGAGCGGCCTCGGCGTTGCAGGTGTTCTGCAGCCCGCCGGCGATGGCCGCCTCCGTCGTCGAAGCGGCGACCAGGGTGTGCCCGTCCCAGTCGTTGATGATCTGGGCGCGGATGTGTTTGAGCGACTTGTGCACCGAGAGCCTCGGCCGTTCGGGCGTGCCCTCCACCCGTCGCCGGACCCGCAGATGCCGCTTGTGTCGCTGTACGACCTTTCTGCTCAATCTACCCATGCTGTTCAGCCTGCCTGTCTCTGTGCCTGTCGTTGGATGTCGCAACGTGCCCGAAACTGCTCGCGTGCGCTGCCGGGACTGGCTCCGACGGGCCTAGTCACCGGCCCGTGTCTTGCCCGCCTTGCGCGGCACGCGCTCGTCGATGTAGCGAATCCCGCGCAGACGGTAGGGCTCGACCGGACGCACGGCCCGCACGTCCGCGGCAGTCTGGCCTACGGCCTGCTTGTCGGCCCCGCGCACGACGACCGTGGTATTGTCCGCAACCTCGAAGGAGATCCCCGCGGGGGCCTCCATCTCCACCGTGTGCGAGTAGCCCACGCGCAGCGTCAGCTTGTTGCCGTTGACCTCCGCGCGGTAGCCGACGCCCCTCAGCAGCAGCCGTTTCTCAAAGCCCTCGGTCACGCCCTGCACCATGTTGGCGATGAGAGCGCGTGTGAGCCCGTGCAGCGCCCGGTGCTGGCGGCCGTCGGTGGGCCTGGTGACGATGATCGCGCCGTCCTGCACCTGTATGGCCAGGTCCGGGTGGGCCTGCATCGACAGGTCGCCGAGTGGGCCCTTCACCGCAACGGTGTTCCCGTCGCCGAGGGTCACCTTGACCTTGTCGGGGATTTCAATCGGTTTCTGACCAATTCTGGACATGGGAAAGCTCCTGTCTCTCGCGGCGGGCGCGCTCTACCAGATGTAACCGATGACCTCGCCGCCGATGCCGCGCCTGCGCGCGTCGCGGGCAGTCATGACGCCGCTGCTTGTTGATATGATTGCGATCCCCAGCCCGCCGAGTACGCGCGGCAGGTCGTTCTTGCCGACGTAGACGCGCCTGCCGGGCTTGCTGACCCGCTTGAGCCCGTGCAGGATCGGCTCGCGGTACTCGTTGTATCTCAACCGGATGCGCAGGCTGGTGCCCCGGTCCACAAGCTGGAACCCGCGGATGTATCCCTCGTCATGCAGGATCTTCGCGATCTGCCGTTTCATCTTTGATACGGGGACATCGACGCTTGTATGCCGTGCCTCGGCGGCATTGCGCAACCGTGTCAGCATATCGGCGATTCCATCTGTCACGACACCCATGTCGTAGCCTCCTGGTAGGCGAGAGTTGCTCGTCTGCCAGCCGCCGGGTTCCCCGCCGGCGGCCGCGCTCTACTCCCGCCCAACAATGTTCGAAGCCTCGTACTCGTCCTGCATCCCGACCGCCCGCGGCTCCGCGACGGGCCGGCCTCCAGGACCGCTGCTACCAACTGGCCTTGCGGATGCCCGGAATGTTGCCTTTGAGGGCGTTCTCCCGGAAGCAGATCCTGCAGACCCCGAAGGTGCGCATGTAGCCGCGGCGCCTGCCGCACAGGTGGCAACGATTGACCCGGCGCACCTCGAACTTGACTGGCTTGCTCTGTTTGGCGATCCACGATGTCTTTGCCACAGTGGCTGTCTCCCGTCCGTGATGGCTTGCCCGCTTACTGCGCCGCGACCGGCTGCTGCAGCGGCAGACCCAGCAGCTCCAGCAGCGCCTTGGCCTCTTCGTCGGTCCGAGCCGTGGTCACGATGGTGATATCCATCCCCCGAGCCTGCTCGACGTCGTCGTAGTTCAACTCCGGGAAGATAAGCTGGTCGGTGAGGCCGAGGCTGTAGTTGCCGCGACCGTCGAACGAGTTGGGCGAAAGCCCACGGAAGTCCCGGATGCGCGGGATGGCCACGTTGAACAGCCGGTCCACAAACTCCCACATCCGGTCCCGCCGCAACGTCACGCGGCAGCCGATCGGCATCCCCTTGCGAATCCCGAAGGACGAGATCGACTTCTTCGCCCGCGTGATGCAGGGCCGCTGGCCGGCGATCATCGTCAGTTCCTTCATCGCCGCCTCCAGCGC
Source organism: Armatimonadota bacterium (assembly GCA_003542955.1). Lineage (GTDB taxonomy): Bacteria > Armatimonadota > Zipacnadia > Zipacnadales > UBA11051 > UBA11051. The sequence goes on from DPJP01000380.1 coordinate 18,283, forward strand.
GTCGAAGCTCTCCTTGGCCTCGTCCACACCCATGTTGATCGAGACCTTCACGAGCCGCGGCGCCTGCCACACGTTGTCATAGCCAAAGCGCTCTATCAGCGCAGGCTTGGTTTCATCTTCATATCTCTGCTTCAGTCTTGGTGCCATTGCACTCAAACCTTCTCCGGCCACTCTCGGCCCTGGGTTGCGCCGCGCGCCTACTCGTCAATGTCCTTGCCGCACTTCTTGCACACGCGCACCTTGTGCCCGTTCTCGTGCGTCCGGTGCCCAACGCGGGTCGGAGCGTCGCAGTTGGGGCATACCAGCATCGCGTTCGAGGCGTGGATCGGGCCGGGCATCTCCACGATCCCAGCCTGGCGGATCTTCTGCGTCTGCCGCACGGCCCGCTTCATGATCGCGATCCCGTCTACGACGATGCGCCCGTCCTTGGGGCGTACCTCGAGCACCCGCCCGCGGCGTGGCCGGCCCTTCACCGAGCGGTACTTCCCCGCGATGATCAGAACCTCGTCGCCCTTCTTGATGTTCAGCTTATTGCTAGGCATAGGCCAACTCTCTCCCGCTTGCGATTAGACGACCTCTGGCGCCAGGGATATGATCCGCATGAAGCCCCGGTCTCTGAGTTCCCTGGCAACCGCCCCGAACACGCGCGTGCACTGCGGGTTCTGGTTCGCATCAACGATTACCGCCGCATTGTCATCAAAGCAGATCGATGTTCCGTCGGGGCGCGCAGTCGGCGCCTTGCAGCGTACGACCACCGCGCGCACCACCGTCCCCTTCGCGATCGGGCTGTCGGGCGCAACGGACTTCGTCGAAGCCACTATCTCATCGCCCAGGCCCGCCGTCCGGCAATAGCCCTTGCCGATGATGTCGATGCAGCCGATCTCGTGCACACCGCTGTTATCGGTTACCTTGAGCCTGGTCTCTTTCTGTATCATCGTTCAGCCTCTGTCCTCCGAGTGTTCCCGCTACTCTTCTTCTTCCTCAGCATGGTGCGCTGCAACGATGCTATCGACCAGGTGCGCGGGTACCTCTTCATAGCCCGCGGGCTCCATCGTATAACTCGCCCGGCCCTGGGTAATCGACCGCAGATCCGCCGCGTAGCGCGCCATCTCCGACAGCGGCACCGTCGCCCGCACAACCGCGATCCCCCCGGCGATGCTGTCTGAGCCCTGAATCCGGCCCCGCCGACCCGAGAAGTCGCTCATGATGTCGCCCATCAGGTCCTCGGGACAGCTCACCTCGACGTTCATCACCGGCTCCAGCAGCACGCAGTCCGCCTGCGCAAGCGCGTTCCGCATCGCTATCTGACCCGCCATCTGGAACGCCTGGTCCGAGGAGTCCACCGCATGCGAACTCCCGTCATCCAGCGTCACCCTCACGTCCACGACCTGCGAACGAGTGAGAATGCCCTTCTGGAGCTGGGCGACGACGCCCTTTTCGACGGCCGGGATGTAGTTTGTCGGCACTGAGCCGCCCTTGATCGCATTGACGAACTCGAAACCGGCGTCGCGCGGCGTGGGCTCAAGCTGAATCCACACATCGCCGAACTGCCCGCGACCGCCCGTCTGCTTCTTGTGCCGGCCCTGCACCCGCACCGACTTGCGCACCGTCTCCCGGTATGGCACCTTCGGCTCCCGCAGGCTCACCGAGGCCTCGAACTTCCGTTGCAGCTTCTCCACGATAACATCCACGTGCAGGGCGCCCATGCCGCGCATCAGCATCTCGCCGGTGCTCGGCTCGCGCCCGAACCGGAAGCCGATATCCTCCTCGGCCAACCTGGTCAGCCCCGCGGCCAGCTTGTCCTCGTCCGCATGGCCCGCTGCCTCGACCGCCGCGGTGTGCATCGGCTGCGGGAGCGGCGGGGCGTCGAACGTCACTGCCGCCTTCTGCTCGCAGAGCGTGCCGCCCGTCAGCGTGTGCTCCAGCTTCGTCACGCAGCCCAGGTCTCCGGCCGCCAGCGAGGGGACATCCTGCATCTTGTTGCCCTGCAGCGTCGCCAGGCCGCTCAGCCGTTCCCGGTTGCTCGAATGCGCATCCATCACATTGTCGTCGGCCTTGGCAGTGCCCGAGACAACCCGGATGAGGCTGATGCGGCCCACGTACGGATCGCTCATGGTCTTGAAGACCACCGCGGAGAACGGCTCATCGGCCGCACACCGTCGCACCACGGCCTCTTCAGGCTTGCCCGGCAAATGCCCGTTCCACTCGCCCCGCGCATCCGGAGCCGGGCACACCGAGACGATGAAATCGAGCAGCGCGCCGATACCGATGGTGCTCGCAGCGTCAACTGCGAGAACCGGCACGATCCGGCCTGCCGCAACTGCCTTCGCCAGCCCACCGGCCAGCTCGTCCTGTGTCAGCGTCTCGTTCTCAAAGTACTTCTCCATCAACGCATCATCCGTGGCCGCCACACCGTCGACCAGCGCGTCCCGTGCTGCGGCGACCTCATCGGCGAGCTCGGCGGGGATATCACCCCACCGGCCACCCTTCTCCGAGCCCGACATCATCTTCATGCTGAGCAGGTCCACGACGCCCTCGAAGCCGCCCTTCTCACCGACCGGCATCTGGACTGCAACCGCCTCCGCGCCCGTGACCAGTTCCCTGATGCTCTGGAGTGCAGACTCGTAGTCGGCATGTTCACCGGTCATCTTGTTGATGACGGCGACGATAGGGAGCTTCATCTCCGCGGCGGTGCTGTAGACCTTGTGCGTGTGCACTTCAACACCGGCGGCAGCGTCAACAACCATCAGCGCGGCGTCGGCGACCCAGAAACACGGCATGCTCTCGGCGAAGAACTCGGCGAACCCGGCGGTGTCGATGATGTTGAGCTTGGTCTTCTTGTGCGTGCAGTTGCATAGCGCCGGGCTGATCGAGATCTGGCGCTCGCGCTCCTCGGGCTCGAAATCGGCGATGGTGTTCCGGTCATCCACGCTGCCCAGACGGTTCGTCGCGCCCGCGGAGTAGAGCAATGCCTCGGTGAGCGTCGTCTTGCCGCAGCCGCGGTGCCCGATTGTGACTAGATTCCGAATTTCGGAAGTGTTCGTGCTCATCAGCTTCCCTCCAGGGCACGATCCCGCCGGACCCTGCCGTTACGTGCCTGCTGCGCCTACTCGCCCTTCGCCAGTACCTCGACCACGCGCCAGCACTTGGTCTTGCTGATCGGGCGGCACTCCGCGATCAGGACACGGTCGCCGACGCGGCAGCGGTTCTCCTCGTCGTGGGCGTGGAACCTGGTACTGCGACGCAGGACGCGCTCGTACAGAGGGTGCCGGGTGAAACGCTGCACCTCCACGACAACGCTCTTATCCATCTTGTCGCTGACGACGATGCCCTCTTGGGTCTTCAGCTTCTTGTCCGTCGTATTGCTCATTGTTTGCCCTTCCCGCCTTCACAATGGCCGGTGTTACCGCCCCTGCATCGCGCGCTCGCGCTGGATGGTCTTGATGCGGGCGATCGCCTTGCGGTACTTGCGCACGCGCTTGGGGTCCTCAATCTGACCCGATGCCAGCCTGAACCGGAGATTGTACAGACTCTCCTGGATGTGCGCGATCCGGTCCTCGAGTTCCGAATCCGTCGAGTTGCGAAGCTGTTCGAGGAAGTCCCGTGTGCTCCTGGCGCTATCAGGCATAACCCCTGTCCTCCCGCGTTACGAATTTCGTCTTGAGCGGGAGCTTGTGAGCGGCCAGACGCATCGCCTCTCGCGCAAGCTCCTTGTCCACTCCGGCCATCTCAAACAGCATCCGCCCGGGCTTGATGACCGCCACCCAGAAGGCCGGCGAACCCTTGCCCTTGCCCATGCGCGTCTCCGCCGGCGTCTCGGTGACGGGCTTATCGGGGAAGATCCGGATCCATACTTTCCCGCCGCGTCGCGCATGGCGTGTCATCGCCACACGAGCGGCCTCGATCTGGCGTCCGTCAATCCATCCGCACTCCAGCGCCTGCAGGCCGAACTCGCCCTGGTCGAGCTTGTTGCCCCGCGTTGCGTTGCCTCTCATGCGGCCNNCAGCATCAGAGGCCTCCTCGTCCCTGTCTGTGTCCGCCGCCGGCCCCGACAGCGCGTCGGCCAGCGGGTCGGCAGCGGCCGTCTCGGCAACCGGCGCCGCTACGACATCCGCGGCCACGGCCTCCGCCGCTGCCTCGGCGGTCTCCACCGCGCTCGGCTCGGCCTCCTGCTCGGCGGCCGCGGCCTCGACGTCGGCACGCTTGCGGCGCGGGCGCGGGGGAAGTATCTCGCCACGGTAGATCCATACCTTGCAGCCGATGTGGCCGTAGCCCGTCATCGCCTCGGCAAACCCGTACTCGACGTCGGCGCGCAATGTCTGCAGCGGCACTCGGCCCTCCGGGGAGGTCGCCTCCGTGCGCGCGATCTCCGCGCCGCCCAGGCGACCGGACACCTGCATGCGGATGCCCTGGGCGCCCATGCGCATGGCCCGCTCGACGGCCTGCCGCANNGTTTATCTTCAGCAAGGACTTCCCGGTCGGGGAAAATCGCCTGTTGCTCTCATGACTGTTTTTCGTTCTTCTGGGGTAAAACCTCTCCGTGGAAAATCAAAACCTTGACGCCGATCAGGCCGTACGCTGTATGTGCTTCAATGAACCCGTAGTCAATGTCGGCCCGCAGCGTGTGCAGCGGAACGCGTCCCTCGCGGTACCATTCCGAGCGGGACATTTCAGCGCCGCCCAGTCGTCCCGAGCAGGTGATCTTGATGCCCTTCGCTCCGAATTTGAGAGCGTAGCCGACGCATTTTTTCATGGCCCGGCGGAAAGCGACGCGCCGTTCCAACTGCATGGCGACGTTCTCGGCCACCAGCTGCGCGTTGATGTCGGGATCGGGCGTCTCCTCGACGTTGACCCGCACTTTCATCGAGGTCATCGAGTCGAGCTGCCTGCGCAACTTGTCAACGTCCTGACCCGAGCGCCCAATCACGATGCCGGGCTTGGCCGTCTTGATAGTGACAGTGGCCGTGTCCGCAGCGCGGTCGATGACGACATCGGAGATCGAGGCATCCCGCAGCTTCTCAAGAATGTAGCGCCTCATCTTCATGTCCTCGATCAGGTTCTGCCGATACTGGTTGCCCTCGGCGAACCAGCGGCTCTTGGCCTCTCGGATAACGCCCAGTCTGAAACCGTATGGATGTACCTTCTGACCCATTAGGGAATGCCTCCCGCCGCCCGCATTCACGCGGGGCGACTGCCGTCTCTACTCCTCGTCCTCGTACTCGTCGCTGACGATGACGGTGATGTGCGAAGTCGGCCGGTAGTAGCGGTCTCCACGCCCCCGCGCGCGCGCCCGCATGCGCGGCATGCTGAAGCCCATGTCCACGAAGGCCTCCTTGATCCACAACTCATCCGCGTCCATACCGTGGTTGTTCTCGGCGTTGGCCGCCGCGGACTCGATGCACTTGATCAGAGCGGCCGTCGAGGGGCTCCCGGCGCCCTTGAGGACCGCCACCGCAGCCGCCACCTGCTTGCCCCGAACAAGCGGCAGATAGCGCCGCACCTTGCGGGGGCCTATGCGCACAAACTTCGATGTTGCTCGTGCCTCCATCGTCTCTCTCCTCGAAACCCTGACTTCGTCCGCGTGCCTGAGAAAACCGCGCGGCTCTAGCCTACCTCACGCGCGTCGTCGACTCGTCCCGCTTGCCCGGCCGCATCCCCCGGTAGGTCCGCGTCGGAGCGAACTCGCCCAGCTTGTGGCCGACCATGTTCTCGGTGATCAGCACGGGCACATGCTTGCGCCCGTCGTAGACGGCGATCGTGTGCCCGACCATGTCGGGGAAGACCGTCGACCGCCGCGACCATGTCTTCACCATGCGGCGCTGACCGTCGGCGTTCATCTTGCGGATCTTCGCCAGGAGCTTCGCCTCCGCGAACGGACCCTTCTTCATCGAGCGAGCCATGTCATAACTCCTTGCGGCCTACGGGCCGTCGGCTTATTTCGTGCGCCTGCGGCGGACGATGAACTTGTTCGACAGCTTCCGCGGGCTGCGCGTCTTCTTGCCAAGCGTCTTCTTCCCCCACGGGCTGCGCGGGCTGTTCAGACCGATCGGCGCCTTGCCCTCGCCGCCGCCGTGCGGGTGATCGACTGGGTTCATGACCGTGCCGCGAACCCTCGGACGGATGCCCCGATGTCGCTTGCGGCCGGCCTTGCCGTCCTGGACGTTGATGTGGTCCACATTACCCACCCGGCCCACCGTCGCCCGGCACCTCCCGGCCACCATCCGCATCTCGCCGGAGGGAAGACGCAACGTCACGTAGTTGCCCTCCTTGGCCACAAGCTGCGCCGCAGTCCCTGCACTCCGTGCGAGCTGCGCTCCCTTGCCCGGTGTCATCTCGATGGCGTGCACCACTGTACCCACCGGAATTGACGACATCGGCAGGCAGTTGCCCACACGAGCCGGCACACGCTCACCCGAGATGATCGTCGCGCCCTTCTCGAGCCCGTGCGGAGCCAGGATGTAGCGCTTCTCACCGTCCGCGTAGTTCAGCAGAGCGATGTGTGCGGAGCGGTCCGGCGCGTACTCCAGAGCCGCAACTCGGGCCGGAATCTCGTCCTTGTTGCGCTTNNCTTCTCGGGCTTCTTTTTCTTGTCGATGTCACTGCGGTCAAGCTTGGTGTAGAAGCGCCTGCCCGCGGATGTTGGTCGATGGTCTTTGGTTGGCATGTTCCTGTCTCCCGCTCCTGGCCGTATGCCGGCCGGTATCGATCGGGCCGGACCCGGGGTCCGATGCCGGGCCGCTAGATCACGTCGATGCTGCTGCCCGGCGCGAGGGTGATGATGGCCTTCTTCCATGCGGCCGTCTTGCCCATGCGGTGCCTGTAGCTGCGCCGCCGCGACTTGCCTGCGACGTTAAGCGTGTTCACCCGCGTCACCCGCACGTTGTAGAGAGCCTCGATCGCGCGCTTCAGGTCGATCTTCGTAGCGCTTGGATGAGCCCGGAAGGTGTACTTGTTGTGCTCCTCGGTCTCCCGCATGCTCTTCTCGCTGATCAGCGGGGAGAGGATGAGCTTCCGGTAGCGCTCCATCTCCTGGTTCCTGGTACTAAGCATCCTGCTCCACCCCTTCGCCGAGCCGGTTCAGAGAGTCGAGAGCGTCCCGGGTGAAGATGATCTCGTCGGCCCACAGGACGTCACGCGCGTTCAGGTGCGGCGCCTGCCGCAAGTACAGGTTCGCGATGTTGCGGCAGCTCTTGATGACGTTGTCGTCGGCAACCTGCTGCTCCGAGAGCATCATCAGGATGCGTCCGGGGCGCAGACGAAGCGCGGCGAGCATCTCCGCCACGAGCTTCGTCCGCGGGCGCTCCAGCTCAGGGTTCTCGATAACCGTCACGCGGTTGCGCCGGGCGGCCTCGGACAAGGCGCAGAACAGCGCCTTCCGCCGCATCTTCCGCGGCATCTTCTTCTCGCCCGAGCGCGGGTGCGGTGAGTGTGCCTTGGCGCCCCCGACAAACAGCGGCGCCTTGCGGTCCGAGTGCCGTGCGCGGCCCGTGCCCTTCTGCCGCCAGATCTTCGTTCCCGAACCAGTGATGTCACCCCGCCGCTTCGTGTTGCCGGCATGGCGCTTCCGGTGGCTGTCCGCCATCACAACGGCCTGATGAAGCAGATCGGGGTTCATGGGCGCGCCGAAGATCTCGTCGCTGACCGCGACCTCGCCCACTCTCTCGCCGGCGGCGTTACAGACTGCCAGTTGCGGCATAGCTGATCGTTCCTTCCCTGCCCGACTCACTTCGCCTCGATGGCGACGACGGCGCCGTTCGGTCCCGGGATGGCGCCCTTCACCACCAGCATGTTGTTCTCTGCATCAACCTCGACCACGCGCAGGTTCTTGATCTTCCGCTGCACATGGCCCATGTGGCCCGGCATCCGCTGCCCGGGGAAAACCCTGGCCGCGTCTGTCGCACCGGCCGACATCGGCGCACGGTGGACCTTCGAGCCGTGGCTGGCGGGTCCCCCGTGGAAGCCGTGACGCTTCATCGCGCCTGCGAAGCCCTTGCCCTTCGTGATACCGATGACGTTCACGATCTGGCCCGGCTCGAACATCTCCACGGTGATCTCGTCACCGGGGCTGACGTCCTCGCCTTTGGCCAACTCGAATTCCTGCAGATGCTTCTTGGGCGACACGCCCTTGGACTCGAAGTGCCCAGTCATCGGCGAGTTGGTGCGCGCATAGGAACGGTCCTGGAACCCGAGCTGAACTGCCTCGTAGCCGTCCACATCAACCGTCTTGCGCTGCACGACCACACACGGCCCCGCCTCGATGACGGTCACCGCGACGGCGCGGCCGTCCGCGTCGAAGATCCGTGTCATCCCGATTTTCTTGCCAAGCATTCCTGTAGGCATGCGTTCTCACACCTGTCTGCCCGCCGCCGGCGGGCTCATGCAACACGGGGCGGCCCCTTAGGGATACATACGACGATCCGAGGGGGGCCTAGCCCGTTGATGTCTTGATCGCGATGTCGACGCCACCCGGCAGGTCAAGCTTCATCAGCGCATCGACGGTTCGCTGTGTCGAGTCGAGGATGTCGATCATCCGCTTGTGGATGCGCATCTCAAAGTGCTCGACTGTGCGAGCGCTGCGCCCCAGCGCCGTCGGCCTGACCACGCAGTGCACCGACCGCTCGGTCGGCAGCGGGATTGGGCCGGCGATGCGGGCGCCGCTCCGCTCCGCGGTCTCCACGATTGTCTGCACCGACCGGTCCAGTATCTCGTGGTCGAATGCCTTCAGCTTGATCCGTATGCTGTTTGTGGCTGCCATCGTCTGACGCTCCTTGTCTCATGCGGACCGGTCGCGGCCTCGCTGC
>DPJP01000110.1:0-321 GCA_003542955.1 Armatimonadota bacterium
GCTGCTCCGCCGTCTGCCGTTTGCCGCTCCCACACCCCACTCCCCACATCCCACTCCCCTGCCGTTTAGCCTTCAGGGGTCGCGGGCTGCGGTGCACCCCTAAGTCAGGACAGCGATTTTGGTGATAAAAGGTGGTTTTGGCTCATTCGAGAAGGAGGCTGTGAATGCCTCCAAGAAGGAGCCATGTGTCATGGGACGCCGGAGCTTCACTGATGAGTTCAGACGCAGACTGGTCGATGAGCATGTGATCGCGAAGCGATCGATCGCGGAGTTGTGTCGGCAGTACCAGGTGGGCGAGACCGCCCTACGCCGGTGGGTGAG
>DPJP01000110.1:366-4083 GCA_003542955.1 Armatimonadota bacterium
CAGCAACAGGTCGCAGAGCTTGAAGGGGCTCTTGGTCGGACGGTGATGGAGCTTGACTTCATGCGGCGGTGTTTCAAAAGGGCTGGTCTGACTTTTCCCAGCGGGTCGAGATCATGACCGTTGAGCGTGATCATCGACCCGAAGCAGTGTCAATCAGCCGCGCCTGTGAACTGACGTCAGTGAGCCGCAGTTGGTACTATGGGCGGCGACATCGCAAGCTGCGCAGCGAAGCTGATCTGCAGGACGAGATCGAGAAGATTGTGCTCGAGTTGGCTGGCTACGGGTACCGCCGTGTGAAAGAGGAACTGGTACGCCGGGGCTACCGGGTGAACCACAAGCGCGTTCTGCGGATCATGCGAGAGCGCTCCTGGCTCTGCAAGCTGCGGCGTCGCGGGTACGTGACTACCCAATCTGATCATGACCGGCCGGTATTCCCGAATCTGCTCCCAGAAGCCGAAATCACGGGCCTGAACCAGGTCTGGGTTGCCGACATCACCTACATTCGCCTGGATACGGAGTTCGTCTTTCTGGCCGCCATTCTCGACGCGTACTCGCGTAAGGTAGTCGGCTGGAATCTCTCTCAGAGGCTTGATGTCAGCTTGACGTTGACGGCACTGGAGATGGCGCTGAACACCCGCACAATCACGCCGGGACTGATCCATCACTCAGACCGAGGGGTCCAATACGCAGCTGCGGAATACGTCACCCGTGCACAGGGAGCAGGGCTGACCATGTCAATGAGCAGGCGCGGACAACCTCGCGACAACCCACAGGCAGAGAGCTTCTTCCGCACCCTCAAAATGGAGCAGGTCTATCTGACCGAATACCTGGACTTCGTCGACGCCTACTCACAACTGTCGCGGTTCATCGAGGACGTGTACAACCGCAAGCGCCTCCACTCGAGCCTGGGCTATCGTCCGCCCGAGGAGTTCGAGACGACGCTGCCCTGCGAAAAGAAGCAAAAAGGGCACCCCGGTCGGTCGNNACCGAACGGGGCACCCCGGTCGGTCGACCGTCGGTGCCCCTGCCCCGGAGCGCCCATTGGCTCCGGCAGCAACATGATACAGCGCCGTGTGCATCAACTCAATGGGCCGTCGTACCGCGCCACCCTGGGCGGGAGACCAGAGGTGCCCCTGCCTGGGGTGGCGGGCCGTGTCGTTGCCGTAACAGCGCACCTGCCAAAACCACCTTTTCCAACTGTCCTGAAAATGGGGTGCATATCACCCCACACCCCTGGCGTTCTTGCCTTTCCCACATCCCTAATCCCTAACCCCACACCCCTGCCGTACCCGCCCCTCGCCCCTGCCGTCCTCGGGGAAGGGATAGCCCACCGCGCTGGCGAAACGCTATCACCGGCCTCCTGGCGGCGGGGTGGAGAATGGGTACGTGGGTGGACCACAGGGCGCATCTCGAGGCTGGTGCGCCACAGGAGACGAGGCCAAACGGACCTGGGATGGACTGAGTACGACCGCTGACGGAGTTGGGAGGTACGGCGCATGACGTCACAGAGGCGATGGCTGCATAGGGTGAAAGAGGGCAGGGCCATCATAGCCTGCATCATGGCTGCTCTTCTACTGGCAACTGCGGGCATGGCGGCAGACCTATCCGGCGGACTCGGGGATCTGACGGGCGTTCGCGATGTCTACATTCTGGTTGAGGGCCTGCACGAGGAGGGCGCACGGCGCAGCGGCCTGTCGAGTGCCGCGCTGCGGACTACACTCGAGGCGGGACTGGTACGCAGCAACACTGTACGGGTGGTTGCACCCGGTACCGAGGTGCCGTACATCTATCTGAATGTTGGCGTCATGCCACTCGACGGCGCGCCAAACTGTGTCTACACCGTCCGTCTGGCTCTGGACGAGTCGGCTCTCGTGACACGCGGGGAACAAGTGGTGCGGGTGTATAGCGCGCAGACGTGGCACGCGATGGGTACCTTCGGCGTCGCGCGGGACGGCGATGTGTCAAGTGTCGTCCGTGATGCCATCGGCAGAATGGTTGACCAGTTCACCGTGAAGTGGGCGAGAGACAATCCGCGTGAATAGGCCTATGCTTCTACCGGCCCCGCCCGATTCCGATGGTGGAATCTGCCGGGGCCGGGGCTCCATGTGGCAGGCAGATTAGGCCGCGCCTCCGTGCGCGGCGGCGCCGTTGCCCGGGGAGCGGCCTCACGAGAGACCCCGCGTAGAGGGATCACGAGGTAGGCCCGCCGTTGGCCGTCGGTCGTGGGATGTTGGTCGTTGCCGTTGCCTTTCCCTCGCCCCTAACCCCACGTCCCTCGCCCCTGTCGTTCTCCCNNCCACTCAGCAACCATGTAGCGTGGCCCCGCAGACGCGGGGCTGCGAGTGTCCCCATCCCTCGCGCCAGGGACAATCCGGGGCGGTACACTGTTCCAGAATCCCAGAATCCCAGAATCCCACAATTCCACCATCTGTCATAGTGTCTGCAGCGTGGCGTTTATGGCGGGAATGCCGTCTGGGCGCGGGAAAGAAGACACTTTTGTGTGATTAGTATGGTGTCCCCGGAGTGCGGGGTTCTTCGCCATGGTTCTTCACCTCCTTCGCCCCGGGTGTCCGGGGAAGTTCGTTGTTTACATGAACTCCGTTTCAGTCTATAATGTAAACTACGGGATGTCAAGAAAGGAGCGAGATGCCATGGTGGCGATCGGTGAGCGGATCAAGCAGGCTCGCATCGCCGCGGGGCTGAGCCTCAGGGAACTGGCGGAGCGCGTTGGCGTCTCGGCAATGGCCATCTCGAAGTATGAGAACGGCTTGATGGTGCCCGGGTCCGATGTGCTCATTCGGCTGGGCAACGCCCTCGGCGTCAAGGTCGGCTACTTCCTGCGACCGGTACAGGTCGACGTGCAGCGCCCGGCCTTCCGCAAGCACAGATGCGTAACGAAGCGGGTCCAGGGGATGATCGAGGGCCGCATCAAGGAGTTCCTCGAGCGCTACCTCGCCGCGGAGGACGCATTCGGCCCCGACACTATGCCGGTGTTCGTGCGGCCGGACTCGTGCAGCGGCACGCTGCAGAGCGTCGAGGACGCCGAGACGTGGGCCGAGGGGCTGAGGGCCGCCTGGGGTCTGGGCAACGACCCGATCGCGAACCTCTGTGAGACACTGGAGGACCACGGTGTCAAGGTCATCCTGATCGAGGATGTGGACGAGAAGTTCGACGGGTACTCCTGCTGGGCCAATGAGGTGGTGCCGGTAGTGGCCTGCCGAATGGGAGACGATCTCCCGGGCGACCGCCAGAGGTTCACACTGGCCCATGAGTTGTTCCATCTGCTGCTTGCCGACCACCTGGGGGAGGGTGTGGACGTGGAGAAGGCCTGTCACCGTTTTGCCGGAGCGTTGCTCGTCCCGCGGGTGGCGGTGGAGCAGGAGGTCGGCCGGAGGCGGGGGCGGATCGAGTTCAAGGAAGCCCATTCGCTCAAGCACAAGTGGGGCCTGAGCATGGCGGCGTGGTTCCACCGCCTGGCGGACCTCGGGATCATCTCCGCCAACCAGTACCGGACCATCGCCCGTCAGTTCCGCAAGAACGGCTGGAGCAAGCGGGAGCCTGGCACACAGGTCGAGCCGGAGCACACGCAGCGATTCGAGAGGCTGGTGGAGCGGGCGGTGGCGGAGGACATCATCTCCGTCTCCCGCGCCGCGGACTTCCTCAACAGGCCGTTGATCGAGGTGCGGCGGGAGATGGGGTGGCCGAAGCCGGGGGTGG
>DPJP01000348.1 GCA_003542955.1 Armatimonadota bacterium
GGCCACCGGCGGCAACGGCGGCAACCAGGTGGCGGGCAGAGGGGGGAATGCCGGCAATGCCACGGCGACTGGCGGGGATGGTGGTCGGGGTGGCAATGGCTCTCCGCCCGGTTTCGGGGGGCAGGCGACCGGAACCGTCGTGGCCACGGCGGGCACGCCGGGCACAGGCAGCCCGCCGGGTGATGAAGGGGCGGCGCAGCACCGTTACGGCGAGCCAGGGGCGGCGGGACAGGCATGCCCTGCCGACACGAACTACGGCGTGGTCGTCAGCAATTCACCGCAGAAGAAGATCTACGGCTATCCGGGCTTCTACAACACGGCGGTTGCCGGGAATCAGGTCGACCCGGGCTTCACGCTTGGCGGCGCCAACTCGCCCATCCAGGCGTGGCAGGGCCAGAGCATGATCTTCAGCCCCGACAACGCGCTGCTCTGGGCGGGCAACGAACTCGGCGGCATGTGCCTGTACCGCAACCCGCTGACCACCAGCGGCGACAGGGCCCCGGACCTGCAACTGCACATAGACGGCATGCAGTGGTACTCGATCTGGTACGAGCCTCAGGCGGATGTCCTCTACGCCACCACGATGAGCACCGCGCTCATCTACGCCTGGGATGGCGCCTCAGTCGGGAGTGTCAACCGGCCGCCCGACCGAACGATTGCGGTGCCCGATTACTGGGGCCAGGGCTACCTGACCGGCGCACCGAGCTCGAGTGTGCTCTTCATGGCCGCGCGCCTCAACGGCATCGACAGCGTGCTGGTATTCGACGACGCCGACGGGCGCAACGGCGTGAGCGGGCCAGACCGCTCCTGGCGGCCACAGAACTTCAGCGCCGCCAACACGCATGCCTTCAGTTGGGACGACACGCGCAACCTGCTCTATGTAGGAGTGCCGAACCTGAGCCAGGTACACGTCTACTCCGACGCCTCGACGCGCGAGGGCTCGGTCACGCCGGACCGCACTATCACCATCGACTTCCCCGGCAAGGTGACTGTCGACTGGATATCCGGTGTCGTCGTTGCGCCCGATCATGATCTTCTCTTCGTATCAATGTACAAGGGCCAGACCATGGTCTTCCGCGGTGCAAGCAGCCTGCAGGGCACACCTGAGGCGGATCGGCGCGATCAGTTGGGGAACGAGGCGCTCGGTCTGGGCGTGTTCAAGCAGTGATGCCGCAGAACCCCGCCGGCAATCACGCGGATCAACTCTGATGCGGAGGGTGCGGGGGCGGCCAAAGCAGCCAAACAAAGAAACCGGTCAACAAGGAGGCGACACATGTTCGCGCGGATTGTGCTTGGACCTGCGGTTGTGGTGCTCCTGGTCTGCCTGCTGGGCTGCAACGCGGACGGCATCATACCCAGCGGCGGCGAGAAGAAGACATACGGCGTTGTAACCGGGGAGACATCCGCCGAGAGGGTCAACGTCAAGACAGACTGGTTTACGACCAGAGTCAGCGGCAGTCAGGCGGAGCCGGACTTCGTCCTCGGGGGCGAGAACTTCCCTATCATCGCGGCAACAGGCAACACCATCCAGTTGAGCGCCGACCGCTCTCGAGTGTGGATAGCCGATGAGCTTCGCGGCGTCTCGATGTTCAGCGACCCCCTCACGGGCGGTGATCGGGCGCCCGACCTGGTTCTGAGTCCGGGGGCGGACAAGCTTCAGTCCATCTGGTATGACGAGCCCAGGGACATCATCTACGCCACGTCGCCGACCACGAGCTTCATCTACGCCTGGGATGGCGCTTCCGCGGGCGGGAGTCGGCCGCCGGACAGGAGCATCGAGATAGCCGGCTACCTCGGCGGAGCCAGCCTGACCGGCGCAACGGGCTCGGACCGCCTGTTTGTGGCCGCCACGGTCAATACAGTGCGCAAGGTGCTCGTCTACGATCAGGCGCACCTGGCCGACGGCGCGCAGGCGCCCAGCCGCGTCTGCGAGCCCCAGGAGTTCAGCACTCTCTCCCCGGCACTGGACGCACAGCGCGACATCCTGTATCTCAGGGCGCGGGTGGCGGCGGTGATTCAGGTCTACACGTCTGCCTCAACCCGCGAGGGCGTGGTGACACCAGATCGCACAATCACTGTCAACTTCCCGGGCATGACGGCGGGCGACTGGGTAACGAGCCTCGCGGTGGCGCCGGAAAACGATCTGCTCTTCGTCGGCATGGTGATGGGGCAACTACTCGTCTATGAAGACATCAGCATGCGCCAGGGCGCCGTCACTTGCGCGAAACATGAGCGTGTGGGCGAGAATCTCTTCGCGCTGGGGGTGTTTGCGCAGTAGGGCCACCCTCTGGCGAATGGGGCTCGCGCGCGGGGCGGAGAAGCAACGGCGTCAGAACCTCTTCGCCCTGGGGGCATCGCTCGCCGTGTTGTCGGCCGAAAGGGAGGCGGGCGAGGCGTGGCTCTGCTGCTCGAGTCCTGCTGCGAACGAGCCGAGGAGGTCAGGGCGTCGGCTCCCTGCCGGCGCCACCCGGCCAGGCGGCGGCGACCAACAGGATCACACACGCGCCCTCATACCAGTTCATGTAGGCATACTTGGAGAGCAGGCTGAATGCGCATACGGTGAAGCCGGCAGCGGCTACGAGCCGCGCGGCTGAACCCCGCGACCACCACGTCGCGAACACGCCCAAGGCCAAGGCGATGAGCACCAGGGGCACGGAGGGCAGCGAGTATCCGGTAGTGGCCAATACCAATCCCGGCAGGCTCAGGGCGTTCTCATGCACCGACTTCTGCGCGAAGCCGAGGACGACATCGCGGAGCATCTCCCCCGCGTCCCAGATGAGGAAGGGCAGTACCACCAAGGAAAAGCAGAGCGCCATCGCAACGCGTGTGGCGCGAGTGTGCCACCCGTGGGCGAGCATCGCCGGCAGCACGCATATCGCCGTCTGCTTGACCGTCAGGCCGAACCCGAAGAGCAGCCCGGCGACGACCGGTTGCGTCATGGCCATCCCCAGCACGAAGAACGCCACGTATGCCGGATCGATCCAGGCCTGCTCTGCCGTGAAGCTCCCGGAGGGCAGCAGCATCAGGGCGCCGAGAAGAGCGGGCGCATGCGGGTGGAGGGCAGCGTCACTCCACGCATGCCGGGCCACGAGCACGCCGATCGCGAGCCAGCAGGCCAGCAGCATCCAGCGAGGGTCTGCCCCTACCGCCGCCGGGGGAGTCGCCAGGATGATGATCCCCGGCGGGTAGATCTCGATGTTTGGGTCCGCGCTCTCGCTGACACCGAAGCGCCTCGCACGTTCGGTGCCATACGGGCTCACGATCTGGTAGCGGTACGGGTTCTCCCCACGCAGCAGCGCGCGGGGTGTCTGATCCAGCACGGAGTAGACGTCGATGACGGGGTCCGGTGAGGCGATGATCGCTCCCGCGCGAGTGGCGCCGCCCAGCACCAGCATTGTCAGCACGGCCGCCACCGCCGCCGGGGCCGGGCGCACTGTGTCGCCATCGGCACTGCGAAGACGCCCGGCGAGCCACGCCGGAGGCAGCAGGCACATGGCCGTCGCCACAATCACCGCGGCCATCCACGCCACAGACACGACACCGACGCCGACAGGGCTCTCGACATACATGAGCTTCGTGTAGAGCAGGCCGCTGCCGGCACACCACAGCACCACACCCGGCAGCACTGCGCCGAGCGGCGTCTGCTTCCCCGCGCGGCGCAGCAGGCCGGCAGCCACTGCCACAAAGCCGACGAGACCGAGATAGGCCGCCCATGGCGTCGGCCGCGCCGCGAGCGCATCGCGATACGCGCCAACCAACAGCCCCGCGGGGCCGACAACGGCGAGGCCGCGCAACGCCCACTCGCCTGCCAACAGGCGCCCGCAGAGGTCGGGGGCGAAGACCGCAACTCCCGCGAGGGCGACGCCCACGGAGACCAGAATCACGGCCTCCGCGGAGAGAAACCCGAGCGTCGGCATACAGGCGACCATCACGACCGCGGCGGCCAGAACGACCACCGCACGCGCACCATCATTCATCTTCCGTATGCAGTCCTTTTCACGTCGCGAGCCGGCGAGTGGCGGACCGAGTGGACTGGTCCAACGCGGTCTGGGTTCCCTGCCTCCCGCCCACAAACCTGCCGGAAGAGCATGGCTCCAGCATCGATAGGCCTCATGCCGCCGCGCCGCTCGACTCCGCGGATCGGCAGGGCGAGAGAGGACTGTGCCACACCGCAGCAGGCAATCGGCACAATCCGGCGAAAGGACACACGGCACAGGACGTGCAGGCTATTGGATGCCGTAACACCCCGATGGAGGACCACCCATCGTGACACACAAGCAGCGTGTACTGGCAGCGATCAAGGGCGAACCCACCGATCGGCTCCCGTTCTGCAGTCGCATCGAGCTATGGTACAACTACCACGCCGCGCAGGGCACGTTGCCTGAGCCCTACCGCCGGGTGTCGCAGTGGGAGCTGCAGCGGCAACTCGATATCGGCGTGGTCGGCTACTACGGCGCCGGGGTGGACTTCTACACGTTCGTCCATCACGACATGCGCTACACGCAGACGCGGGATGAGCAGGGCCGCAGGGTGACCATCGAGACCCCACACGGCTCACTCAGCGCGGCGTGGATGTACCCGGCCGAACTCAAGGGCAGCGCATCGAGTACGGTGCAGACCGAGCACCTCTTCAAGAGCCCAGATGACTATGACGCGCTGCTCTACTACATCAATAACTCCGAGCCGGTTGAGAACTACGAGGAGTACCAGGACCTGCCTGACGCCATCGGCGAGGAGGGTGTGGCCCTGCCCTTCACGCAGAAGGTGCCTTTGCATCTGCTGATGGAAGACTACATGGGCTATGAGCGCTTCTACTACGAGTTCCATGACAACCGGGAGCGCGTCGAGCAGTTGCACGATGCTCTCGTCGAACAACAACTCAAGGTGATGGAGTTGGCCGCGGCGGCGCCGTGCGAGATCATCGAGGTGGGCGGCAACTACGATGAGCAGATGACCCCACCGCCGATATTTGAGAGCCACATGATCCCGTTCCACAGGCAGGCCGCGGAGATACTCCACCGGGGTGGGAAGCTGGTGGCGACCCATGGCGACGGCGAGATGAAGCGCCTGCACGAACTGCTCAAGCAGACTGATGTCGATGTCGTCGAGTCGATTACGCCCGAGCCGATGACGAGCATCAACATGCGCCACCTGCGCGAGCTGTGGGCCGACGGCCCGGCGATCTGGGGCGGGCTGGCGGCGATCATCTTCACCCCGACATTCACCGAGGACAGCTTCCGGCGCTATGTCGACGACCTGCTCGAGGCGATGGCCGGTCACCCGCGCTTCATCCTCGGCTTTGGCGACAACGTGCCGACCGACGCCATATTCGAGCGCGTCGAGTACGTTGCTGAACTGGTGTCGAGTACTTGACCCGAAAAGGGGCAGCTACGATGAAGAGCTTGCGGACACCGTGCTATGTCGCGCTATCGGTCATTCTGCTGGCAGCGGCGGTCTCCGCGCCTGCCGCCGACTGGCCGATGCACCGGGCCGATGTCTCTCGCGGCGGAGCGGTGGACGAGCAGCTCCCGGCGCAGATGTCGACCCGATGGACCTTCACCCCCGCGCAGCCGCCGTGGCCGGCATGGCCTGAGCCGGGTCGCGAGCTGAATCGCCTTGCCTTCGACTACTGCTTCCACTGCTCTGTGGCAGACGGTGTGGTCTACTTTGGTTCATCGGCCACGGGGAAGGTCCACGCGCTGGACCTGGCCACCGGCGCAGAGCGCTGGAGCTTCTTCACCGGCGGGCCGGTCCGCTTCGCTCCGGCGGTCGCGAACGGCCGCGTCTACGTGGCCTCCGATGATGGGTACCTGTACTGCCTCTCCGCCGCGGATGGGGCGCAACTATGGCGCTTCCGGGCGGGCCCGCGAGATGAGATGGTTATGGGTCACGACCGGCTCATCTCGCGTTGGCCGCTGCGCTGCGGCTGCGCCGTTGTCGGCGACACGGTCTACACCGTGGGCGGCATATTCCCCTCCGAGGGTGTCTACGTCTACGCGCTCTCATGCGAGGACGGCTCGGTCCGCTGGTGCAATGACACGAGCGGGACGATCTACATGAACCAGCCACACCCCGGCTCGCAGGCGATGNNGTCGCGCCGCAGGGGCCGGTGATGGTCCATGCGGGGCGGCTGTTCGTGCCCACCGGCCGCAATGTGCCGGCAGCCTACGACCTGGAGACCGGCGCACTGGTGTACTACCACGGCGCCCCGAAGAACTGGAACGACCGCTGGGGCGGGACGTGGACGATGGGCGTAGATGGGCTGTTCATGATCCCCAAGGCGCATGTCGGCCCCGACATCGAGGCCCGCTACGGCGAGTCAGACCCGTGGCCCAAGGATGGGTCGACGCTGATGAACTGCGCCGACGGCGCGGCGGCGTGTGAACTGCCGGGGAAGCTCTGTGCGACCGTCGGCACAGGGAGGCTGTATGCTGTGGGCGATGGCAAGGTCACTGCATACGACCTCGATGGTCTGCAGGCCGGCAAGGCTCCCACCGACTGCATCACCTGGCAGGCGGACCACCCGTATGCCTATGACATCATCCGGGCCGGTGATACGCTGCTCGTCGGCGGCCGCGATACGCTCACGGCGTTTTCCGCGACGGACGGCAAGCGGCACTGGCAGCAGAACCTCGGAGCACAGGTGCGGGGCATTGCGGCGGCCGATGGACATCTGCTGGCAGCCCTCAACGACGGACGTGTGGTGTGCTTCGGCGCCGGGCAGCAGGCGCCGCCGGAGGTCGGACAGGTCGCCCCGCCGGCACCCTATCCCGATGACCGGGCGATGCGTGANNAGGCAAAGCGGGTAGTCGCCGGCACCGGGTTCACGGGCGGCTACTGCGTCCTGCTTGGCGCAGGCGACGGGCGGCTGGCGTATGAGCTGACGAAGCTGGGAGAGTTCACGGTTTTCGGCGTCGAGCCGGATGCGGAGAAGGTGTCCGCTGCAAGAGCTGCGCTTGATGCCGCGGGCCTCTATGGGACGCGCGCGACAATCCACCAGGGCTCACTTGACGCTCTGGCGCTTCCGCCCTACCTGGGCAACCTGGTGGTTGTGTGCACGCAGGATGGGTCACTCTCGGAGGCGTATCGCGTCTGCCGGCCGGAGGGCGGCGTGCTGTGCGTGCTGCCCGGTGCGGAGAAGTCCAGACTGCTTGCCGCAGGCGCGACGGGGAGCGAGATAGTGGCCGCCGGGACCCCTGCGCGGGTTGTGCGTGGGAAGCTGCCGGGCGCCGGTGAATGGACCCATCAATACTCGGACGCGGCCAAGACGGCCTGCTCGACCGACCACCGCGCACGACTCCCTCTGCAGATGCTCTGGTTTGGCGAACCCGGACCCGAGCGCCTCGTCAACCGACACTGGCGCGCATCGTCGCCCGTGGCCGCTGACGGCCGGGTGTTTGTCGGCGGCCAGGACTACGTGATCGCCTCCGATGCCTACAACGGCCGAGAATTGTGGAGCTGGGAACTGCCGAAGGTGGGGCGCCAGTCGGCCCATGCCTACGGCGGCAACCTGGCGGTCAATGGTGACAGCCTCTATGTGGCCTCCGGCGGTGTCTGCTTCCGCCTGGATGCCGCAACCGGCGAGAGAATGGCCATGTACACGCCGCCGGTTGGGCAGGAGACGCTCTCGCTGGCGCAGCCGGTTGAACTCACGCTCGAGGGCGGCAAGAACCAGTCCGGCAGCGTGCGCGTGGCCGCGAGCGAGCAGGCCCTCGAGATGACGCTGCGCACGGTGGATGAGACGGTGACCAACGCCGCGGGCGACAGGCCGCCGGGAACGGGGGATTCGTGGGAGCTGTACCTCGACTTCCGCCCGCGCGAACTCGCAGGCGGCAAGTACGGGTCCGGGGCATTCCGCATCGGCATCGTCCCCGCGACGGTTGAGCACCCATCGGCGAGATGGGCCCACGTGAGCGGACCCGAATGCCCCGAAATGAAGGTCGAGGGCAAGCTCACCGGTACCGGTAGCGAGACGACGGTGTCTCTCGCCTGGGACGAGGTCGCCAGGCTGACGGGGGCCGGCAGGCCCGCCGACTTCGGCTTCGCGGTGACGCTCAACTGCTCCGATGACGGGAAGAAGGTAGTGCGGCGCGTGCACAGGTTCGCCGACGGCGACAGCTGGCGGCTGACGACGCACTGGGCGCGGATGGTGCTTGATGAGACGGCCATCGCGCCAACCCCGGGAGAGACCGGGAGCCTGCTGCCGGCCTCCGAGGTCGAGGCGAGAAGCTGGGAGCACCTGGCCGTGGCGGGTGGTACGGTGTACGGGAGCCTGGGGGCGGGCGCGGAGGCGTCGCATGTCTTTGCGCTCGATGCGGCAACTGGAGCGCCGAAATGGGTGTACACAGCCGAGGAGTCGGTCAACAGCAATGCCATCGTTGTGACCGACGGCCTCGTTGTGCTGCTCGACAGGACCCCTGACGCCCGGCTCACCCAGATGAAGCGTCGTGGAGAGAAGATGCAGGTTCGCTACACGCTGAAGGCTCTCGATGCCCGGACCGGCGCGGAGGTATGGACTACGCGCCAGAGGATCTCCGACCTGCGCGCGCTGTTCTCGAGTGCAGGTGTGCTGCTCGCGACGGGCCCCACGGCCATGAACGCCTACCGGGTAGCCGACGGGCACATGATGTGGGCGAGTGCGACGAAGACGAACAAGTTCCCCGCGATCGTTGACGGCGTCATCTACAACGAGCCGCGTGCCTACGATCTGCAGACAGGTGAGCAGGCCAGACGGGTCCATCCGCTGACCGGGCAGGAGGTCGGCTGGGACTACCTGCGCTCCTACGGGTGTGGCTCGATCGCCGGCGCGCCGGGGCTGCTCCTGTTCCGCTCGGGGACCGTCGGCTTCTGCGACCTGATCGAGGACAGCGGCATCCACAACTACGGCGGTGTGCGGGCAGGCTGCTACGTCAATGCCATCGCCGCCAACGGGTTGGTGATGGTCCCGTGCGCGGATGCGGGGTGTACCTGCTCGTACAACTTCCAGACTTCAGTTGCCCTGATGCCCGCGGAGCGCGAGGAGACCTGGTCGGTCTTCAGGGCGACGGGTGCGAAGGCCTTGACCCCGCTCAAGCGGGTCTCGCTGAATCTGGGGGCGCCGGGCGACAGGCGCGACGCGGATGACGCCGTCTGGTTGAGCTTCCCGCGTCCCCCGGCCGCTGGAGCCATGAAGATCGCCGCGGAGATGAGTCCCGCGGGCGAGACGAACCTGTACCGCTACAACGCCGATGCGATTCAGATCAGCGGCACGCAGCACCCGTGGCTGTATGCCTCCGGCTGCACGGGCGCGGTCAAGCTCAGTATCGCGACGCTGTGGGAGGCGCCTATGGGGCTACCCGTCTCAGAGACGAGGCCCTACACCGTGCGCCTGCACTTCGCCGAGCCGACGAACACCGCGCAGGGGCAGCGCGTCTTTGGTGTGAAACTGCAGGGCCAGAGCGCGCTCGAGGACTTCGACATTGCCGCGGAGGCAGGTGGCGCGCGGAGGGCGTTAGTCAAGGAGATAACCGGCGTGGAGGCGGGGTCGAGCATCGACATAGAGCTCGTCCCGGTCACCGGCGACCCGCTCCTGTGTGCGGTTGACATCATCGAGGAGTAGGTCTCGACATAGACACGGGGGATGACCTGTGCGCATACGAGTACCATCCCGGTCGACATCGGTAGCACTCGCAGCCGCGGTGGCTGCAATTTCCCTGCTCGTACAGGGCGCGGATGTGCGCGCCTGTGACATACCGGTGTACCAGTACACCATGCAGGCGTGGGAGCGCGATTCGTACGAGGTCGTCTACGTCTACAGGGGATCACCCGCCGCCGCGCAACATCCAGTGAACGAGAGGCTGCGCAATCTGGCGCGGGGCAAGATCGGCAGCGCCAACATCGGCTTCTCGGAGCACGATCTGGCCGGGGCTCCGGCGACTGATCCGGGCCTGCGGGCGGCACTGCTCAAGCACCAGGGCAAGAAGCCCCCGTACCACATAGTCCTCACACCCAAGAAGGTCGACCTGCATGCCGGCACGCTGGGAGTGGGAGACATCTCGCCACTGATCGCCTCGGCGAAGCGTACCGAGTTGGCCGGGCAGCTTGCCGGAGGGCTCCAGGGCGGACTGCTGCTGCTCAGGAGCGGGGTCCACGATGCCGACACGCGCGCCGCGGCGGTGGTCAACGCGGCTGTCGCCTCATTCGCCGAGAAGGGCATCAAGGTCGGGCGCGTCTCGGTCGACCGCACGCTGCCGGCGGAGAAGTGGCTTGTGCGACNNACAGCTGCTCGCCGTCGAGAGCGACCTCCAGGAGTTGTCCGACCCGATGGTGTTCGGCGTCTTCGGCAGGGGCCACGTCCTTGAGCCCTACGTGGGCGCCGGCATCACGGAGGCGAACCTGACTGAACTCATCGAGTTCATGAATGGTCCGTGCGCGTGCGAGATCAAGACCTCCAGCGCCGGCATCGACCTCCTGACCGACTTCAAGTGGCCCGCGGAGACATCAGGGGTACAGGTGGCGGAGCGCCCCATGCAGTCGGCGCTCTTCGACATCGGCGAGCCCGACGCGCCCGCGGCCTCCGAATCGGCCTCGGCGGCCGCTGCCTCGAGGGCGCCTCGGCAACCGTCCCGCGCAGCCGCATCGACGCCCGCGGCTCCGCGCAAGAGCGCCTCCTCGCCCGCTCCACCGGCCGAGCCGGCCCCCATCCCCCCGGACGAGGCACCCATGGATATCGGCGCCCTGTTCGGCGCCGAGCCGTCGGCGCCGGNNCCGCTGCCGCGCCCGCCCCACCCAACGCTCCCGCCCAGGATGGCACGGTGGCTCCCCTGGCCCAGAGGCGCGGCCTGGAGCCGCCGGACGCCCAGACAGGGCCGGCATGCTTCAGCGGCGACGTTCCTGCATCGACCAGTCCCGAGGACATGCGGGTGGAGGTCAGCGCCAATCCGCCGCTTTTCGGTGCGTGGGCGGGACGGGTGGCCGTGGTGCTCGGCATCGGCATGCTCCTCGTGCTCGGGGCCGGCACGGTGATCCTGCTCAAGCGGCGGGCGCGGGAAGCGTAGAGCAGCCAGGGCGGCAGAGCGCGAAGGTCCGCGCGCTCATCCCTGGAGGCGACACTCTCCCCCACGGCGAACAGCATCCCGGTAACACTCCCCATCGTCAGGATCAGTAAGGACATCAGGCCATGTCAGTGTTCCACCTCATCATCAAGGAAGTGCGGCACCGGTTGCTCAGCTTTCTCCTGGCCGCGCTGGCGGTGTTCGCGGCCGTCGCGGTGTCTGTCGGGCTTGTGACAACAATCTCCGCCCAGCAGCGAGAGACCGTGCGGCTGATGCGCAATCTCGGCTTCAACCTGCTCATCCTGCCGCAGGGCGCCGATCTGGCGCAGTTCTGGCGTGATGACTACACGACGGCGGAGATGCCCGAGGAGCATGTGTACCGCCTCGGCAAGTCGAAGCTGGTAACGGTGCGGCACCTGGTCGCGCGGCTGCAGCAGCGCATCGAGTGGCGCGGCATGACCATCCTGCTGACAGGCATACTGCCGGAGTTGCCGGAGGGTCACCGGGCGCCGAAAAGCCCCATGGGCATGGAGATCGAGCCGGGAGTGGCCTACGTCGGCCACCAGATCGCGCGGCGGCTGGGTATCGCCGAGGGCGATGAGATCAGCTTTGGAGATACCAGCCTGAGGGTTGCCCGGCTCATCCCGGAGAAGGGCGACAAGGATGACATCCGCATCTACGCCTACCTGCATGACGTGCAGGAGGTGCTCGCCAAGCCCGACACCATCAACGAGATCGAGGCGCTCGGCTGCCTGTGCGGGGGCATGCGCGACATCGAGCGGCTGCGGCGCGAGGTGACCGGTGTGCTGCCCGGCACCTACGTGATGGAGATGGCAACCATCGCCCAGGCGCGGCAGGACACTCGAGGGATGGTGGACAAGGCTGCCGGCTACATCATCCCCGCGGTGCTTGTGGTCTGCGGTCTGTGGGTCGGTGTTCTGGCGCTGAGCAACGTCAGGCAGAGGCGCGTGGAAATCGGCGTCTTCAGAGCGATGGGCGTCGGCACAGCCCCGATTGCGGCGGTGTTTCTCGGGCGATCGGTGCTGGTCGGTGTTGTCGGTTCGCTGCTGGGCTTCGCCGTCGGGTCGTGGCTGGCACTGAACCTCGGGCCACGGCTGTTCCACCACACGGCCAGGAGTATCTCGCTCGAGTGGCCCCTGCTTGGCTGGTCGGTGCTGTCGGCCACAGTGCTATGCCTGGTGGCGGCCTACATTCCCACACTCATCGCCGTCACCCAGGACCCCGCGGAAGTGCTCAGGGAGGAGTAGACACGCAGCCATGATCCAGCTTGACGACGTGAGCAAGATATACCGCGGGCGGCGCGGCGAGGTGGCCGCGCTGGCGAATGTGAGCCTGCAGGTGGAGCGCGGCGAGTTTGTGGTTGTTCGCGGGCCCAGCGGCTGCGGGAAGAGCACGCTGCTTCTGACCGTCGGCGGCATGGTGCGCCCCAGCTCCGGGAGCGTCACACTCGCCGGCGAGAACCTCTACGGACTCCCGACGGCACGGCGGGGGCGCTTGCGGGCGGAGAAGATCGGCTTCGTCTTCCAGATGTTCCACCTGATTCCATATCTCGACGCAATGGAGAACGTCCTCTGCGCGGGCCTGGCCGCCCGTAGTGTGACCGCGGATGGCGCCACCGGCATGCTCGATAGACTCGGGCTCGGTGGGCGCGTACGCCACACCCCCGGCGAACTGAGCACCGGAGAGCGGCAGCGGGTCGCACTCGCGCGTGCGCTCATCACCGCCCCCGAAGTGATCCTCGCTGACGAACCGACAGGCAATCTGGACCCGGACAACGCCCGCCAGGTCCTCGACTACCTCGCCGAGTACAACAGAGACGGCGGCACGGTTCTCGTCGTCACCCACGACCCGCTGGCCGACGAGTATGCCGGACGAACGCTGCTGCTTCAGCAGGGGCGGATCGTGAACGCGTGAGGCGATGGGGACTGGCACTCGGGGACTGCCCCCTTTCGCGCCAACTGGCGGAGCTTAGACCGTCCGTGTGCAACGCGAAAGGGCGCTGTCCCCGATTCCGGACGCGCAGACTGAATTGGGGACGGCCACTCGGGGACTGGCACCCATCCGGCCAGCCCCTACCGTCGAAGGGTAGTCTATGTGCAACCGGATGGGTCCCTATCCCCGATTCCGGACGCGCAGACTGAACTGGGGACAGCGACCTGCCTGCGTGCCGGGGGAAAGTCGAGACCGAGCGAGATGGCCAGGCAGGTGGCAGTCCCCGGGGACTGGCACCCATCCGGCCAGCCCCTACCGTCGAAGGGTAGTCTATGTGCAACCGGATGGGTCCCT
>DPJP01000488.1 GCA_003542955.1 Armatimonadota bacterium
GGGGCCGGGGGGGTGAGGCCCGACGGGCAGGCCCAGATGCGCTACCAGTAGGCGATTCGCCCCCGGCGTGCTATAATACAGTCCCACACTCCGCACCCCCACGCCGGATGTCGTGACACATGCCGTGGCCGGTGCGGACAGGTCGACCACACGAAGGAATTGTGACGCAGCAGACATGCTTGCAGAGATAAGGCAGCAGAACATCAGAACGTTCTCGATAGTCGCGCATATCGACCACGGCAAGTCGACGCTGGCCGACCGCATCCTCGAGTACTGCCACGCGATCGGCGAACGTGAGATGCGCGCGCAGGTCCTCGACGACATGGACCTCGAGCGCGAGCGCGGCATCACCATCAAGGCCAGCGCCATCCGCCTCGAGTACGAGGCCGACGACGGGCAGACCTACGCGCTCAACCTCATCGACACACCCGGCCATGTCGACTTCGGCTACGAGGTCAGCCGCGCGCTGAAATCCTGCGACGGCGCGCTGCTCTTAGTCGACATCTCCCAGGGCGTCGAGGCCCAGACCGTCGCCAACATGTACCTGGCGCTGGAGGCAGACCTCAAGATCCTCCCGGTCATCAACAAGATCGACATCCAGGGCTTTGAGCCCGAGCCGGTGATGGAGGAACTCGAGAAGGACTTCGGCTTCGACCCCGAGGAGGTGCTCCTGACCAGCGGGAAGACGGGCGAGGGCACCCACGGGCTGCTCGAGGCCATCGTCAAGCGCATCCCGCCGCCTTCGGGCGACCCCGACGGTCCGCTCCAGGCGCTGATCTTCGACTCGAAATACGACGCTCACAAGGGCGCGCTGGCATACGTCAGAGTTGTCAACGGCACCATCAAGCGCGGCGACAGAATCATGATGATGTCTGACGGGCGCACCTTCGAGGTCGACGATGTCGGCGTCTTCGCGCCCGACATGCGGCCCAAGGGCAAGCTCTCCGTCGGCGAGGTCGGCTATGTCATCGCCGGCATGAAGCAGACCTCCGACTGCCGCGTCGGCGACACCATCACGCTGGCCAAGAAGCCCGCGGAGAAGCCGCTACCCGGCTACCGCGAGCCGCAGGCGATGGTTTTTGCCGGGCTGTATCCGAGCGACAACGCCGACTACGGGATGGTCAAGGACGCTCTGGACAAGTACTCGCTCAATGACGCGGCCTTCCGCTACGAGCNNTTCCTGGGCCTGTTGCACATGGAGATCGTTCAGGAGCGGCTCGAGCGGGAGTACGACCTGGACCTGGTGACCACCGCCCCGAGCGTCGTCTACCGCATTCTCATGCGCGATGGCGATGTCATCGAGATCGACAACCCCTCGAAGCTGCCGCCGCCGGACAAGCGGGAGCTGATGGAGGAGCCGATCGTCAAGGCGAGCATCGTCACGCCGCAGAAGTACGTGGGCGCGTGCATGAAGCTGTCCGAGGACCGCCGCGGGAAGTTCGGCAAGATGGAGTATCTCCACGGCGACAGAGTGGTGATCCACTACACGCTGCCGCTGGCGGAGATCATCGTCGACTACTTCGATACGCTGAAGTCCTCGACGCGGGGCTATGCCACGCTCGATTACGAGTTTGCGGGCTTCCAGGAGGAGGACCTGGTCAAGGTCGACATCCTCATCAACGGCGATCCGGTGGACGCGCTGGCGATCATCTGCCACCGCAGCTTTGCCGAGCATCGCGGGCGGGCCATCTGCCGGCGGCTCAAGGAGACGATCCCGCGGCAGATGTTCGAGGTGCGGATGCAGGCGGCCATCGGCGGCCGCATCATCGCCTCGACACGCAACTCCGCCCTGCGCAAGGACGTTCTGGAGAAGTGCTACGGCGGTGACGTCACCCGCAAGCGCAAGCTGCTCGAGCGGCAGAAAGAGGGCAAGAAGCGCATGAAGCAGGTGGGGCATGTCGAGGTGCCCCAGGAGGCCTTCATGTCGATCCTGCAACTCGACTGAGGTGGGCCGGTGAAGACCGGGCTCTACGTCCACTTCCCGTTCTGTATCAGCAAGTGCATCTACTGCGACTTCAACTCCGGGGTCGCACCCGAACAACTGAGGCAGGAATACCTGGCGGCGCTGGAGACATCAATCCGGCGCCGCCTTTGCCCTCTGGCGGACCGACAGATCGCGACGATCTTCTTCGGGGGCGGCACACCGACGCTCTATCCGGCGGCCGATCTCGTCGGCGTGCTGGACACAGTCCGCGAGTGTGCCGGCGTGCTCGAGGATGCCGAGATCACCTGTGAAGCGAACCCGGAGACGGTGGATGCCGACAAGCTCCGGGCAATGCGAGCAGGTGGCTTCACCCGCTTGAGCCTGGGAGTGCAGTCGCTCGATGATGCCGAGCTGCGCCTGCTGGGGCGGGCGCACACTGCGGACCGCGCGCGGGAGGCGGTGTCAGCCGCGCGGGAGGCGTTCGACAACATCTCCGTCGACCTCATCTACGGCATCCCCGGCCAGACGCCCGACACATGGGCGGCCACGCTTGGGGAGATCATCGACCTGCGGCCGGACCATGTCTCGGCCTACGGGTTGATGATCGAGGAGGAGACGCCGCTGTACGAAATGGTCGAGGCCGGCGAAGTTGTGCCGCTGGATGACGAGGCGCATATCGGCTTCTACGAGCAGGCGGGGGAGATGCTCCGCGGCGCGGGCTTCTCGCACTACGAGATATCCAACTACGCGCACGAGGGCCGTCAGTGCCGGCATAACCTGATCTACTGGCGCAATCAGGAGTACCTCGGCTGTGGGGCGGGTGCGGCGAGCTACCTCGACGGCGAGCGGAGTTCGAATATCGCCGACGCGCGGACGTACATCAACGCAGTCAACGGCGAGTGGCCTGTCATCGCCGAGGCGGAGCATCTGGATGGCCGTGCGCGAGCGGGGGAGAGCATCATGCTGGCCTTACGCACCGCCGAAGGCGCCGATCTGCGGGCCATCTCAGCCGACTGCGGAGTGGACATCGAGGCCGGGCATGCCGAGCTGCTCGCGTGGCTCGTCGAAGAGGGCATCGCGACGTACGAAGAGGGCGTCCTGCGCCTGACGCCGGAGCGGGGCTGGTTGCTGCATTCGGAGGTGGCGCGGAGGTTTTTGGTGTAGGGAATCCGGGCCTCACCCCCGGCCCCTCTCCGTGCCCGGAGAGNNGGGACTGGTACGCATCGCGCCAGCCGCGAGAAGCGAACCCAAGCCGTCTGCATTGCGATGTGTACCTGTCCCCAATTCGTGCTGGCGGAGGGTGTACGCGACCGCCTACGCAACGGTGGGGGGGAGGCCATGAGTGCAACAGGCGCGCTCGCCTGTTGGCCGTTCGCGGGAGAACGCTCAGGGCAGGTGCTCACACATGAGTGAGGGGCAATCGGGTGTCAAGGGCGCGACCCAGTTCAGGCCGAACACGTGGGCGTACGTGCTTGCCGTGTGGTGGGTGTTCTTCATGGTTGCGGCAGTCGGTAGGGGGGTTCTCGCAATCGCCTGGCCTGGTGTGCCGCGTATGTGGGGCGTACTCAGCATCGTCGCGTTCTTCGCCATGGCGCCGCTCTTGCTGGAGAGCTTCGTACGCAGGTACAGTGTGGATGATGTCGGGCTGACAGTACGCACGGCGCTTGGGCGTGCGCTGCACATCCCGTGGGAGAAGGTACTTCGCGTGCAGCCGCGCGACTGGCTGGGGAGGCCCACAAACGCCAGGGCCCTGGTATGCACGCTTGGGCTATCCGAGCGCCCCGAGCTGCTGACGGCCCTCTGGTTCAACATGATTGCGCCACAACTACACATACACCTGTGGCTGACTATAGACGGGGCCGAGCTGCTGGAACTGATTGAGTCTCACGTGGAGCGCGCCAAGGGCAAGTGAGCGACGGCGGCGGCGGGGTCTCCGGGCCTCCCCCCCCCCCCGGCCCCCCTCTCCCTNNGGCGGGACGAGGGGGGAGAACGGCGGAGGGCAGGGCACCGGGGACTGGTACGCATCGCGCCGACCGCTTGAGGCCGGTTCGAGCCCTTTGTGCCGCGATGTGTACCTGTCCCCAGTTCGCGATGGCGGAGGGTGTGTGGGAACGGCCGGGGTCACAGCTTCACTCTTCACCCTCCGCCGGCGTCTGCGGGTTGCAGACATGCAGCAGTTTGCGGCGGAGGCTGAACACTGAAGCTATGACCCCTTCCGTCGTTCTCTCGCCCCACACCCCACTCCCCACGCCCCTGCCGTTTGTGGTGGCGGGGTGTATCCGGAATCGGGGACAGCGCCCTCCCGCGTTGTACAGGGATGGTCTCCGGCGTAGGCGACGGACGCGGCAGGGGGCAGTCCCCGGGGGGAATGACCGTCAGTCCGCTCCCCAACAGCGCGGCCGCTACGCGCGGCGGGCCATGATACGCTGGGCGTTGAGAGAGAAGATGGCGGCGGCGTCTTCCTCGGAGATCTCGGACTCGCGCATCTTCAAGAGCGCCGCATCCATGTACTGGTACGGAGCATGGGTGCCGAAGAGGATGCTGCCCGCACCGACCTGCCCGATGAGCTTCCCCACGCCGCCCGTGCCCTCGAGATTGGATATCTCCACGTAGAGGTTCGCGGCCTGCTTCACTGTGTCCGCGACGGCGGTGATCTCGGCCGTCTTGATGTTGCAGAGCACGACCGGCACGCCGGGCTGCCCGTCCACGAGTTCAGCGACCTGTGTCACGTTCAGAGCCGGGACCATGCAGCGCGGGTGGTGGAGGCGCTCATCGTACATGCGGATATGGACGCCGACCAGGAGCGAGTGCTCCGCCGCGGCGGCCATCAACTCTGCCGCGCACGCGTCTCCGAGTTCGTAGCAGTGGTAGTTCGGGTAGAGGCGCACGCCGGTGAAGCCCATCTGTAGCGCCTCGTCGAGGTCTTGCTCCCAGCCGGGGAAGCTCGGGTTGACAATGGCCTGGGGGATGAGGCGGTCCGGGTGCCTCTGACACGCCTCCGCGAGCCAGTCGTTGGCCGGCCGCACGTCACCGTACAGAAGCCCCTGAAAAACACCCACGCAGGCCTGCGCCACGCCGCAGCGGTCCATGAGTGAGACGAACTCGTCTGGCTGGGCGTTCTTCAGGGCACGGAACGGCCAGTAGCCGATGTGGGCGTTGCAGTCGATGGTCATCGGGGGCATCTCCTGTTGGAGCTTGATGAGGGGGCGTACACGTACTCGGAGCGTGGAACAGAAAACGGCCCGCCCGAGACGAGAGCATCGGACGGGCCGTCATGGTCTTGCGTACTGCAGTCGGCTCTGGTTCAGTGTCGCCTAGAAGTTCGTCGAAGCGGTGACGAAGATCGAGTCGTCCGCGTCTTCGTCGCCCATCTCGACATAGGCGAGATCGATGGAGAAGCGGTCTGCCTTGAAGCCGACACCGGCAGACCAGTCGCCGCCCTCGAACATGCCTGCGCGGAACGCGAGGTTGTCCTTCGGTGCGAACTCAACGCCGAGGCCGAAGCACTGGTCGATGCGATCGCTGATGTCGAATGCATCAAAGACAGCGGTCCAGCCTGGGGCCAGGTTTGCGGCGGCGCCCGCGCTGACGATCATGCCGGGTGCGGTCTCCTCGGTGATGTCGTTGAGCATGAAGCCCCAGTCGATACCGTTTCCGAGGAAGAGGCCACCGATGTTGTAGATGGTCTCATCCCAGGAGTCCTCGTCGAACCTGGTCATGGACGCACCCAGCAGGGTGTTCTCGGCGACTTTCCTGCCGTAGGCGACGGTCCAGCCGCTGTAGTCGTAGGAGCCGGGGGAGGCGTCATAATAGCTGAAGCCCAGACCCCAGTTCTTGCCCGCCGGTGAGCCGGCGAAGTTGGCGCCCCAGACATCCAGGTCGCCGGCGACCTCGAAGGTGCCCGCCAGCTGGAACTCCCATGCGCCGGCCGGCTTGTCGCCGATCTCGAGCACGGCCAGGGCGGCCGGGTTCATGTCAACTGCCGATGCGTCGCGCGTAAGAGCCAGACCCGCGCCGGCAAGCCCCAGATAGCGGCTCGTCGGCAGACCTGTATCCCACGCTGATGCCATGGAGGCTGCAACCAGTGCAACGACGACTACTGCCAGTACTGTACTGCGGGTTCTCATTCTGTGTCCCTCCCAGAACAATGTGAATGAACGTCTCGAACTCAGTTCTCTACTCGAATTCGTTTCCCTTTGTGCTCCCCGACATTGACTACGCCCTTCTCTCGTCTGTTCCTCCCTCTCCCGAAGTGTCCATGCCTTTGGCCCGCTATTATACAGCAAGACTGTACGACCTTGCCAGAGGCTCGATAGCTATTCGGCTCCCGAATGTTCCTCGGGCGCGAACAGCCTGGAGGCGTTGCCCCCCAGGATCAGTTGTCTCTGGGCGTCCGTCAACTCCGCTCCAGTCACTTTCCCAAGCTGGGATGCGAAGCTCCGCCCCGTTGCGTCGGAGCCGAACAGCACCCTCTCGGCCCCCAGGTATGAGACTGCATACTCGGTCTGCCCGGCCTCCGGATCGCCGCCGCACAGGTCGATGGCGATGTTGGGCTGCTCCGCGACAATCCGGATGCCCTTCTCCCAGTTGCCGCCCGAGTGGGCCATCACGAATTGCGCCCGTGGGTGCCGACGGGCAAGCTCGAGCAGGTCCCACGGCGTCGACTCCGTCTCGAGATTCCCCGTGCTTTTCATCCAGGTATGCTGCTGGATCGGTACTCCAAGCTCGACTGCGTACTCGACGATTGCGTCGTAGCCGGGGTCGCTGCACCGCCGGCAGACCCACATCTTCAGCCCGACCATCGGGCCGTCGTGTATGTGACGCTCCATGGCGTCCAATGTTTGGTCGATATGGTTTGGGCTTGCGTATACCAACCCGCTGATGCGCTCCGGGCAGTACTCGACCGCATCACGAACCCAGTTGTTGTCCGCCTCGATGTCATCGGCTGTCGGCTGGTGCTTGAGCGTCTCACCCAGAGACACAATCAGCACATCGATGCCGAGCCTGTCGGCATATCCGAGTCTGAAGTCGACATTCTCCATGGCCGTCCGGCCCTGGCCATGCAGATGCACATGGCAGTCAACCACCAAGTGCCATACACCCTCTCCGAGTACCGCTGCAGAACGCCCTCCGCGTCCGCGCTCTTGACTATGACCAACGAGAGCGGCATTTGTCGCGGCGCATTTCGCCATTTCGGGTCCGAATCGACGCCGGGAACGCCGCAGCGCGCGTCGGCCCCCCGTCACAACCCGAACATCGCCACCGCGTTGTCCCCGAGGACCCTTCGCCTGTCGGCGTCGGATATCTCAGCACCGATGACCTTCGCCAGTTGTGATGCCAGGCTGCGGCCGGAGGCATCCGAGCCATACAGCACCCTGTCGGCGCCGAGGTACTCGACGCCATACTCCGTCTGCCCGGCCTCCGGGTCGCCCCCGCACACATCGACAGAGACGTTGGGCTGATGCGCTACGGCCCGGATGCCCTTCTCCCAGTTGCCGCCGCAGTGAGCCATCAAGAAGCGCGTCCGCGGATGTCTGCGGGCCAGCGCAACCATGTCGTGCGGCTCGGTCTCGCCCTGCAGCGGCTCCCCGCAGCGCCAGTAGCTGTGCTGCAGAATCGGCACATCGAGCTCCGCCGCGTATTCGGCGATGGGGTCGAGTTCAGGATCGCTGCAGCGGCGGCAGACCCAGAGCTTCACGCCCCTCATCGGCCCATTGGCGATGTATCGCTCCATCAACTCAAGACTCTTGTCCACATGGTTGCCGCTGCCATAGACGAGGCCCTCGATGCGGCCGGGAGCATGCTCCATCGCAGCCAGCACGTACTCGGTGTCTGCCTCGATGCGTTCGGCATCGGGACGGTGGATCAGTTGCGGTCCGAGGCAGACGATGAACTTCTCGATTCCGAGCCTGTCGCCGTAGCGAAGCAGATCATCGGTCTGCTCGCGGACACGGTCACGTTCGCCGTAGAGGTGGATGTGGCAGTCGACAATCACGTCGGCACTCTCCCGCTCGATGGGGCTGATCTGGTCGCTGCGCCGGGCAATTCGCCCCGGAACGGCCTGACCCCTCTTCCGGTTTGCCAGCTCTCCGGCCGTTGGGCTATAATGTCGCTCCCGGACGTGGATGTGCCGCATCACGAAGGAGACGATGAAGATGGCCAAGGAGCTGTGCGTGCTTGCCTACTCCGGCGGACTGGATACCTCGGTTGCCATCCGCTGGATTGCCGAGAAGTACGATGTAGATGTCATCGCCGTCGCTATCGACGTCGGCGAGGAGAAGGACTACGAGGGGATCAGGGCCAAGGGCGAACAGGTCGGCGCCGTTGAGTCAATTGTCGTGGACGCGGTGGATGAGTTCTACAATGACTACATCACCCGCGCCCTGAGGGCCAACCTGATGTATGAGAACAAGTACCCGGCCTTCACCGCCCTCGCGCGCCCGTTGCTCGCTCAGCACCAGGTGCGCGTGGCGCTGGAGAAGGGCGCCAAATACGTAGCCCACGGCTGCACCGGCAAGGGCAACGACCAGGTGCGCTTCGAGGTCACCTACCAGGCGCTCGCCCCGCAACTCAAGTGCATCGCCCCCGCGCGCGAGTGGAACATGACGCGCGAGCAGGAGATCGACTACGCCGAGCAGCACGGCATCCCCGTGCCCGTCGGCAAGAAGAGCCCCTACTCGACCGACACCAACCTCTGGGGCCGCTCAATCGAGTGCGGTGTCATCGAGGACCCCTCGATCGAGGCGCCCGATGACGCCTGGGAGTGGACGGTCAGCCCGCAGGAGGCCCCCGACGAGCCAACGTACGTGAAGATCGCCTTCGAGAAGGGACTGCCGGTCGCTCTGGATGGTGAGCAGATGAGCGGGGCGAAGCTCGTCGGCAAGCTCAACGAGATTGCCGGCGCCAACGGTGTCGGCCGCGTCAACATGATGGAGAACCGCCTCGTCGGCATCAAGAGCCGCGAGCTGTACGAGACGCCCGCGGCCACGGTGCTGCTGGCCGCCCACCGCGACATCGAGAGCCTCTGCCTGGACCGCGAGACCATGCACTTCAAGCCCTACCTGGAGCTGCGCTGGTCTGAACTGGTCTACTACGGTCTCTGGTTCACTCCGCTGCGGGAGGCCATTGATGCCTTCATGGAAGAGACGCAGAAGACCGTCAGCGGCGAGGTCACCGTCAAGCTGTACAAGGGCAACTGCGAAGCCGTCGCGCGGAAGTCGCCGAACTCGCTGTATGACTTCGGCCTGGCGAGCTACGGCGATGAGGACACCTTCGACCCGAGCAAGTCGAAGGGCTTCATCGACATCTGGGCGCTGCCGGCGAAGGTCACCAACACGGTGCGTCGGAAGGCCGAGGAGTAGTCGGCACCTCAGTGCAATAGCAGCGGAAGGGCGCCCTGTGAAGGGCGCCCCTTTCATGTCTGAGGATGAGGCGGCAGGACTCCACACACGGGGCACCGAAGTCGGCATTGCAGGCAACCCGCGCAAAGGAGCCCCCGGATGCTCCACGACGACGATGCCCTCGTGGCGAAGATAGCGAGTGAGTACCAGAGCCGCTGCGCTCTCGCTCTGGATGCCCTCATCGCAGCCGGGAAGGACGGCCTCGCGAGGGCACGGCAGTTCTTCGACCCCGCGGAAGGCCATCGCTGGGACTCGTACGCGACGTGGTGGGTCCGTCAGCGGATCAGGCTCGCCATGGCGAGGAGCCGCGCGGGTTAGTCACCTCTTGTCACCGCCGAGGCCAGAGGAACCCGGAACGCGTTCACTCCCTCTATCGTCCGCTGCGGGAAGTAGAACTCCTTCGTCGTGCTTCCCTCGATCTGCAGCCCGTGGTCATAGGTCACAACGATGTGCCGCTTCCCGTCGACCTGCTCGATGCGCTCGATCTCGTACCCGTGCGTGTAGCCATTCCCGTGCGTCACGATCATCCACACGCCTGAGAGCACTCTGCCGAGCGGCAGCTCGCCGTCGGTGACGAAGGCGTCATACGCCCCGCCGTCGGCGACGCGCACATCATCGGCGATCCTGCCCGTGTAGGCCGATATCTCCGTCTCGATGCTCCAGCCATCGGCCGACAGCGCCTCGCCCTCGAACAGCCACCCGCCGGCCGGGACACCATCGACAGTCCGCAGCACGCCGAGTCGGCCCTGCAGGCGGACGCCGTCAGCGGTCGAGCGCTCCGGGTAGGGCGCCTCGTCCATCGTCGAGATGATCGTGTCGACCGTGTTGCCGTGCGTGATCCGCAGCGCGACGGCACCTTCGTCCGCCGGTGTCAGTTCGACGCGCTCGACCTTGTCGATGAATGGCTTGCCGTCAAAAGGCTCCTCGACGGCGGCGAAGCAACTGCGCAGCGGGCCCTCGCCCTGCCGCCTCAGCACCAACTGCGGCATCCAGTACCCGAAGGCCTTCTGGGTGTCGTTGCCTGCCCGTCGCGGTGAGAGGCTCTTGCCCAGGAAGACATCCATCGGCCCATCGGCGGTCACGTGGGCACGGACGCCCTTCGCGGGTTCGTCGAGGTATGTGAAGGTCGTCGTCACCGCGCCGTCCGCCGCGCCGCTGGCCATGTCGCGCAGTACGCCCCACACGTTGAACTGCGACTGCTCATCGCGCGGCTCGACCCACTCCTCGCCCGCCTCGAGCATCGTCTCCCGCCGGCCGGGCAGGTCGATGTCACAGGTTGCGGTCATGTCGTCATCGCCGCTGCCGTGCAGCAGCCAGTCATGCGTCTGCCCGCCCTGCACGCGGAAGAGGTCCACCACATACGCGTCGGCGGCCGACACGGGCACGGTCAATAGCAGCCTGCGGTAGAGGTCGACTCCCTCGATGTCCCCGTACGCGCGAACGCCGTCGGCCTCAACCATCGATACGCCGTTGAGGTCGGGGTAATAGGCCAGCAGGTCGCCGTCGGAGCCCGCGCCGCGCTGGTCGCGCCGGTCGATGGCAACGAGATTGTGCCCGATGGTGCTGATGTTCCACTTGCGCACCTGGGTGTGGGTATAGCCGAGGTCGCACAGCATCTCGCGCCCCTTGGCGAACAGCAGCAGGTTGAGGCAGTCGAGGTGTGAGTGGCCGTAGGCGCCGGAGAAGTGCAGCTGCGNNGCCCAGGCTTGCATGTCCGTAGCCTGGAGTGATGGTCGAGACGGTCTCGAAACGCGGCTTCGAGCGCTGCTCATTGGCCCATGTGTCATGCACCGGGGTGCTGACGCCGGTGGGGAGGTCGAGTACCGATGGGGCATCCAGGGCGCGGGCGATGAACGGGTTGTCGCGCTTCGGGTCGAGATCATCGAAGCGCTCGCCGTAGACGGCGTCGACATAGCCCGGCGGGTCGGAGTAGCCCGTCAGCTCGTCGAAGTCCCACCCGACTCGCACGAGCGTCTGGTAGTGGTATGACGGCGCCTCGTGCCACATGCCGTCATAGAAGCAGCCGCCGTAGAGGATCTCCTTGAGCCAGTGGTAGGCCCAGTGGACGTAGTGGGGCTCGTTGATGACCTGCCCGATGCGGGCGGCGCTGATCAAATACGACGGGGCGATGTTGTCGGTGAACTCGCCAAACGTCTGCACATACTCCCACGTGGCTTTGAGGAAGTTGCTCTCGATGTTCTCCCGCACGTCATACCCGCGCACCTGTGACAGCTCATCGAGTGCCGGGCTGTCGTAGATGAGGTCGTAGGCATAGATGAGGCTGTCCTCGGGTATCTCGCTCTCCATCCAGCGGCCCCACTTGCCGCCGGCGCGGGGCCACGGGGGCTCCTGCTTCGCGGGGAACTCGAAGGTGGTGATCCACTGCTTCATCGCCGGGTAGTGCGGATAGTACTGCGCGATCTGGTCGAGTATCAGCGCCGCGCGGCGGGCGTACTCGGGCTTACCGGTCGCCGCGTAGGCGACAGCCAGATCGCGGCACTGGTTGAGAATCCACCCGCGCCTGAACATCAGGATGTGCGCGCGGAAGAACAGGTTGATACCCTTCTCGTCGCTGTGGTAGTAGCGGTAGCTGAAGGGCTCGCCCTGCGCATTGGCGCCCTCGATGACCTGGTCATCCGGGTACTTGTCGTTCGGGTAGACCGTGCCGCAGTACTTGCACGTCATCTGCTCGGGGTTGTCGATGCTCCATGAGAAGACGCCGCTGTAGGCGCCGCTCCAGCAGTTGGGGCACTGGCAGAAGATCATCATCGGGCGGTCCGGGACGAACGAGAGCATCTCCTCGTCGTCCATCGCCATGACCCGCTCGACGGCCTTCTCGTACTGCGCGGCCTTTGCAGCATCGATGCTATGCTGCAGGACCGGGTGCTTGATCCCGACTGCCTGTCCGGCTGAGAACGCCGGTGTGCTATGGATGACACTCACCCCCACGATTGCGGCGAGGGCCGCGTAGACAGAGAGACAATTGCGCATCGCTATTCACCCTTCCGAGTTGACGTCCTGTTCATCCCACCAGCGCCGCGCCCGCGTCGAGCGGCGTTCCTGCACGTCGCGGACTGCGCCCCGGCGCATGAGCCACTGGAGCCCACGGGCGATCAGGGCCTTGAGCGGGTTGATCGGTGCATCAACATAGAAGTGACATCCAGGGTCGAACCAGCCCTTCTCCCGGTAGTAGGCATGATCCGCCGGCCACTCCTCCGGGGTCAGTGAGAAGGTCAACTGCTGCATACGGAAGATGATCAGGCGAAACAGCGTTGGCGGCGGATAGCCCTCCGAGAGCAGTGCTTTCCGCAGCAGCGCGGCTCCTCGATCCGCGGTCGCGCTGATCGCGCGGCACTCGGCCGGAGTCGCGGGTCCCGACGGAGTTGCCACACCCACACGGCCGACGATCTGCATGCCCGTATAGCTCATCTCCGCGAGGCGACCGAGGGTCTCCCGGATGCCGGCCACGCCGGTCGTCGCGACGAGCAGCGCCCTCTGTTTGAAGAAGCGTGGCCGGTGCATGCAGTAGGCGAAGCGCTCCATGAAGACCCGTATCAGCGAGGGCATATCCATCGCATAGACCGGGCACGCGAGGATGACCACATCTGCAG
The DNA here is from genome assembly GCA_003542955.1 of Armatimonadota bacterium. Taxonomy (GTDB): domain Bacteria; phylum Armatimonadota; class Zipacnadia; order Zipacnadales; family UBA11051; genus UBA11051. The sequence continues at coordinate 12,936 of DPJP01000488.1, forward strand.
CCAACAGCCGCTGCTCGATCTCTGCCCGGTCGTCATCCAGTGGGCAGTGCTGCTCGCCGCGTTCAAGGCACACGGCGCAGCCCCGGCATGGCCGCAGGTCGGCCTCCCCAAGCTGCAGGTACTCGAACTCGACATCGGCCTGCTGCCGAAGCCGATGCTCAATCATCCGCACCAGCCGGTAGGTGTTCCCGCGCGGCCGCGGGCTGCCGATGATCGCGAGCACCTTCATAGTCCCGTGTCGCTCCTTGCTTGATCCGTCGCCTGTCAGCGCACATTCTCCCTGACTACACTGGCGGCCAGTGGTATGCGGAAGCTGTTGCCGCCCTCGGTCTTGCGGCTCCNNGGCTCGGGAAGTACGTCTCCGTGGTGATGCCGTCCTCGATGCGCACGCCCGGGTCCTCGGTCAGCACGATGACGGTGTCGGCCCCCTGCTTCTGAACCCGTGCGATTTCGTAGCCGTGCGTGTAGCCTGCCCCGTCGGTGCGGATGAGCCACGCGCCCCTGAGCGTCTCACCGAGTGGCAGGTCCGCGCCCGTGATGAACGCATCGACCTCCCCCCCGTCGGCGATGCGCCGCACGCCGGATAGAGCGCCCTCGTAGGAGGGGGTGTCCGTCTCCATGCTGAACTCACCGAGCTTCAGCGAGTCGCCCTCGAACATCCACGCGCCCGTGACCGTCTCGCCGGCGCGGCGAATGACCGCCAGCCGGCCGCGGAAGCGGACGCCGTCGGCGGTGACCCGCTCCGGGTACGGGGGCATATCCAGCGTGCTGATGATGGTGTCGACGTATGCCCCGTGGCTGACCTGCATGGCCACCGCGTTGTCATCCGCAGGTTCGAGCGCCACCTGCTCGACCCCGCTGATGAAGCGTCTCTCCGCCCACGGCTCCTCGACGGCGGCGAACAGATTGGCGGTATCCGCCGGGGCCTGCCGCCGGACGATCAGTTGCGGCATCCAGAAGTCATAGGCTTTCCGCATGTCGCCGCGCGAGCCCACTCCCATGCGCCTGACCGACGGCGCGCGGCCCAGCAGCACCTCCGTATCCCCGGCGGGCATCATGTGCAGACGCATGCCGCGGGCGACCTCATCGGTGTAGAGGAACTCTACGGTGAATCCGTCATCCGTCCTCCCACTCGCGACATCGCGGACGACGCCATACATCGGGAAGCGCGCGCCCTCCATCTTCGGCTCGACCCATTCCTCGCCCTCGATCATCAGGTTCGCGAGGTTCCCGGCGAGCGGCAGACTGCACTCGGCCGTCGTGTCCTCATCCGCATCGCCGTGCAGAGCCCAGTCATGCAGCGCGCCCCCCCTGACGCGGAACACGTCGACGACGTAGGCATCGGCATCTGAGACCGGCACGGTGGCGATTACGCGTCGGTACATCTGCATGCCATCGATGCCGCGATAGCCCCTGACACCGTCGGCCTCGACGACACCGACGCCACCCGAGTCAGGGAAGAACCAGAGCAGGTCACCGTCTGATCCACCGCCCGATTGATCGCTGCGGTTAACGACCACCGTGTTGTGCCCGAGCGCTGAGGTAGCCCAGTAGCGCATCTGGGTCCACGTGTAGCCGACATCGGGCAGCATCTCTTTGCCCTTTGCCCAGAGCGTGAGGTTGAGGTTGTCATAGTGCGAATGGCCGTACGCGCCGGAGAAGTGCAACTGCGCCTGCATCTGGTCGGCTCCGGTTCCGCGCCCCAGCGAAGCATGCCCGTAGCCCGGCAGGATGGTGCTCACAGTGGCAGTGCGTGGCTGGGAGCTCCTGGCGTATGGATGGGTGTCATGCACACAGGCGGACATGCCGTCGGGGTGGTCGATGACCTTCGGCGCGTCGATGCACTTGCCCCAGAACGGCGCCTGAGCCTCCGGCTGAAGGTTGTCATAGCGCTTGCCGTCGACCTCATCAACATAGCCGGGCGGGTCGGAGTAGCCGGTCACGGTACTGAATGCCGCTTTCAGCCCGCCGATGGTCATGTAGTGATACGCCGGAGATTCCTTCCACATGCCGTCTCGCATGAAGCCGAACTCGACGTTCCTCATCATCCAGTCGAAGGCCCAGTGGACATAGCGGGGCTCCTCGATGACCCGCCCCAGCACTGCTGCGCTCGCGACATCGTAGCCGACAACATTGTTGATGTGGTCGGGCTTGGCGGCCACCGCCTCGAAGGCCGCGCGGAAGAAGTCGTTCTCTATCTGTGCGCGCACGTCGTGGCCCAGGCGCGCCGAGAGCGTCTCGAAGGCGGTGCTGTCGTAGACCATGTCGTATGCCAGGATGCAGTTCTTCGGGATCTCATTGTGGAAGTGCCCCCACTTGCCCGAATCCCACGCATACGGCGGCAGTTGCGACTCGCGGAAGGCGAACACCGTGGGATGGTCCTGGACGACCGGGTAATGCGGGTAGTACTCGGCGAGCTTATCGAGAATAAGCACTGCGCGCTCCGCATACTCCTGCTTTCCAGTCGCCTGGTATGCCCTCCCCAGCGCCAGAAGCTGGCTCTCCAGCCATCGCGTCTTGTGCCCGCTCAGCACCCCGCTGAAGAAGTGCGAGACTTTGTGCTCCTCCGAGTAGTAGTAGGGGAAGCTCACCTCCTCGCCGAGCGAGTTCTTGCCTGTCAGCAGATTGTCCTCGGGGTACTTCTCATTCGGGATGATGGTCCCGCAGAAGCGGCACTTCATCTCATCGGGCTTCTCGATGTCCCAGAGGAAGATGCCGTTGCCCTCGACCCCGCCGTAGCAGTTAGGGCATTCGCAGTAGTAGCGGATCGGCTTGTCGGGAACGAAGCTCAGCGCTTCCTCCTCGCCCATGGCCATGATTCGCTTGACGGCGTTCTCATACGTGGCCGCATCGGCCGCGTTGATGCCGTGCTCCATCACCGGGTGTTGCTGCTGTGCCTCACAGATGCCGGCCGTGAGGGCGAGCAGGAGCCCCACCACGGCAGCACCACAGATTGCGTGTTCAACCCGCAGTTCAGACATTCCATGCTCCTTCGAGTGGTCTAATCGGGCCTGTGCCCGAACCACCCCGCTCACTCCACCGCCATCGCGGATGCGGCGAGTGGTGCCCTGAATGTGTTCACACCTTCGATGCTCCGCCGGGGGAAGTAGACCTCCCGCGTTGTCGAGCCCTCGACATGCAGGCCGTGGTCGATCCCCAGCACGATGCGTGTCATCCCGTTGACCTCGTCAATGCGCTCGATCGGGTAGCCATGGGTGAAGCCGTTGCCGTGGGTCACGATCACCCAGGCTCCCTTGAGGACCTCACCGGGGGGCAGCTTCGCGGCAGTGAGGAAGCCGTCACACTCGGCGCCCTCCGCGATACGGGGCGCGGCGGTGATCTCTCCCGTGAATGAACCTGCCTCGACCGCAAGGCGGTTCTGTCCGCAGCGGAGGTCGGTGCCCTCGAACAACCATGTGCCGACCACGGTCTCCCCGCGACGCCGTACTACACCCACGCGGCCCTGCAGGCTGACACCGTCTGCCGTCAGGCGTTCGGGGTATGGCGGCTGATCGTGTGTCACGACGATGGTGTCGGTGTACTCGCCATGGGTGACCCGCATCGCGCAGACGTCCGGGCTCGCGGGTGTCACGGCCACCGGCTCAACCCCATCGAGGAAGCGTTCACGCTCAAACGGCTCATAGACCGCGGTGTAGACCGAGGACAGCGGGGCGGGCCCGCTTCTGCGGACGACCAGCGTCGGCATCCAGAAGTCGTAAATCTTGCGGTTGTCCGCGTTCGTCCCGGTGCCGGTCCGCCGCACGGAGGGGCTTCTTCCCAGGTAGACCTCCGCCTCGGTGGAGGTGAGCATGTAGATGCGCACGCCGTGGTCACGATCACCCGGATAGGTGAACTCGGCGTCGAACGGCTCCGAAGTCGCTGTGTGCCGGAGGTCGCGGAGTTCACCATAGCACTGCGTGGACGCGGCGGCGGCCACGCTCTCGGGGATGGGCATGGTCGGCAACGGCTCCCCGCCCGCGATGCTGCAGCGGACCTCAGTATCCTCGTCGGCATCGCCATGAAGCATCCAGTCGTGGACCGAGCCGCCATTGACGACGAACACATCCACCACGTAGGCATCGGCCGCCGAGACAGGGACCATCAGCAGCAACCGGCGATAGCGGTCAAGACCGCCGATATTCCCGTAGGCGCGCCTGCCGTCGGCCTCGACCATGCTTACCCCATTGACATCGGGGAAGAAGCTCAGCAAGTCGCCATCGGCCGGCGATCCCTTCTGCTCGGCGCAGTCGACGGCGACGAGGTTGTGGCTGATTGTGCTCGTCGTCCAGTAGCGGATGTCGCTCCAGGTGTAGCCGACATCGCACAGCATCTCCTTGCCCTTTGCCCAGAGAGTCATCTGCAGGGCGTCCCGGTGCGAGTGGCCGTATGCGCCGGAGAAGTGCAGCTGCGCCTGCATCTGGTGCGCCCCGGTGCCGCGGCCCAGTGACGCATGGCCGAAGCCGGGCAGGATCGTCGAGACCGTCTGCGTCCGTGCGCCGCCGACCTTCTGCTTCGCCCACGTGTCATGCACAACAGCGAGATCGCCGGAGGGGTAGCTGATTGCCAGCGGCGCATCCTGCACCTTCGCCCAGAACGGCAACTCGACTTCGGGCTTGAGGTCCTCATAACGCCTGCCATCGACCTCATCCACGTAGCCCGGCGGATCTGTGTATCCCACGGCGCTGGAGAAGCAATGGCGCAACCCGCTCGTTGTCATGTAGTGATAGGCCGGTGACTCGTGCCACATCCCGTCATAGAAGCAGCCGGCGTTCACATTCTCGCCGATCCACCTGAAGGCCCAGTGCACCCACTTCGGCTCGTTGATGACGCGCGCCATGTTGATGGCGGTACCGAGGTAGGCCACGTAGTTGTCGACGTGGCTTTTCGTCGCCGCGACGGCCTCGAGCGTCGGGAGGAAGAACTCGCGCTCGATCCTCTCCCGCACGTCGTAGCCGCGCTGCCCTGCCAGCCTGTCAAGCTCCGGGCTGTTGTAGATCATGTCATACATCTCGATGGCGCCGGAGGGCAGTTCGCCACCGGGGGAGTGCCAGCCCCACCGGCCGGCGTCCCAGGTGTACGGCGGTTGTTGCGAATCGGCCACCTTGAAGTAGCGGTTCGGCGTCCCACCGACCTTGATGACCTCCATGTGCCTGTAGGTCTCGGCCATCCGGTCGAGGATCAGCGCCACTCGGCGCGCGTATTCTGGCTTTCCGGTCGCAAGGAAGGCCCTCCCGAGCGCCCGCCCCTGGGCGTGAATCCACTCGCGCTTGTGCAGGTCGATGTGGCGCGAGAAGTGATGGCTGGTCTTGTGCTCTTCGTCATAGTAGTACATATAGGCCCGCGTCTCGCCGAGGGAGTTCGTCGCGAGCAGCTCGGTGGTCTCCGGGTACTTGCCATCGGGCGTCCAGAGGAAGCCGCAGAAGCGGCACTTGAGTTCATCCGGCCGGTCGATGCTCCAGTCGAAGATCAGGTCCGCATCCACTCCGCCGAAGCACTCGGGGCAATGGCAGAAGCGGGTGAAGTGCCGCTCGGGGACGTAGGACAGCATCTCCTCCTCGCTCATCGCCATGACCCGCTGCACCGCCTGTTCGCAGGCGGCCGCATCGGCGGGACCCACACCATGATTGAGCACGGGATGCTTGACCCCGGCCGAGTTGCCCGCAGCGTGGCTAATGCCCTGAACCAGCAGCAGTATGCCTGCGGAAAGCAGCACGGATCGGAGTATGTGAGGGAGAAGACCCATCTGCGGTGGCCCTCCAGCCTGCGTTGTCTCGCCCGAGTACCCCTGAGGGTAGATAGTATTGGCCTCCGTAGCGTCGCGGACCTGCCCCGCGCAGGTATCGGACCCCCTTGGCCCGAAGACTCACCCGCGTCTGCCGTTCATCGCCAATCTGAGCCGTAGCAGGGAGCTGGTACACCATGCCGACCATGCGGAAGCCGCGTATCGGCCTGCTCGGGCTGATGCTGGAACTCTATGACCGCTCACATCCCGCCCTCAGGCCCGCGCAGGAGCAGTTCGCCACGCAACTCGTCGGCAAGCTCGGTGGCATCGCGGATGTCACCTACACCGGCATCGTCAACACGCGCGCCGGCGTGCAGGCAGCGATGGCCCAGTTCGAGGCAGCCGACGTCGACCTCGTCATGCCGGTTCACTTCTCCTACTCGCCGAGCCTGATTGCCATGCAGGCGCTGGTCGACTGCCCGCGGCCCGTCGTGCTCTTCAACACTCAGCGCAAGCGCGCCATCGACGAGAGCTTCGATGGGCAGGATGTGCTCGAAAACCACGGCATGCACGGCCAGCAGGACCTCGCCAACGTGCTGGTGCGCTCCGGGCGCTCATTCGGTGTCTGCACCGGCTACTGGGAGGACAATGACACGCTTGATGAGCTTTCCCAATGGGCNNTGGGCGCGCGCAGCCGCTGCCGCCACGCAGATGAAGAGCCTCGAGATCGGCCTCTTCGGCTACCCCTTCCAGGACATGGGCGACTTCGGCGTCGATGAGACGCTCTTCCACCGGCAGACCGGCGCCCACGTCCAGCATGTGAGCCTCCAGGAGCTTGCCGAGGCCATGGCAGGCGCGTCCGACGGCGACGCGCGCCGCATAGTCGAGGAGGACCGGGCGCGCTTCGACATCGCCGACGACCTCACGGAGTCCGAGCACCTGGCCTCCGCGAAGGCGGAGCTTGGCCTGCGCCGCGTGGTCTCGGATCGCGGACTCGGCGCCATCGCCATCCACTATGAGGTCCTCGGCCATGACCCGCGCTTCAGTGCGCTGCCATTCGCCGGAGTGACGAAGCTCCTGACCGAGGGCGTCGGCTTCGGCGGCGAGGGTGACATCACATCCGCCGCGGGTGTCGCGGCGATGGGGCTGCTCGCCGGGGAGTCGACCTTCACCGAGATGTTCTGCATGGACTTCGAGGGAGGCGCGATCCTGATGTCGCACTTCGCCGAGGGGAACCTCAACTTCGCCTCCGGCAAGCCGCGGTTGGTGCGGCGCGATGGGTGGGTGGGCAGCGGTGGGCCCTCGGCCTCGATCGCATTTGACTTCGACCCGGGGCCGGTGACACTGGTGAACCTGACCATCGGCGCGGGGGAGAAGGTGAAGCTGATCGCCGCGACGGCGGAGATCGAGCCGTACGCGCTGCCCGGCGGCCAGACCCCGCACTGCAAGCTGCGGCCGGACCTGGACCTGGAGATGTTCCTGGATGCCTACCTCTACTATGGGGGCTCGCATCATGTGGCGCTGGTGAGGGGCAACCAGTTGCCGGTGGTAGACAAATTCGCGGAGATCAGCGGGCTGGAGCTGTTTGTGATATAGGCGAAAGCGCCCTCGTGCGGGGGGCCTCACGAGGGAGTAGCGAGACTGCACGAGAGAACCCGGGGAGGGGCCGCACGAGTGG
>DPJP01000363.1 GCA_003542955.1 Armatimonadota bacterium
GCTTGATCTCCATCAGCCGCCCCACCTGCAGCGGCTCGCCCTTTGTCAGGCCCGCGCAGAACGCATCAGCCGCGGCGGCCACTCCCTCGTCATCACTCCCGCCGAGGAAGACCACGTTGCGGCCGGTGCCGTAGGGATCATGCAATGTCCGCAGCTCGTACCCGCCGGGACCCGGATACCACAGGTCCGTGATCGTGTACCACTGCCAGTAGAGGTCCTCGACAAAGCGACTCGTCGCCAGGTTCCCCAGCACGATTGCGCTGTGACGGGCCAGCAGATCGTCAGTNNCGTCGACGATCGGCACATCCGCCCCGGATAGCTCCCGGATGCGGCTTTGCACCTTCTGCGCGATGGCCGCATACGCCGGCCGCGTGCTGCTCGAGACAATCGTGACCTCGGACTGCCCGCCCGCTGCCAGCGTGGTGGTGATGTGATAGTCGCGTGGCCCCGGCACGTCCTGGGCGGAGGCCGTTGTGCATCCCATGATCATCGCCATCCCGACTGCAACCATAGTTGGTGTTCTCATGCTCACTCTCCCTTAGCGGGCGCCGGCTGCCACCACGCTCAGCAGGTTGCCCGACGCGCACACGGCTATCGGCTCTCCGCCCGCGGTCCGCGCGGAGATGACCACATCCACCGGGGCGCTCAGGCGCAGGATGCCCCGCGCGGCGCCGCCGGGATCAAACAGCCGTAGCGCTCCGTCGTTACAGCCTGCCGCGATCGTGTCCCCGCAGACTGCTATCTGCCGTGGCGCTCCGGGCAGCGTGAGCCGCCACAGCGCCGTGCCCGTCGCGTCGTAGCACGAAAGGTTCCTCGCCATGCCGTCGGAGGCCACTATCAGCCGATGCCCAGTGCCCGCCGGCAGCGCCTGCAGGTCGGTCACAACGCTCCCGACATTGGCATCGAAGAGCACCTTGCCGTCGCCGCCGTAGACGTGCGCCTGCATATCCTGGCCACCAATGACCGCCTCGCACTTGCCGTCGCCATCGAGGTCGGGTGCCAGCGCCGCGGTCATGTACGGCTGCGTGATGCGGATGGGGAAGAGCTGCTTGCCGTCGGCCTCGAGCACGCGTCCCGAGTAGTACTCATCGCTTGCGACGATCTCGAGCTTTCCATCACCGTTCACGTCGCCCACCGCGCCCTCGACCGGCGAATGCGGCACGTTGAACTTCCACAGCTCGTTGCCCTCGCCGTCGAGCGCGTAGTAGTGCCAGTTCTCGGCTGCCATCGCTACCTCGTTGTCCCCATCGCCGTCAAGATCGGCCACCTCAACCCACACGACATTCCCGTCACGGTTCCAGAAGAACGGGAACTCCTTCTTCCACACCAGCTTCCCATCAGTGTCATAGCACTGCAACTGCTGGCTGTCGGTGCCGGCGAGTATCTCGGGCCGTTCGTCGCCGGTGATGTTGCCGACAGCGATGCAGTTCACCCTCGCGCCCGTTTCCACCCGCCAGACTTCTGTACCCTCGCGCACCAGGGCGAGCCCTCCACCCTCCGTGCCCAACAGCAGCTCGTCGCCCGCTTGTCCGTCGATGTCGGCGGCTGCCAGAGCCGAGATGACACTCGTCCCGAACGCCCTGTAGCGCGGATCGTGCTCACCCGTCGCATCGGCGAGCCCCCACACGCGAATGCCCTCCAGGAACAGGCATGCGCCCGCCTGCGGGGTGGCGGTGACTCTGATGTAGCGGGCGCTCAGCCCCGGCGTCTCCTGGATGTACTCGGGGTGCGAGGGGATCGGGTGGTCTCCCGTCTCCTCGAAGGCCGCTACCTCCGTGTATGGCCCGCCGGGGCCCGCCGAGGCCGTGAAGACCGCCTTCGCCAGGCGGTAGCGGATGCCCTTGCCGCTGTTGTTGGTCCACATGGTGCGCAGGCCGACCTTCGAGATGTCTCTGGTCCGGCCCAGATCAAGTGTGATCGTCGGCGCCTGATCCTCGTCCCATAGTACGATCGCGCCCCACTGCTGGGCGATGGTGCGCAGGTTGATCTTGTAGCTGGCGTCCCACGTGCTGGCCGGCAGGGGCGCAATATCGCTGCTGACACCAATGCTGACGGTATTGCTCAAAGGACGCGCCTCGGCATCAAGCTCCAACTGCCACAGCGGCTCGAGTTCCGGCTCATCGTCCACCGACGCGGCGACCGTACCCGCCGGAGCTGCCTTCACGCCGTTGAGCGCAGCCCCGGAGCCCGGGAGCATTACCTCTCCCGATGGCCCCGCCAGCGCCTGAACGGCCCCGCCCACCGAGAGCCGTGTCGCGTCCGCGTAGGCCACCAGGCCGTCGCTACCGACCATCCACATCGCCGCGTCGGTTGCGATGATGCCCGGCAGGTCCACCTCGCCGACGCCGACCAGCCAACGGCCCTGCGGCCCGCTGACGAGCATCGCCCTGTCGGTTACCCGCTCGGCCCGCAGTGTGGGCTCGCTGCCCTGGTAGGTGTGCAGGAGGTTACAGAACGCCATGCGCTCCCCCGGCTGCATCGTCAGGCTCCGGTGCTGCCGAAGCACCTTGACCAGCCCGTCCGGCGAATACGGGTAGCTTGCGTAGTAGTTGGCCGACTGCCCGTCCCACTGCTCCTGGATCACGGCCCCGGAGCCGCCCGCATCCTGGATCGCGAAGCCCTCGCCGGTCTGGTCAACCGTGAAGAGCCCTCCCTCACCCAGTGCAGCTCGCCCGAGACTCCGCCAGTTGCACTCGAGATCAAACTCGCCGGCCTCCCTGGCCTCGACATCATCCACCACCACAAAGAAGCCTTCCTTCAGCCAGACGATACTCCGCCGCCAGTCGGCGCCGTTATACGCGGAGGTGAGCACCTGCGCCATGCCCGTCCGCTCGAGGTCGGCATGATGCTCGAGGCTCACCAGCGGCGGGGGGGACCACTGCTGCCCGTCGTGCGAGACCAGCAGCGTGTTGTGCTCACGGGGGGAGGTCTGGATGTAGTGCCCCTCGGTCAGGAATAGCCTATCGTTGTCGGTGAAGCGGAGGATTGATGCTCCGTCGCGATGGCCGTGGCTGATCTCGGTGATGCCATCGATGAGCATGTACTGGTACTGCTCTCCGAAGTCGCTGCGGAATGAGAGCTTGTCGAAGGCCTTCTCCGGCGGGCACAAATCGGCGCTCCACGAAGCCGCGCCGGCATCGCGCCTGGTCTCGGCCGCGACCTTGTAGAGGTTCGGATGCAGCGGGATGAGCTTCGTGCCCATCAGTTCGACCGGCTTCCGANNGGTCGGTCGTTGGCGAATCCGCCGATGAGCGGACGGTAGCCCTGCATGAACCACTTCAGCGTATCGTCCCGATAGAACCAGTTCGCCCGTGCCATCAGGTCCATGCGGATGCTGCCCCGCCAGGCGCCGTCATCGCCGAACGTGCCGCCGGCCCCGAGGTTGTCACTGCACAGCATCATCCACCTGGCCTGCTCCAGGCAGTTGCCGTTCTCAAAGAACGTCATGTCGCCCGTCTTCAGCGAGTACTCGCCGGTGATGAAGTCGGTCGCGATGATTGGCCCATAGGCGTATGAGTCATGCACCCGTGGCGTGTTCTCGGCCAGCTTGATGAGCGGCAGCGCCATGTCCTTCCAGTGGCCGTTGATCCCGTAGTACTTGTCGAAGTAGTAGCCGTGCATGTAGATGCACAGTGCCTGGTCGAGTTGGTGGCCGTCGGCGATCGTCCGGTTGACATTCTGGATATTCCGGCCGTATGACTGCTCATTGCGCACGCCCACCTTGAGCAGGTGGTTGGTGATGTCAAGCCGGTCCTGGTCCGTCAGCGCCGCGGCCTCCTCGACGAGGTCCCAGCCCTCCATCGCCTGGAAGGTCCACTCCATCGGCCCGTGCGCGTTGTTCTTCTCATCCGGCTCGGCCATGATGGCACGCCAGATGTCACGGTACAGCAGCGCCCAGTTCTCACTCCCGGTCAAAAAGTAGTTCTGCGCGTAGGATCGCGTCCCGTTCATCACGCCCCGTACCGTCACAAAGGCGTTGGTGGCAATCTGCCCGGCGGCCGCCTCGGCCATCTTCGCCCGCGCCGCCTCGTCCGGCCCCGGCCCCGGCACGATCCCGCTCGCCCGTGCCGTATCACCGATCTCGATGGTCAGCAGGCGCGGCAGCACCGGGCCGGAGACCTGCTGCCCGAGCAACTCGACCGAGCGCCGCAGGCCCTCCTCGTCACTGGCTCCGAGCACGACGACGTTCCTCCCGTACCCGAACGGGTTGTGCACGGTGCGCACGATGGCGCCGCGGTGGGCGGCGCCGAGCAGATTCTCATCACTTCCCTCACGGATCAGCGCAACATCGTCATACCAGACCTTCCCCGGCCCATGCTGGTAGAACAGCACGGAGGTCGAGGGCGCATCGGCAGGCACTTCGAAGCTCACTGAGCCACTCGCCCAGTCCTCCGCGGGTTCGAGCTTCAGCGAGACGCCAGGCGTCTTGTGCATCCCGCCTTCAGCCGCCACGTAGTAGACCAGGATGCTCGCATAGCCCCCCTCCGCCGGCTGCGAACGGTACCAGATCGACAACTCGTACCTGCCGGGCTCCAGCGGAACGCTCCGGTGCAGCGCCGCCCGCGCCGCCCCCTGCGCCGTCGTCCCCTCGAGCCGCACGCTGCGCGGCGCGCTCCTGGAGACCTCGGCGTCGTATGCGCGCGAGTGTGTGGTTTCGTCATGGAGCGTGATCGACCAGTTGTCCGGGATGTCGTCATGGTTGTCATCGACGTCAAAGCCGCTGTTGGGCTTCGCCACGCCGGGGTAGATGCTGTCGGTGAAGTCCATTCGCATCGCGTACAGCCGTCCGAGCAGGGCGTTGTCATTGCAGTTGCCCAGGGCGATGCAGTGCTGTTGCTCGAGGTCAGCCTCCGTCAGCTCGGTATCGAGCCGCAGTGGCAGTGCGAGGCCGGTGACGCGCTGGATGGTCTCCTGCACCGTCTTGGCGAGCGCCTCGTGCTGCTGCGGATGGACGATGAGCGCGGCAGACTTCCCGTCGACTGCCAGCGGTGTCTCGATGCACATATCCCGGAGCGTCTCGATGCGCTCAACCGGCTGTGCGTGTACGACGGTAACCAGTGCCATGATTGCGAGCAGTGCCGCAGTACGGAACATGATCGGTTTCTCCCTTGCGGTACCTGAGTTCCAGCCATTGCCCGGGCCGCAACTGTGTCAGTCGGCGTCTTCGCTGCCACCGGGCCCGCGTTAGCCTTCTGCCTCCGTGGGTCGATACCTCCGCCGCAGGCCTCACCGCCCTGCGTTCGCTCCCGAGCGCCGGAGCAGTGGGTTTGACCCACGCCAGGCGC
>DPJP01000192.1 GCA_003542955.1 Armatimonadota bacterium
ACGGACTGAAAATCCGTGTGTCCCCAGTTCAAATCTGGGTCTGGCCACCAGAGCTGTTTCCACCGGGCTTCCGCCATTGCGGCGGGAGCCCCGGCGCCATCGGAGCCGACGTAGCTCAGTCGGCAGAGCGGGTCACTCGTAATGACCAGGTCGGCGGTTCGATTCCGCCCGTCGGCTCCAGAATGCGCGCTGCAGCCGTGTGCCCCGATCGTCCCCAGCCGAGACCCGCCGTCTGACCCATTGCCCCGACAGCCCGCGACCTCCCTGGTCGGCGGGATGGTCATGAAAGTCCTCCGGGGCTGTGGAGTCCGTTTCCCTGGTTCATGAGACGCAGCGGCGCCCCCTGTTCGGCCGGGCGCAGCCTGGCATGGATATTGCCGCTCAACGCTGCATACACGGATTCCTCCGGTCTGCGGCGCTCACTCGAGCGGACTCGCGGACCTGCCGTTCACCCACCCACAAGGGAGCATTCATGATGAACAGGAAGGTCATCTGCTTGCTCGGGGCGCTCATCGTCTGCTGTGGCCTCCCGGCCTGCCTCTTCCAGAAACCTGCCATTCACGAACTCGCCGCCGCCGGGGAGAGGGCCGCGGTCGAGAAGCTGCTCGAGAAGAGCACTGATGTCAACCTCCGTGATGAGAACGACCTGACGCCGCTGCACTGGGCCGCCCGCCAGGGCCGCACCGAGGTGGCGGCGCTTCTGATTGCCAAGGAAGCCGACAAGGACGCCAAGGATAAGGGCGGCCTGACACCCCTGCACTGGGCGGCGATCAACGGCTACACGGAGGTCGCCAGGATACTCATCGAGCGCGAGGCCGCGATTGGCCCCAAGGACAACAAGGGCTTCACACCGCTGCACTGGGCGGCGCGAGCGGGTCACCTGCAGATGGCGGAGTTCCTCATGCAGAAGGGCGCCGACGTCAGAGCCCGTGATGATCGCGGCGGGACGCCGCTGCACTGGGCGGTCTACAACGGCCGCCAGCGGATGGCCGAGATGCTGATTGGGAAGGGCGCGGATATCAACATCAAGGACGACAAGGGCGGCACGCCTCTGCACTGGGCCATGGCTCGCCAACAGGCGGAGACGGCGCAGATGCTCACCGCGCGAGGCGCCGGCAAGGACGCCCGCGACGACAGCGGCTGCAGACCCGGTGACGAGGCCTACGTCTGCGTTGGCGCGGACCTGGCGGAGGGCGCCGAGCCGGGCGTCGACAAGAGCGTAGAGAAGGCCGAGGCGACGGGCAAGAAGAGCTGGAAGAGCAAGAAGACAGAGGACAAGGACGCGGACGAGCACGGGGGTAAAGGCGAGGCCTCGGACACTCCTCGCAAGGACAGCTCAGGCTGAGTTGCCCGGGCCCATGGAGAGATTCTGGGGTCACGTCTTGAAAGTTCATTTTTGCTCTCCGGCGTCCGGTACACCAAGCGGAGTACCGACCATTGCGGGCACCATTCGCCTGTTTTCGGGCAAGAATGAGTTTTGGGTTCTGCTGAAATACCCCCGTCCAGCGCTGATGGGCTTAACGGATGGGGTCACATCTTTGATNNTGACCCCGGCTTCGTTGCCTTGTTCCCCGAACACGAACGACGGTTTTTCAGCGGAACCAATCTTGAAGACGTGACCCCAGCTGTGCCGCCCCGCATCCACCCTGAGACTTCGGTATAGCGCCCGCAGCCGGCAGCCGGCAGGTCCGATCCGCCTCGATGGCGAAGTCGCAGTCGCTGAGCGACGAGTGTCATTCCGGGACGCGGAGACCTGCCATGAAGCCCACGTGTGCCGTCATCCCCGCCGGGGGCAAAGGTACCCGGCTCTATCCCCTGACCTACGCGGTGCCGAAGGAACTCCTGCCGCTGGGTCCCGTTCCCACCATCCAGCACGTTGTCGAGGAACTGGTCACGGCCGGTATCGACGACATCATCGTCGTGACGGGCGCCGGGAAGCGCGCGGTCGAAGACCATCTTGATGAGCTGGCGCGCCGCGGCGAGACGCCGGCACGCTTTGCCTACGTGAGCCAGAAGCAGCAGATGGGCCTCGGGGATGCCGTCAACGCCGCTGCGGGAGCTGTCGGTGATCGCGCTTTCGTGGTTGCTCTTGGTGATGGGATCATCGCCGCACCGACGCAGGCGAGCCTGCTGCTGAGGATGCTGGCGATGTACGAGCGGGAGGATGCCCGTGCGGTTGTGGCGGCCCAGCAGGTTCCTCAGGCCGACATCCCTCGCTACGGGGTCTTCGCGCCGGGTGAGAACTGCCGCGACGGCTTCAGCGTCGTCGACCTCATCGAGAAGCCGCCCATAGAGCGTGCCCCCAGCAACATGGCCGTCTGCGCCCGGTACGTATTCCACCCGACGATTTTCGACTACCTCGCGCGACAGGCGCCCGGCACGGGTGGCGAGATCCAGCTCACGGACGCAATCGCGGCGATGGCGCGGGACGGCGGCGGCGTCTACGCGTGCCCCCTCGCACCCGACGAATGCAGGCTCGATGTCGGCAATCTCAAGAGCTACTACGATGCAATCGGGCGGATGCTCGGAGGCGGGGCGCGCCCCTGACTTGCAGGAACCGGCCCGACGGCAGCGAAGGGTGAGTATGCGTGGCGCAATCGCAAAAGAGCACTGCTCGGCAGGCAAACCGCGCGGATCGCGGGCGTGGCGGCCTTCACTGCAACCGGCAATATCGGGTACAATGGGGCGGTTGCTTTCCGCAGTAGCTGCAAGCTACCAGAGAGGGGTTAGCGGATGCGAGAGATAAGCAGCATCGTGGGTGAGCCCGTCATCTCAGTGGCCGAGGGTGTGGAGTTGGGCAGGGTCGGCGAGATAGTCATCGACCTTGCCCAGGGCGCCGTCATGGGGATGATCATCGAGCGAGACGGAGTGGAGCAGGGCGTGTGGGCCGACGACGTGGCCGTGATCGGCCCCGATGCCGTCATGCTGGCGGACCAGACGAAGGTGCAGCCGTTGAGCGAGATGACGGCGCTGATCGAGCGACGGCGCGGCAGTCTCGACAAGCCGCTCCAGGTGCTCACACAGTCCGGAACGAAAGTCGGCGTTCTCGCCGACATCTACATCGACCCGCAGAGCCGCAAAGTGGTGCGCTACGAGATATCGGGCGGGCCCCTACGGGACCTGACGGACGGCACGTTGAGCTTCGCTACCATCGATGGGATGGTTCACGGCCGCGACATCATCGTCATTCCCGATGAGACCATCGCCAGATTGCCCGAGCAACTGGGCGGGCTCAAGGGCGCGTGGGGTCGGCTCTCGGAGACGCTGCGGGATGACTACAAGGGCGCCTCCGAGAAGGCCGGCAGGATCTACAAGGTCTCCGCCGAGCGGCTGAAGGATGCCGTTGAGACTGCCAAGGAGCGCTCGCAGGAGGTCTCGAAGGTCTCGGCAGAGCGGCTCAAGGATGCTGTCGAGTCGGCGAAGGAGAAGTCACAGGAAGTCTCCAAGGCGATCGGAGAAAAGTACGAGCACGCTCGCGAGGCGGTCGAGAGCAAGGTCGAAGAGCTTACCGGAGATGACGGTGACGAAGCCGATGACCGGTGTCCGTGCTGTGGAGACGATGACGGCGCGGAGGCCGAGGTTCCGTCGAGCGAGGAGACCGGTGGCGATGCATGTACACCGTGTTGTGGCTCGAAGAGCAGCGACGACCAGTAGCTAGGAATGCAGCAGCAGACGAGAATAGGAGACGAAGCAGGTTGATCGAGTTGGAGGCGGTGCCATCGGAACTGGTCGATGGCGTGGAACTGCGGTTCAATGAGCCACTGAGCGCGCACACGTCACTGGGGGTTGGCGGCCCGGCCNNTCCGCACTCAGTCGACGCGCTGGCGCGGACCATTCGGTACGCGTCGGACAACGCCATTCCGTGCTTCGTGCTCGGCGAGGGGACCAACATCGTCGTGCGCGACGGCGGCATACGCGGCATGGTCATACACATCGGGTCCAACCTGGCGGAGATCACCCGCGTGGGGGACACGGTGACCGCCCAGGCGGGAGCGCGCGTCGCCCTGGTATGCCGGAGATGCTGTGAGTGGGGTCTGAGCGGCTTCGAGTTTGCCGCGGGCATCCCGGGCTCTGTCGGCGGGGCACTGGTGATGAATGCCGGCGCCTATGGCGGCGACATGGCGGACGTCGTCGCGTGGGTGCTGGCTATCGACGGTGAGGGGCGGGAGCGGCGCCTGCTGCCCGGTGAGATGGACCTGGGGTACCGGCACAGCGTGTTCATGGGTAACGGTCTGGTGATCGCGGAGGCAGCCTTCACCCTCACCCCCGGTGATTGCCGACACGTACGCGACCTGGTCTACGACACCATCGAGAAGCGCTGCAGCGGACAGCCGGTAGCGCAACGGAGTGCGGGGTCGGTCTTCAAGCGCCCCGAGGGCGACTATGCCGGCCGGCTGCTCGAGGAGGCCGGCGCAAAGGGCCTCCGCGTTGGCGGCGCGAAGATCTCCGAGAAGCACGCCAACTTCATCGTCAACTGCGCGGGCGCCACAGCCGCGGAGGTCCTCGCATTGATCGAACTGGTGCGCGAGCGCGTGCATGAGACGTCCGGGGTCTGGCTGGAGGCCGAGGTGCTGGTAGTCGGCGAAGACGCTGGATGAGGCGGCGTCAGCGGCCTGACCTGTCGTTGTGAGTGAGAGCGGCCCGCCGGAGTCGAGGCGGGCTGCAATGCAGCCGGAGGCCACGATCATGGCCCTGCTGAATCCCGGAGTCCTGAGGACCATCGGCAACACGCCCCTGGTGCCCCTGCTCAAGGTTGTGCCGGCCGGTGCGGCGGCAGTATGGGTGAAGCTCGAGGCACGCAACCCCGGCGGCAGCGTCAAGGACCGCATTGGGCACGCGATGCTGTCGGCGGCCTGCGAGCAGGGCCTCTTCACGTGGGGGCAGACGACCATCGTCGAGCCCACCAGCGGCAACACCGGCATCGGGCTCGCGCTGGCGGCGGCCGTCGGCGGCAACCGGGTGATCCTGACGATGCCGGAGTCGATGAGCATCGAGCGCCGGCGGCTGCTGGCCGCGCTCGGAGCGCAGATCGAGTTGACGCCGGCGGCGCAGGGCATGGGAGGCGCTATCGAGCGCGCGCGGGGGCTCCTGGCCGAGTTGGAGGATGCTTACATGCCCAACCAGTTCGAGAACCCGGCGAACCCGGCTGCGCACGAGGCGACCACCGGCCCGGAGATATGGGCGCAGACGGAGGGGCGGCTGGACGCATTCGTCGCCGGGGTAGGGACAGGGGGCACGATCACCGGCGTCGGGAGGTACCTGCGGGCGCGGCAGCCTGATGTGCGCCTGATTGCGGTTGAGCCCGCCGGCAGCCCGGTGCTCTCGGGTGGTGAGCGTGGCAGCCACGGCATCCAGGGCATCGGCGCCGGGTTCTGCCCGCGGGTGCTCGAGTTCTCCCTGTTGGATCGAGTGCTCACTGTGACGGATGCGCAGGCGATAGCGATGGCGCGCAGGTTGGCGGCGGAGGAGGGCATCTTCTGCGGCATCTCCTCGGGTGCGGCCGCGCACGCGGCGGTCGAAGTCGCCGGCGAGATGGGTGAAGGCGGCACCGTGGTGACAGTGCTGCCCGACACCGGGGAGCGTTACCTGTCCACGGCGCTGTTTGAGACGCTTTGACTTGCCCGGTTCGCCGGTGATAGAATGCCCGCGACTGCACAGGGGGCTGCCTGCGCGCTCCGCGGCGGCCCCGTGCCGGAGATGCAGTCGCCCGACGTGTACCCGCTCCCGTCATCCGGGCACTCGCAGCACGATCACAGCAAAGCCGATCCCATGCGGATACTGATGGTCAACTATGAATTCCCGCCCGTGGGAGGTGGGGGGGCCACCGCCAACTACTACCTGGCTCGCGAGATGGTGAGGCTGGGCCACGAGGTCACGGTCCTCACCTCCGCGACGGCCGGCGTGCCCCTCCGCGAGACCCTCGACGGCATCGATGTTCGGCGCGTGCGCGTCTTCAGGCGCAGGCGCGACTTCACCTCAGTTCACGAGATGCTCCAGTACATCACTTTCGCCACTCCCCGGGCTCTGTGGCTGGCGGCATGGGCGCACTGGGATGTCATCCAGACCTTCTTTGCCGTGCCTTCCGGGCTGGTCGGCTGCTGGGCTGCCCGTGCCTCGAGGGCGGTGCAGGTGGTGCGCATCGGCGGGGGAGACCTGCCGGGCCACGAGCGGCGCTTCGGCCTCCTGCACAGGCTGCTCCGGCCGGTCGTGGGCCGCGTTCTGCGCAAGGTGCAGGCTCGCGTCGTCAACAGCGAGGGCATGCACGAGCGCGCTACGCAGGCCTACCCCCGCCTTGACTTCGAGATCATCTATAACGGCATCGACCTGGAGTTGTTCCACCCGACTGATGGAGTCCCGCGTGATGTGCCAACCGTGTTGTTCGTCTCACGCCTCATAGAACGCAAGGGGCTCCAACTGCTCCTGCCCGCTCTGGCGACATTGATGGGCGAGGGCGTGGCGTTTGCCCTGATGGTGGTGGGCGACGGCCCGATGCGGGAGAAGCTCGAGGAGCAAACCGCCGCGCTCGGGCTCGCCGAGCGGACCGAGTTCCTGGGCCTCAGACCCCGGGAGGAAGTGCCGGCGCTCTATCGGCGGGGTGACGTCTTCTGCCTGCCCTCCTCGAGTGAGGGTATGGCGAATGTCATCTTGGAGGCGCTGGCGACCGGGTTGCCGATCATCACCACCAGGGTACCCGGAACGACCGAGTTGGTTGTCGATGGCATCAACGGCTTTGTGGTTCCCGCCGACGATGCCGCGGCTCTGGTTGGGCCGCTGCGTCAGTTGCTGAGCGATGCCGCACTGCGGGCGCGGATGGGCGCCCGCAGTCGCGAGCGCAGCGAGGCATTCTCGTGGACATTGATGGCCGAGAGGTACGTTGCGCTCTATGAGAAACTGATCTCCGATAGGGCTCTGCGCAGAGCGCGAAGGCCAGTCCACTCATGAGTGCTCTCAGGGCGCTGCACAGCCGACTGCTGAACGCCGGCACCCGGATCGCGCACGGCCTGGACGGCACGGCGGCCCGCCGTGCGGAGTTGAACCGGTTCGACCTGCTGAACCCGGATGAGCAAGAACGCGCGACGATGGCGCGTCTGCGGCCGTTGCTGGCGCACGCCTTCGCCAACGTGCCGTACTATGCCGGTATCGCGCGGGAGATGGGGCTCCAGGCGGATGAGTTCACCGGTTACGGCGACCTGAGCAGGCTCCCAATCCTGACCAAGGCGGTCATCCGCGAGCATGGAGCACGGTTGACCGCGCAGTCGGGGCGATCTTCGGCGATCAAGGCGAATCACACTGGGGGCTCCACGGGTGAGCCGACCACGTTCTATCAGGATGCCGGGTACAGATCATGGGCACAGGCCGACAAGGTTCGCTGCTACGAGCGGTGCAACTACGTGTACGGGCAGCCACTCATCTTCCTGTGGGGCTCCGACTACGACTCATCGGCACACAAGAGCGCGCTCCAGCGCGCCGTGGACCGTCTCGGCCGCAACCTGATATGGCTGAACACATTTGACCTGTCGGAGGCGTTGATGCGCGAGTACTCCGCCGTGATCGCCGCACACGAGCCCGTGCTCATTGTGGGCTATGTGGCGTCGTTGACGATGTACGCGCGGTTTCTCAAGTCCACCGGCCTGCCGGCCCCACGGCCGCGCGGCATACAGGCCTCGGCGGAGGTGCTGACGGCAGCCGACCGGGAGTTGCTGNNCTTTGGCTGCGAGGCCTTCGACCGCTACGGCTGCCGGGAGGTGGGCCTTGTCGCGCACGAGTGCGATGCCCACAGGGGGCTGCACCTGTCGCCGTTGTGCAATCTGTGCGAAGTCGTTGACGCACAAGGCGCGGCGGTAGAACCGGGACAGGCAGGGCGGGTCATCGCGACCAATCTGCACAACTACGCCATGCCGTTCATTCGCTACGACCTGGGAGACCTGGCCGTCGTTGCCCCCGAGCCCTGCACGTGCGGGCGTACGACGCCGCTTCTGCGCAACATCGTGGGTCGCACGAGTGATGTCATCGTGTGCCCTGGTGGGCGGCTGCTGCATGGTGAGTTCTTCACCCATCTGTTCTACGGGCGTGATGAGGTCAGGCAGTTTCAGGTTATCCAGGAGAGTCTCGAACGTCTCAGGATCAGACTTGTCCTGGCAGACGGCGCCGACACTGAGGCGCTCCGCGCACTGCTGACGGAGATCATCCACGAGCACGGTGACCCGGGCTTTGATGTGCACTTCGAGTTGCTCGACCGCATCGATACATCAGCCTCCGGCAAGTATCGCTTCACGATATCGAAGCTGCAGAGACCATTCGGGTAGCCACTCAGCACCTACAGAGGGGCGGCATGGCACAGCCGGACACAATGACAGCAAGGACCGTGCACATTCAGACCGTCACCGACGGCGATGTGCTTGCGGCGACGACACGCCTTCTCGAGGACAGCGACTTCGCCGGTCGCCTGGCCGGGTCTTCGAGCGTGTTCATCAAGCCCAATCTCGTATCGGATGTGCCCGAGTACATAGCGGCCGGGTCAAACACAGACACCCGCGTCATCGAGGCGTTGCTCGCCTATCTCGGGGACTACGATGTGCGCGTCATGCTGGGGGAGAGCGAAGTCGGCACGCGCCTCAAAGGCCGCAAGCTGTCTGCCGCACTCGCCTACATGGGTATCCCTCAACTGCAGAAGCGATATGACTTCGAGATCGTGAACCTGACGGAGGCCGACCAGACTGACGTAGACGTGCCGGATGCGCTGTGGCTTCGCCGGGTGCGGCTATCAAGGCCATTACTGGACGCCGACCTGATCGTGAACATGCCCAAGCTCAAGACCCACAAGTATGCGACGATCACCTGCGCACTGAAGAACATGTTCGGCGCGATTCCGGACCCGCTGCGCATCCGCTACCACGCCGGGCTGGACAAGGTGCTCGCGGACCTCAACTCGCTGTTCCGCGACCGCATGTACGTGCTGCTGGATGGGCTGGTGGGCATGGAGGGGCAGGGCCCGCTGTACGGGACGCCGGTCGAGATGAACCTGTTGCTGGCGGCCCACTGCCCCGGCGCGTGCGATACGGTGGCCGCAAGGCTGATGGGCTTCGAGCCCGGCCAGGTGCCCCACCTGGCCAACTACCTGCGCCACTTCTCACACGTTGCGGCTGACGATGTGGTAGTGAAGGGAGCCGAAGTCGAGACGCTCCGGCGGCAGTTCACTCCCTCGCGGCGCAATCTGTACGTCAAGTTCGAGTCGTGGATGTGTCGGCACCCGTCTATCGTGAACATCATCTTCAGTGACGCATTCCGACGCTTTGTCTCGCGGCCGCTGCACCCCATCATCAGCCGTCTGCGTGGCGGCTCTTACTCGTGGTACCCGGAGGACAAGGGCGATGGCTGCCGCGGACACGACTGAGCAGACGCCGTGGGCAAGGCGCAGTCGGCGGCTGTGGCGCCTCGTCGGCTCGGTACTGCTCGCCGGGCTGTTCGTCGGCATCCTGCTTTCCCAGTTGGAGTTGGCCGACTTGACCTCTCTCCTGCGCAGTGTGAGTGGCCTCTGGGTGCTCGGGGCGGTCGGCGCATACATGGCGATGGCAATCGCGCGCGGAGTGCGGTTCTGGCTGATGACCAAGCGCTCGACCTCGATTGTGCGACTCAGCGCAATCGCCGGCGCCCAGGCCCTCCTGCTGAGCATCCTCCCGATGCGCACGGGTGAGGTATCCTTCGTGGGCCTGCTCGGGCGTGAGCGCGGCGTAGGGGTATCCTGGGCCTCGAAGATTCTCGTCGCGGTGAGATTGCTGGACCTGGCGGCAGTCAGCATCATCTTCATCATCGCCGCAAGCATCTCGTCTGACGTGCCCGTTGCAGCGAGAGCGGTCATCCCGTTGGCCACCCTCGGTCTGGCCGCGCCGGTCGGCCTCCTGGCCTGGCCCGCACAGGTGGCCGGCGTCGTCAGGCGACCGGTCATGTGGGTCGTCGGCAACCCGCTGTTGGGGAGGCTGCCGGGAATCAGCAAGCTCTCGGGGTTCCTGGACCGCACGATGTCGGTGAGCGATCCCCGGTGGTTCCGGCGGATGTTGCCGGGCCTGCTCGCGCTCAGTGTTGCGGTATGGGGGGCATCGACGTTGCTGGCGTACGCCTGCCTGCGGGCGCTTGCGGTTCCTGTCGGTGGCCTCGAGGCTGCCTTCCTGACGTCCATACTCGTCCTCAGCAGCGTTCTGCCGGTTCATGGGATAGGCGGCTACGGCCCGCAGAACGCGATCGGCGCGGGCTTGCTGATGAGCCTGGGGATTGCCAGACACGTCGCGATTCCGGCCCACCTGGCCTGGCACACACTCCAACTGGCCATCGCCGCGGTCGTCGGCGCTGTCGGCTGGCTGATCACGACGGCAACTGAGCCACGTGGCTCCGGCGAGGTCGTGCCGGCCACGGGCGCAGACGGCAGGGAGGAATGAGGGTGGCACATCTGCGGCGCCTTACGGTGGCAGATAGCCGTGTCTACGCCTTCGTGCTGATTGGGCTCGCGGTTGCCTTTGTGCTCACGCATGCGCCAGAGATCACACTCACCGCCGACGAGGCGCAGTGGATGACGACTGTGGACAAGGTGCTCCGCGGCCGGGTGCTCATCCGTGATGCCGTCATGGCCAAGGGCCCCTATCTGACGCTCTGGCACGTTCTCGCCACTCTGGTTGTAGGCCGCAACGTCATCGCGCTGCATCTGGCCGCCGTGGTGTGGGCGTTGATGGCCGGCGCGGCGGTGGTGTGGTTCACTGCGCGCGCATGGGGACGCAGTGCGGCAGCCTGGTGTGGGGTTGTCTTCGTGTGTGCGATGTCGCACCACGGGGCGCACAAGGGCGTCTATTCGGAAGTCCTGATGGTGCTCCCAACTGCGCTGGGAATGCTCTGCCTGCTGATCGGCGTCGCGCAGAGGCGACGATGGCTCACGGTGCTGGCCGGCGTGCTGGGGGCCGCGGCGACTCTGACCAAGCAGGTTGGCGCCTTCGAGGTGATGGCCTGCTACGCCGCGTTGGTGGTGCTGGTGATGATCGGCCACCTGTCGCGCCGCGAGGGCACAGGGCTGGGAGTGTGGTATACGGCGGGCGGGGTGCTGGGCTGTTTCCCGTTTGTGCTCTACCTGATTGGCAACGGGATTCTCGGCGAGTACCTGCGCGGCTCGGCTCTGGAGCCTGCCGGGTACATCTCGGTAGTGGGACTGGGGGACACGGCACGCAACCTGCTTGGGGCAGTGACGGCGGTCATTGCGCCAAACGCGATGGTCTTCATTGCCGGACTCGGTGGGCTGCTGCTGCTCTGGCCCGTCGCCGTCCGGCGCAACGGAGCGGGGGATCCCGATGCGTGCACATCGGCAGGCGGCGCAGCCTCCGTCATCGCCTGCTGCTGGTGCATCGGTGCGATCATCGGCATCATCGCGGTGCGGCGGTTCAGTGTGGGCCACTTCGTCCAGTTCTACCCGCCCGCCGCGGTGCTCGGGGGCGTGCTGCTGGGNNTGGGGCAGGGAGTGCCGCCGCGCGCGCCGCGGCGTACTCATTGGTCCTTTTCGGCCTGCTGCTGATGTAGGTGCCAGTCGCCGTAGGGGTCGGGGCATGGCGGCGCGCGCCCCAGACATGGCACGAACTGTCGCCGATGCGGCAGATCGGTGAATACGTTGGCGAGCGCACCGATGCCGCCGACACCGTCTTCGTGTGGGGCGACCAGAACGAGATACTCTACTGGGCCGGACGCGAACTTGGGGCGGACGCTCCCTGGGCGACCACGAGAGTGCTGGGCTTCAGCCATGCCGCATACGTAGGAACCCCCCGCGTGCGTGAGACCATTGACTGGGATTGGCTGGCGGCACAGTGGGAGCGATGGCGGCCTACCTACGTCGTTGTCGCACCCAGAGTCGAGATACTCGAATTCCGCTACGCGGAGGAGTTCAGTCCGGAGAAGCTGCCTGAGCTGCAGTTGCTCATTGACGAGGCCTACGAACTCGAGACGACCATCGATGGCTACCGACTGTTCCGCCGCACATCGCCCCGGAACTGAGCACGCGCACCGGCTGGCGCCGTCGGCCGTAGAACTCATCTCCCCCCCGATTCGTCCGCTCTTGTATGTTGGAACAGAAATTGCCTCGATGCTCTGGGAAGCGCTGAACGCCTCCTCCGGCGGTACGAACACCTACAGTTCCGCGCCCCGGAGGCCGATGGAACATGAAGGAGTATAGTTCCTGACGGCGCTTCGCACTGCGCACAGATTGTCTTGCCGGCGTGCGCCTGCTTTCGGGGCTCCGCCGGCTTCCTCAGGGAGCAGCTAGATGAACCTCCACACGCGAATACTGCTGACGACGGGGTGCCTGCTGGCCGCATTCATGGTGGGCTGCGCCGGAGACAGCGGGCTGGCGCTCCGCCCCGAGCGGACATCCGACACTCGTACACTCGCGACCCCGGGGACGGGCCCAACACCGGTATCGACGGCGCAGGGCGAACTGCTGGGTGATCTGGACAACGACGGGGTCCC
>DPJP01000109.1:0-22053 GCA_003542955.1 Armatimonadota bacterium
GCGTGGGGTGGGGGATGTGGGAACGGATAGCGGCAGGCGACAGCGAGGCATGGCCGCGCGGAAGGATCGTCGCGAGCCTATCGCACGATGACGCGCTTGTGCGCGAGGTCAGAAAGCAGTGTGTGGCCGCGGCGATCGGCATGGATGCGGGCATAGACCTCATAGCTGCCGGGCGCGGGTGACCACTCGACGGAGGCTTCGACAACCCCGTAGGCGCGGTTGGTCAGTTCGGAGGCAGGAAGCTCATCGAGTGCCTTGCTCCACCCCTGCGGCGCATGGATGCCCTGCAAGTGGGTGCTCCCGATGCGCTGCCCTCCCTGCTCCGGATGTCCGAGGAAGAACGCGACGTTGATGCCGGAGGCGTCGAGCGCGCCGATGTTGTGAGCATCCACAGTCAACCTCCCCGGCTTGCCATCAGCACCGGGCACGAAGCCCAGGTCCCAGTCACGGATCATCAGGCAGGGCTTGATGAAGTAGGTGTATGCGGCCTCATCGGCAATGCGCAGCACCTCCGGGTCCACGCGCTGCTCGCCACCGGCCAGGAACCAGGCGATGCCGGGACACTCCGGGGCGGCCAGGCGGCAGTACTCGATCTGGTTGATGATCTCGGCCGGCGTCACTCCGCCGCGGTCGCGCGTGATGCCCAGCGCGATGATGCACTTGTGCAGCACATCCATCCGCCGCGCCATCTGTATGCGCTGGTCGAGGTAATCCTGGAAGGAGTGCGAGCCGAAGCCGGCGCGGATGTAGTTCAGGTAGCACTCGAGCATCACGACATCGGCGCTCTGGCGGTAGTAGTTGGCCGAAAGCGGCGTCAGCGAGCCGGCATTCCAGACTGCCAGGAAGCCGTCTGGATGAGCCTGCTTGAAGGGCGCCAGCGCCTTGAGAGCGGTAAGGGCCTTCTCCGTGTACTGACCCTCGGGGCCGGAGTGGTCGTAGAGGCCGATCTCGTCGATGGCGATGCCGTCATGCTCGTAGGCGCCCCAGTAGTCGGCCGTGACCTCGACGGAAGGCCGCCCGATGCCCTTCCAGTCGAGCATCGCAGCGCCGGTGTCGCGCAGGTGCTGCTTGAGCGCGGCATCCTTCGGGGGCGGGGTGACTGCAGTCGCATAGCGCAGCGACTCGTGGCTTCCGTACCAGACGAAATGCATGGGGCGCTCGATGACGGTGAGCTTCCCGTCGAAGGCAGTGGCGCCCATATGGGCGCGCAGCGCGTACATCCCCGGGGATGGTGGTCGCAGCTCGACGCCGCACCACCAGGTGCCATCCTCCTGCTCGGTAAGCTCCGCCGTGCCCGCTGCGTTAGTGCCTCCGGCCGAAATGGCGGAGAAGTCGACTTCCCTGCCCTCGACACTCGGGGCGCCCGACACCCTCAGCCCGATGGTTACAGCATCGCCGATGACCGGAAAGGCCTTCGAAATGGTGACACGGCCCTCAAGCGCCGCACCGGCAGAGCAACAGGCGCAGGCAATGAAGAGAACCAACACAGCGCATCGGGGGGTGCGCACGGCTATCGCCTCCATGGGGCGGGGTTCGGCGTCGGCTCCTACACGCGCTCAACGATCGTGCAGACACCCATGCCGCCGCCTATGCAGAGCGTCGCCATGCCGACGGTGAGGTCGCGGCGCTGCATCTCGTACAGGAGCGTGGTCAGGATGCGCGCCCCGCTGGCGCCGATCGGGTGGCCCAGCGCGATGGCCCCGCCGTTGACGTTGACGATGTCCAGGTCCCAGCCGACCTCCTGTGTCAGGGCGATGGCCTGTGCGGCGAAGGCCTCATTGGCCTCGATCAGCTCGATGTCGCTCAGTGCCATGCCGGCATCTTCGAGGGCGCGTGCTATCGCGGCCGCGGGGGCGATACCGAACTCCTCCGGATCGCGGGCGGTCTCGGCCCATGCCACGATCCGGGCGGCGGGACCGGGGTCGGCGTCGGCGAGCCTGTCTTCCGGCACGACCACGACCGCCGCGGCGCCGTCGTTGATCCCAGAGGCGTTGCCGGGGGTGATCGTCCCATCGTCAAGGAACGCCGGGCGCAGCTTGGCGAGGCTCTCGGCTGTCACGCCGTGGCGCGGGTGCTCATCGGTGTCGAAGATGACCGGGTCGCCCTTGCGCTGGGGGATCGTGAAGGGAGCTATCTCGTCGCTGAACCGCCCTGCCGCCTGCGCGGCTTCGCAACGCTGCTGACTCATGGCTGCGAACTCGTCCTGCTGCTGGCGCGTGATTCCGCGCTGCTGGGCGAGCCTGTCCATCAGGGCGCCCATGTGCTCGGTGCTGAAGGCGTCGGTGAGGCCGTCGCTGAGGATGATATCGAGCATCGGCGTGTGGCCCAGCTTGCTGCCCCAGCGGAGGCCGGAGCTGGAGAAGGGCGCGCCGCTCATACTCTCCATCCCGCCCGCGACGACACAGCGGCGGCGGCCGAGCATGATCGCCTCCGCGGCCATGTTGACGGCCCGCAAGCCGCTGCCGCAGATCATGTTGATGGTGGTGGCGGGGGCTGTGGTCGGCAGTCCGGCGGCGATCGCGGCCTGGCGGGCGGGTCCCTGGCCCAGACCGNNGCGCCGCACCGATGATAATGGGTTGCTCGCGGTTCATCACTCGTCACATATCCTTTGCTTGAGGCCCATCGGGCCGGGGCGGAAGATGGCCGGGTCCATCGGCTTGAGGTCCTCGGCGACGGCGAGTTCGAACTCGGCCTGATCGAGCACCTGGCTCTCGAGGTCGACCCCCGGCGCGATCTCGGTGACCGTCATGCGCCCATCGCGCAGCTCAAAGACTGCCCGCTCGGTGATGTAGAGGACCTCGATGCCCTTCTGGCTTGCGTACTCGCCGCTGAAGGTCTTATGCTCAACCTGTGGGAGGAACTTCTTGTGCTTGCCCTCGGTGACTATGGTGAGCTTGCCGTCGGCGACGGCCACATCGAGGCCGCCGGCGGTCATGGTGCCGCAGAAGACGACCTTCGAGGCCGTCTGGGTGATGTTGATGAAGCCGCCCGCGCCGGCCAGCCGCGGCCCGAACTTACTGACATTGACATTGCCGTACTGGTCGATCTGGGCGAGGCCGAGAAAGGCCAAGTCAAGCCCGCCGCCGTCGTAGAAATCGAACTGGCTGGGCTGGTCGACAATGGCGTCGGGGTTGCTGGCCGCGCCGAACGAGAGCGCCCCTGCCGGGACACCGCCGATGGCGCCCGCCTCGACGGTCTGCACCATGTCCTCGATGATGCCCTCCTCGTTGGCGACCTCGGCAACGCCCTCGGGCATGCCTATGCCGAGGTTGACAATCGCCCCGCGACACAGCTCCATGGCCGCGCGCCTGGCGATGATCTTGCGCTCGCTCATCGGCATCTGGGGCATCTCGCGCAGGTCGATGCGCAGCTCCCCGCTGAAGGAGGGGTTGTACTGCTGGTCGAAGGTCTGGGCATGCTCGTGTGGCTCGGCGAGCACGATCACGTCAACGAGGATGCCCGGTACGCGGACCGAGTGCGGGTGCAGCGTTCCTGCCGCGGCGAGCCGCTCGACCTGCGCGATGACGATGCCGCCTGAGTTTCGCGCGGCCTGGGCGATGGGCAGCATCTCGCCCTCCATCGCCTCGCGCTCCATCGAGATGTTGCCGCGGCTGTCGGCGGTGGTGCCGCGGATGAGGCCGACGTGGATCGGCATCGACTTGTACCAGAGCCACTCCTGCCCACCCAGTTCAATCAACTCGACGAGGTCCTCGGTTGTCTTCTCGTTGAGCTTGCCGCCGGTCTCCCGTGGGTCGACGAAGGTATGCAGCCCGATGTGGGTGATCAGGCCGGGGCGGCCGCCGGCGATATCGCGGAAAAGCAGCGATATGACGCCCTGCGGCCAGTTGTAGGCCTCGACCTTGCCCTCGACCGCCAGTTTCGCGAGCCCCGGGACAAGCCCCCAGTGGCCGCCGATGATGCGCTTGACGAGCTTCTCATGGCCCAGGTGGTTGACGCCGCGGCTCTGGCCGTCACCCTGCCCGGCGGCGTACATCACCGTGAGATCGGTCGGTCTGCCGGTGGCCAGGAAGCGGTCTTCGATGGCGCGTGTGAGCGCCTCCGGGTGGCCTGCGCCCACAAAGCCACCGCATGCGACGGTTGACCCATCCTTGATGAGCTTGACTGCCTCCTCGGCGGTCATCACCCGTATCGCCATTGGTTCACCTCTACAGTGCTGAGTTCATGCCCCGCGCCGGGACGCGCGGCCTGCTACATGTACAGGCCGCCGTTGACGGCCAACACCTGCCCGGTGATGTAGCGGGCGGCGTCGGATGCCAGAAAGACCGCCGCGGCGGCGATATCCTCCGCGGTGCCCAACTCGCCCATCGGGACCTTTTCGACGACGGCATCGAGGATGCCCTGGTCGAGGGTGGCCGTCATGCCGGCCATGATGAAGCCGGGCGCGATGGCATTGGCCGTGACTTTGCGCCTGGCAAGCTCGAGCGCGACCGACTTGGTCAGCGCGATGATGCCCGCCTTTGAGGCGGCGTAGTTGGCCTGCCCGATGTTGCCGGATTGCCCGATCACCGAGGAGATGCTGATGATGCGGCCCTCGCGCCGGTCCCGCATGTGGTCGATGACGGCCTTGATGCAGTTGAAGGCCCCGTTGAGGTTCACATCAATGACCGCGTCCCAATCTTCCTTGCTCATCTTCTTGATGGTGCGGTCGCGGATGATGCCGGCGTTGTTGACGAGGATGTCGAGCTTGCCGAAGCGCTCGATCGCCGCCGTCACCATCGCCTCGACCTGCTCGGGGTCGGTGACCCCGGCCTGCAGGGCCACGGAATCGACACCCATCGCCTTCGCCGCGGTCACCACGGCCTCCGCATCGGCGGCGTTGTCCTCGCCGGGAATATCGACGTAGTTGATCGCAACGGCACAGCCTTCACGGGCGAAGGCCTCCGCTATCGCGCGGCCGAGGCCGCGGGATGCGCCGGTGATGAGGGCTGACTTGCCGGCAAGCTGCATGGTTCTCCCTCCAGGATGCTCTGTGTCAGGACTGCAGGCGGATGAGTGGCTATCGAGCTTCCACTTCGGCGACCCACATCAGGTCGGGCCGGGCGGCGGGGCCGCCCTTATCGGGCTGGTAGACCCTGAAGCGGTCGGTGGTCACCTCATCGAAGCGCAGGGTGTGGTTGCGCTGCGGCTGCAGCGGCTGGTCACCCGATGTGGCGACTGTGCGCCAGCCGCCGTTGTCGGGGACCTGAACTTCGACCCTCTGGCTGGTGTGGAAGGTCTGGCCGGAGTAGGCCCAGTAGACGGTGACTTCCTTCATCGGCCGCGGCTCCGGGAGGGTGATCTCGATCCAGTGCGGGCCGGCCATCTCCGCGGAGGCCCATGTCACATCGTTGCCGGCGCCGGAGCCGTCGAGCATCTTGAAGCCGTCGATGAGTGGTTCGAGATTCGGGTAGCTGGAGAAGCA
This sequence comes from Armatimonadota bacterium, assembly GCA_003542955.1. Classification (GTDB taxonomy): domain Bacteria; phylum Armatimonadota; class Zipacnadia; order Zipacnadales; family UBA11051; genus UBA11051. The sequence goes on from DPJP01000109.1 coordinate 5,423, forward strand.
GGAGTCGGTCTTGACGATGACCCTGTCGCGGACGAGCTGGATGAGGTTGCCGGTGTCCACGAGTTCGAAGCCGATGCGCGCCTCGAGCCGGTTCGCGCCGGGGATGACGTCGGCGATGCGGAGGGTCACCTCATGCCTGCCGTAGTCGATATCGCCCATGTCGGCGATGACGCCGACCTGCCGCTTGCCAACCACATCGAGCGCCAGCGCGTCGGGCGCGAGTTGGCGATCATTGAGCGTCACGCGCAGGGTGTTGAGGTCGAGTGCGTTCTCGCGGTCGGCAACGCCCCAGAGGATGACCCCCGGCGCGTCGACCAGCTTGCCGAGGTCGAGTGCGGCCGATGCGCGGTGCGCTACGCCGTCTATCTTGATGCCGAGGATGATCGGCGGGTTCGAGTCGTTGAGGTTGAGATCGGCCGGCGGGTTGATGACCAGGATCATCTCCGATCCGCCGAGTTTCTTCGGGTCGGGCGAGATGATGACGCGACCGTCGCGGACCGTGTAGTCCGGCGTCTGCCATTCGCCGCCCTTGGCCTTGATGAAGACCTGGAGCGTCTCGGAGGGCTGCACGGGTGGGGATATCTGCACGGGCACGTTGGCGGTGACCAGGTAGACATCGGCCTGCAGAGAAGTCGGGAGGAGGCCGGCGATGAGGATGCCGACGACGAGAGCGAGTGCGGGGGTTCTCATGGAGATCACCTTGTGGGGACGCGTGGCCGCCGGGGCCACCTCGTCGGATGAGTGTGTGGCAGCGCGCCGTCGCGGGCCTTCAGACACCGGCCGGGAGCGAGAGCGTGTGCAGGTTCGCCCCCCTTGTGGCACTCACCTGCCCGGCCACGCCTCCAGGCAGGATATGCGCCCGCTTTGAGCGAACTGACTCGACCAGTAGTCGCAGACGAGGGGCCCGGCGCGGGCGCAGCGCTCAGTGCGGGCGCGCCCATGGGCTGTGAGGAGACGACGATGAGGGTATTGGCGGCAGTGCTGGTCGTAGTCCTGATTGCGGGAGGATTGGTCGGCTGCCCGAAGAAGGCGCCGCAGGAGGCGCCGGCGATGCCGGACCTGCCGCAGGCGTCTCAGCCCGATGGCGGCGGGGGTGGCGCGGGCTCGCCCACCATCACCAAGTTCGAGGTCGGCAAGACCTACGACCGCGACACGGGCTTGATCGGCGCGCCGACGCTGGAGTTCTCAGCGGGCGACACCGCCATACACGTGGTGGCCTCGATGACGGGCCTGTCGTCCGGCGCGACGGTCACCTGCAGGCTGGTCGCGGTCAATCTCAGGACGGCCGAGGGCAAGACTCTGAAGGACGTCGAGATCGCGGGCACCAATGCGCGCGCGCCCGACACCAGCTCCGACTTCCACTTCGACTTCCACCCGACCCTCGGTGGATGGCCGACGGGGCAACTGCAGATCGAAATGTCCATGAACAACAAGATCATCAAGACGGCCGACGTGACGATCAAGTAGACCCGCTTCGGGCGCGGGAGCATCCGGAGCAACAGAGGGCAGGGCGGCGGTCCCGGGACCGCCGCCGATTGCTTCTCCCCGCGCCTATCCGCCGAGGAACTCCTGGCTGATACGCTTCTGAATCGCCTCGATCTGCGCAAAGGCCTGGTTGAGCTGGGCTTCCTCCGAGTGTCTGAGACCACGAGTGCTGATGGTGTTATCCGGGTCTCGCCCTGCCTGCTGCGCATCCGACTGCCGGCGCAGCCGCAGGCGCATGAGCAGGCCGTAGGCCGCGGCCGTCTCGTCGCGGCTCGGGGCCGGCAGGACGCCCTCGTCGACGAGTGCAGACAGCCGCTCGAGAGTGTGCGTCTGGCGCAAGCCGTGGCTCAGGGCGTAGAGGCGGGCGAAGTTGACGATCGGCATCAGGGCGTCCTTGAGATTGAGTTGGCGGGCGTGATCCACGCCGCCGACAATGCGCCCGAAGAGCCTGAGCGGGGGCTTGAACAGCAGTGAGTTCTGGGCGAAGTGCGGCATGAATGCGGGGGTCTGCTGCACGGCGTCATAGATGTGCTCGCGCAGTTGCCGGGCGGGCTCATCGTCACCCCATACGGTCCGAAAGTCGAAGAATATGCTGAACTCGAGCAGCTGCCGGGGCTCGGCGAGGCGCACCCATTCGGAGAAGTAGTGCTGCCAGGTCGCGACCGGCTGACACCAGCGGGGATTCTGCGCCATGATGTCGCCGGTGCAGTAGGGGTACCCCGCCTGGTCGAGCCAGCCGCAGACGCGGCGGCCCACCTCGCCGAGGTATGCCGCGGCCCGCGGGTCCTCGCGGCCGTCGGGCGTGACATAGACGATGGCGTTGTCCTGGTCGGAGGACAACGTCAACTCCTGGCGGCCGTGGCTGCCGAGCGCGATGAATGAGAATGGGACCGGCGAGGGCCCCAGCTCCTCCTGTGCCAACTCGACGAAGCGCCTGGTGGCTGCGTCACAGACGGCGCTGAGCATTGAAGTGACACGCTCGGGATAGGCCCCCGAGATGATCAGCGCACGCCCGACCTCCGGCACACGCCGACAGCTCCTGACGACCTCTTCAGCCGTTGCCGCCTCCCCTATCTCGCGCGTGAGCACAATCGCCCCGTAGCTCTGGAACTGCAGGAGTTCCTGGTTGCGTACGAGCCCGATCACCCCGCCGGCGTCGTCGGTGACTGCGAGGTGCTGGACGGCGCGCTCCTCCATGGTCAGGAGCGCCTGGTAGACGGCGGCTTGCTCGGGTATAGTCAGCAAAGGGGAACTCATCAGGCGGTAGGCCGGGGCGCGCAGGTCGCCATCGGTCGCCACAATTCGCTCACGCAGATCGTGATCGGTGATGATGCCGATGACGGTGCCATCCTCGGCACGGACGAGTACGGCGGTAGCGTGCTCACTCGTCATCATGGCAGCCAGCGCCTGTGCGGGGGTATGCAGCTCACAGATCGGGGCGCGCCGCTGCAAGGCGCTGACGGGCTCGTGTAGAAACAGCAACGACGCCTGCAGGCGCTCGAGTTCGGCCTCGCGCTCGGCTGCCTGCTGCGCGTGCAGCGTCACGTCCTCCATAATGCCGTCTACATAGGGTGTAGCTCCGTCTTCGGGCCGCACCAGAACCGTGTGCAGGTCGATGATGCCGGTGCTGGGCGCATCGCTGGAGACGGCGAGGCGGCGGACGGCGGCGCCGGTCTGCTCCAACTCGGCCAGGAAGCCCTCCCAGGCGGCTGTGTCGGGAAACAGCGCCGCCAGTGTGAGCGGGGCGTTCGCGGAGTTGGCCTGCGCGGTGCGCAGGAAGCCGATCGCCAGGCCGTTGGCATAGGTGATGGTGCCACGCGCGGTCGCCCTGGCCCGGAAGAGGCCGACGGGGACCTGCTCGGTCAGCTCCTGGAGCGTCCGCGCACGGGCATCGGGGAGCGGAAGGGCCGCGGGCTGTGGCTGCAGACCGATCTCCCGCGCCAGCACGAGGAAGCCCTGCTGCTCGCCCATGCTCACCCGGCTGAGCGCGAAAACGCACTCGATCAACACACCGTCCCGGCGCTGCAGGAGCCCCTCGAAGCCCTCGAGTGGTTCACCGTCCTGCAGGCGGCGGATGTTCTCCAGTGCGAGCGTGTTGCCCTCGACGTCGGGCAGCAGGTCACCGATGTCGAGCAGCGCCAGGTCCTGCTCGGAATACCCGACCATCCGCAGAAACAGCGGATTGGCGTACCGGCAGCGGCCGTCGAGCACCAGCAGCGTGCCCTCCGTTGTCGCCTCGACCACCGAGCGGTAGCGGTCCGTGGCCTCGCACAGGCTCCGCTCGGCATCGGAGCGCTCGCGCTCGAGCCGCAGGCTCTGCTGCATGACATAGAGCAGGAGCAGGAGGACGACGCCGGAGATGCCGAGGAGAGTGTGGAGGAGACTGCGCTGGATGCGGGAGATCTCCGCCCGCACATCGTCGAGGTAGATGCCGGTGCCGATAATCCATCCCCAGGGCTCAAAGCCACGGATGTAGGATTCCTTGGGCACCACCCGGCTGGGATCGTCCTTCCACTGCCAGTAGTACTCGATGTAGCCCTCGCCCTGGCGCCGCACAAGGTCGGCGAACTGCACGAAGATGGGCACGCCACGCGGGTCCAGGAAGGCGGACACGTCCTGGCCGTTGAGGTCCTGACGGTAGGGGTGCATGATGATGCGCGGATGCATGTCCTGCAGCCAGAAGTAGTCCTTCGCCTCTCGCCCGTAGCGCAGGTACTCGATGCGACCGCGCGCCATGCTCTGGGCGTCGGCACGTGTCAGCAACCCGGCCCGCTCATCGCGCTCGTACTCGGCCAGGATGCTCCAGGCCGAGTTGGTCAGCTCGCGGATCATCTCTCGCTTGCGTTCCAGGAGCGACCGCTGGAACGCCGGCAGGAAGACGCCGAACATGGCGACGGCGAAGAGCGCCAGCGCCATAGCCGTGGGGAAGACGAAGTGGAAGATGAAGTGACGCCACTTGAACCGTCGGCCGGGGGTGACGGCGATCCCACCGGATAGAGAGGTACCCGACCCGTTCTGGTTGACCGCGTTGCGGAAGCGCTTCCATGCATCGGTGGGCATATCGACGCCGGCATGCTCGATGCCGTGGTCGCGCGCCTCGTGGGCATCAGTCCCCCCGCTGGTGAGCAGGTCGAGTTCGGCCGCCAGTGCCGCCAGCATCTGCTGCTGCTGGGGCGTGTATGACTGGTAATAGGCCTCGACGCCGTCGAGTCCGTGCGCCTTCAGCTCCCGGAGGATGTCGCGGAGCCCGTCGGCGTCACCTGCCAGCATGTGCGGATGAGCCAGGAAGGCCCTGCCCCCGGCCTGATGCACCAACTCGATGGCCTGCGCGATGTCGAGACCACCCTCGGCGGATGACTTCACGGGGGAGGGGTCACCGTTGGGCATGCGGGTCGAGCCCCATACACGCATCGACCCCGCGATGCTGTGGGTGTGTGAGGGGTGGGCCTGACGGAGCGCGAGCATCGAGGCCTGCAGCACCGGGTCGGCCGGGTCGATGCCGTAGGCGAGCAGATGAACCTCCTCGCCGTGATAGCTCACCGTCAGCTCGACACCTGAGATGAAGCCGATGCCATGCCGCGCCAGCGCATCGCGGAACTCGGGCAGCCCGTCGGTGGTGTCGTGGTCGGTGAGCGCGGCGGCGGCGACGCCGTGAGCGTGCAGCAGCTGGGCAAGCTCGCGCGGCGTCATCGTCCCATCGCTGTGGATGGAGTGGCAATGCAGATCAACGCGGGTTGTCGCATTCATGCCGGTTGTCATCATAGGCAAGGCTTGATGCTCATGCAAGAGCAGAGTCGCCCACCGGCCTGTGTACTATCCGGTGGGCGACTGTATGACGCGGAGTTGATGACCTGTTTTCGGCCTACGCTGCCGCCTCGACTTCGTCTGGTTCCGGCGTGGCTTTGCGTGTCAGCAACGACACGACAATCAGGGTGATGAAGCTCAACGGGATCGAGACGATGCCCGGATTGCTGAACGGGACCGGCGCGGTTGTCGGGTCCAGCCCGTAGAGCTTGTACAGGTCCGGCGATAGCAGAATCAGCGCAAGCGAGGAAGCGATCCCAACGAAGATAGAGGCGGTGATGCCGCGCGCCGTCGTCGGCTTCCAGAAGAGCAGCATCAGTATCGCCGGGAGATTGGCCGAAGCGGCCACGGCAAAGGCCAGCCCGACCAGGAAGGTCACGTTGACGCCCTTGAAGACAATGCCGAGGACGATGGCCATGGCGCCGACGACGAAGGCCGAGATCTTGCCGGCCCGGATCTTCTGCTGGTCGGACATCTGCAGGTTCAGGTAGCGATCGAAGAAGTCGTGGGCCACGGCTCCCGAAGCGGCGACGATCAGGCCGCTGACGGTGCCCAGCACCGTGGCGAAGGCGATGGCTGAGATCACGGCAAAGAGGAACTGGCCGAATGAGCGCGCCAGAAGCGGCGCGGCCATGTTGCTGTCGGCCGGGTTGAGCACGCCGTTCATCGTCGCCCCCAGGCCCATGAACAACGTCAGGATGTAGAAGAAGCCGATGCCGGCAATCGCGACGATCGTAGACTTGCGCGCCGCGGCGGGATTCGGCACCGTGTAGTAGCGGATCAGAATGTGCGGGAGCGCCGCGGTACCCAGGAACAGCGCCAGCATCAGGGAGACGAAGTCGAACTTCTCGAGCGGCGTGCCCTCGACCTTGAACTTCAGCCCGGGACGCATCAGCCTGTTACCGGGGGTCAAAGTCGAGTAGTAGACCGTCACGTGACTGCCGCTCGCGTCGGTCAGCTTGGTGTCCTTCCAGCGTCGCACCGTCGTCTCAGGGTCCGACATGCCTGCCAGCAGGCCGGCGGGCGAGACCGACCCCGCGGGCGCGGTTGCCTGGCCCCGCAGTGTCTCGACGTTGCCGACCTGGCGAAGCTGGTTGTCTGCCGAGGCCGGCGCGCCGTTGATGAGCTTCCGCCCGTCGCTGGTCTCGACGACGCTCTGCGTCTCGCGCAACGTGACCGGACCCTCGGCGCCGTCAACCAGCCACCAGCTTTCGGCGCCGTTACTGCTCAGGCGCGCGAAGGTGGCCTTGGCAGCATGGTTCTCCTGCACCTCGAGCACCTGCCAGCCGGGCTCGGTGACTGCCAACTGGTTGCCCTCCATGACGGCATCCATTGACTTGTACTCATAGAAGCGTGCCTCACCGCCCGGGTCGGGCCGGGTATTGAAGCCCCGCACGCAGACGGCGATGACAAGCACCGTCGAGAAGATGATGAGCATGCCGCCCTTGAGAAACTGCACATACGTTGTCGAGGCCATGCCGGCCGTCGCGACGATGGTGATGACGATCGCGCCGACCATCAAGACGCCCCAGTGATGGGCCAGCCCCAGCAAGGGTGTCACGAGCACGCCCGCGCCCACCATCTGCGGAATCAGGTAGCACACGGAGACAACCAGCGTGCTGATAGCAGCGGCCAGCTTGATGCCGCGCGAATCGTATTTCGAGTCGACGGCATCGGTGAAGGTGTACTTGCCCAGACGCTTCATCGGCTCGGCCACTACGAAGAGGGCGACAATCCAGCCCGCCAGGTAGCCGATCGAGTAGAGAAAGCCATCATATCCAACGACGGCAATCATGCCGCAGATACCGAGGAAGGACGCCGCTGAAAGGTAGTCGCCAGCGAAGGCGACGCCGTTCACGCCCCAGTGAATCTGCCCGCCGGCCGCATAGTAGCCGCTCGATGTGCGCGTCCGAGCGCCAAGGTAGAAGGACAGGGCCAACACAAACAGCACAAACCCCAGGAAGATTGCAATGACCATCTAGCTCTGCCCCCCCTCGTCGGACTGGTCGGCGAATCTGGCTTCCTGTGCGCGGCACAGCCAGTCGTAGACCAGCGCCTGGATCAGGGCGACGACGATCAGCGCAAAGCCGAATACGGTTGCCAGGTTCAGCCCCGCGAACACGATCATCTCCATGCTCAGGGGGCTTGCGAGGTTCACGAAGACGAAGCTGGCATAGAAGAGGCAGTAGAAGACGAACATCCACACCCCCAGCCGCATCTTGTAGGCAGCGGCCGGGTCATGCCCTCCGGTTGACGCAGGCTCATGAAGCATGTGAGCACTCCTTTGCACGCAGGCTGTACACAAAGACGCATCGGGCGGATGGGCGGGCAACAAAAAAAGCGCGAACATGCGCTCGTGCTTCAATGCCATCCAGTACGTCCGCCCCGCATCGCGGCGGCGGCAGTGAGGGCGTTTCCCTCACGTGTTGAGATACCACTCCCCATACCACAACACAACCACACCCACCCGGCGGATGGGCTGTACTATACCTGAATGTTACAGCCGATGGCAAGGCCCGATTCGCGGCTCGCAACCCTGACTGCGCCCCGGAGCGTGGGAATGATCGAGTACGAAGATGGACGCCTGCCGCCGGCGAGAGGTTCAGAACTCCCGGCACTGCCCCGCTCCGCTACTCCGCTACCACCGGGTTGCTCAGCGTCCCGATGCCGCCGACGGTCATCTCGATCGTGTCGCCGGGGCGCAGGAACACCGGCGGCTGCCGCTTGAACCCCACGCCCGACGGCGTCCCCGTCATGATGACGGTTCCGGGGCGGAGCGTGGCAATGCGCGAGATGTAGCTGATCAGCTCCGCGCACGGGAAGATCAACATATTGGTATTCGAATCCTGCATCACCTCGCCGTTGAGTACGCTCTTGACCGAAACGTTCTCCGGGTCGATATCGGTCTCGATCCAGGGGCCGAGCGGGCAGAATGTGTCGAAGCTCTTCCCGCGCGCCCACTGGGTGTCCTCCCGGAGCTGGCAATCGCGGGCGCTGACATCATTGCCGACGGTGTAGCCCAGCGCGTAGCCGAGGGCATCGTCACGGCTGACATTCCGGCAGGTCTTCCCGATGACAATGACCAGTTCTGCTTCGTAGTCGACCTCGTTGGGCGCCATCTTCGGCAGCACGATCTCATCACCCGGCCCGATGACGGTGCTGGTGGCCTTGAGGAAGATGATCGGCGCCGGGGGATACTCGGCCTCGAACTCGTCGGCATGGCTCTTGTAGTTGAGCCCGATGGCGAACACATCGGGCGGCTGCACTGGTGCGAGCAGCTTCACCTCGGCAAGTGAGTAGCTCTCCCCGGTTGCCTGCATGCTCTGCCACGGCGCGGCCTCGATGGCCGTCACGGTATCGCCCTCGATGATGCCGAATGAGACGGTGTTACCGATCTGGAATCTCGCGATTCTCACGGGACTTCTCCATTCTGGATGACCGCATCCGGGCAGCAGGCGGTCGGGGCTGATGTGCGGCGATGTGTCTTTCGCCGCCGGCGGCGCGGGGCCCTCCGTTGCGGCGGGCCCCGCGCGAGTCTCTGGAAGGACCGCGGGCAAGAACCGTCGGCTGTTGGAGGTCGCCGCATTGTGGGTGGCGAACACATCGCGCGAGCAGGCATCCACCCCTCGATGACACCCAGTCCCAACCGGCGCTGCCAGGGCCCGGTTGCCGAGGAGGTCGCCCCATGTCGGAGATCGTGACGCGCCCGTTCGAGTCGGCTGATACGCCGCGGCTGTGCGAAATCGCGCTGCTTGCCTGGAAACCCATCTTCGCTCACTGGGCCGGGCTGATGAGCCCGGAGATGTTCCACGCCGCCTGCGGCCCGGACTGGCGGATGGAGAAGATTGGCCAGATCGAGAACTTCTGCGCCCGGTACCCGCAGTGGTGCATGGTCACGGAGGTCGACGGTCGCATCGCGGGCTTTATTACATGGGTGCTCTACTACACGCGGAAGATGGCCGAGATCGGCAACAACGCCGTGGACCCGGACTACCAGGGCCGGGGCATCGGGACGCAGCAGTACAATCGCGTTCTGGAGCTATTTCGGTCGGAGGGGATGAAGTTCGCAATGGTCAGGACCGGCCTGGATGAGCCTCATGCGCCGGCGAGGGCGGCGTACGAAAAGGCCGGCTTCGTCGCGCTCATCCCGACGGTGACCTACTACAGGGACTTGTAGCCCAACACCCGCGCTCTGCGGGTTGCTTGCACAGTGCTCCGCGCCCCTGCCCCGAAGTGACTGCTCGGAATGCCGAAATCTCTCTCGCGCGGTGAGGTATCTGTGCTCATCGTGCGTCAGGTGTAATGCGCGGCCTTGAGNNTCCAGATTCCGCGGAGGGAATTCACCGCAATGGCTCAGGACATTCGCCACGAACTGCAGTGCTGGGAGCGCGAACTGCTCGCACACCATCGCTGGGGAGACTACCCGGAGCAGCGAGAGGGTGAGCACGAACGGCTGAAGGCGCTCTGGCGCCGCATAGAGCCCGACTGCGGGAGGATCAACCGGATCATCGAGTCCATCATCGCGCTCGAGATCTGCAACTGGCGATTGCTCGAGAGCATCCAGGAGCTGTGCGCGTGCATCGGCGGAAAGCGCCTGCCCGCGTATGTGATCGGCCATCACCTCTCGGTCGACACGCGGCGGTGGCACAAGTACTGGGGCTACTTCTTCGCACTCCGCACCTGGTCGCTTGGTGAGCACGTCTGCGGCGTGCCGTCGATGCAGTCGGTCTGTGACCCGCAGGGGTGCATCGAGCACCACGTCTGCGAGCTGCTCGGCGAGCGCAATGACCTCAAGGCCCTCTACGTCGAGCGCCTCGCCCGCGCGGTGTTCTTCTGGTTGACCGGCCACTCGGAGCCCGACACACCGCCCGGGATCGCTCACGCCGGGTGTGTCGCGGTAATCGAGGACCGCATCCTCGCGCGCGACCCCGAACTGCGTGTGGTACCCCGCGAGTACCTCTTCGCCGACGAGGGCAACCTCCACCCGTGCCACCACAAGCTCTTCAGGCACCTGGATATCCTCATCTCGAGCATCGGCGCCGAGCAGTGGCGGGGCGGGATGCCGGCGAGATGCACCGACGGCGTCGAGCGCGCCGAGGACCTCGAACCCTGGCTGGCGCCGCTGGCGGCATGGGTCGAGGGCGCGGAGGCCGCGGGCGAGGAGGCCCAGACCGAGGAGGGGCATGCGGTCTACACCTCTCTCGGCCAACGTGATGACGAGAAGGTCTTCCTGGCCGCGCTGCTCGAGTCGCTGCTGCGCTCCCAGCAGGTTGCCGCGAGGGAACGCGCAAAGGCGAAGTCCGGGTCTGCCTGAGGGCGCNNCACCCGACAGCGCAAGCCGACGCCATAGTCACCATCACCCACGCTGTTGATGAACGCCGCGCCGTCATCTGCTCTTGACTCTGCGATAGCTCGGACCTATACTCGAACTCATGTTCTACGCGAACGGCGCCCGCGGCGTCGCTCGCGACTCCATCGAGGGGAGCCGACGATCGTGAGCAAGCAACTCGACGGGCTGAAGTACGAGTTCACGTGGGCAATGATGCTCTCGTGCGCGAAGGGGTGCCTCAACTACTGGAAACGTGATGTCTCTCTGCCGTGGCTGTTCGGCTGCACCGGGCACGCGTTTGTCATCAACATGCACGAGGTGGTATGCCCGAGCAGCCCGACGGCATGGCACTATGGGCCGGTCATCTCCGAGCTGCCGCCGAATATCGGCTACTCTCTCACGGGCGTGCACGGAATGGCCCACCTGGGGCATGACATGGACGCCAAACGCGCCGAGGCATGGGACTTCGTGAGGAGAAACATCGACGAGGGCGTCCCCTGCTATGGCTGGGAACTCGAGTACCCGGACTTCTACCTCATCAATGGGTATGATGATGCCGGATACACGTATGTTCCGCATGAAGGCGGTGCCGCGGCCCACAAGCCCTGGGGGGAGCTCGGAGACAGCGAGATCGGCATGCTGGAGGTCAACGCGGTTCGGCTGTGCGACCCCAAACCGGACGCGATCGGTGTGCGCGAGGGCCTGCGCTTCGCCCTGCACGTGGCGACCAACCCGCCCGGCGTCATCTTCGACAGATACGCATCCGGCGTGAAGGCCTTCGAGGTGTGGGCGGAGGCGCTCGAGGCGGGGCGCGCGAACAAGTTCGGACAGGGCTACAACGCCGGCTTCTGGGCCGACTGCAGGGCCCAGGGGGTAGACTTCCTCGCGGAGGCGAAAGCCCGCCTCACAGGTGTCGCCGATGATCTCTTTGACGAGGCCACAGAGCATTTCGCAGTGGTCAGGGACAAGCTGAAGGCCGTCAGCGCAATGCATCCTTTCAATATGGCGGACCACGGCGAGGCCACGGTCACAAGCCCTGAAGCCGCTGCGCTCATCCGCGAGGCAGGCAAGGCCGAGGGCGAGGGCCTGGGCGTGNNCGATAGGCTGTAGTGCCGCCGGCAGCCCAGGCGCCCTCGAATGGAGATATGCAGATGGATGACCATGAGGTGGCCGCGCGCTGGCACGGCAACGCGGATGTCTGGTCGCGCCATGTGCGCGCCGGCTATGACACCTACCGCGACCACCTCAACAACCCCGCCTTCTTCGCGCTCATCGGCGACATCGAAGGCATGGTTGCGCTTGATGCCGGCTGCGGGGAGGGCTACAACACGAGGCTGCTCGCCCGTCGCGGGGCGCGCATGATCGGCGTCGACATCGCCGAGGGGATGATCGAGCAAGCCCGCGCCGCGGAGGCCTCCGAGCCGCTCGGAATCCACTATGAGGTCGCCTCAATGACCGACATGCCCATGTTCGCGAATGGGCAGTTCGACGCCGTCTTCTCAACCATGGCGCTCATGGATTGCGCCGACTATGCCGCGGCGGTGACAGAGATCTGCCGCGTGCTCAAGCTCGGCGGCATGCTCGCCTTCAGCATTCTGCATCCGTGCTTCGTATTCCACCTCGAGGCCCGTGAGTGGACACGCGATGAGAGCGGCGCAATCTGCGGGCTGAAGCTCGGCGACTACTTCCGCCGCGGCATCGGTGAGGATCGCTGGTGCTTCGGCTCGGCGCCCGATCGCGACGAGGTGGAGCCCTTCACCGTGCTCTACTTCGATCGCACACTTGCCGACTACATCAACCCCCTGTGCGCGTGCGGCTTCACTATCGAGGCCATCGAGGAGCCCTATCCATCTGACGAGGCCTGCGAGGCGGAGCCCCGGCTGCGCAAGCACCGGCTCCTGCCAATCTCCTTCATGGTGCGGGCGAGGAAAGCGACCACCAATGGATGCCCATGAGCTTCAATCGTAGCCTGAGCGACTAGATCAACCCGTTGGCCCGCACCGGCTTGTCATTGAGCGGATCGTCGAACCGCAGGCGACGGACGAAGCGTGTGCCGCGGACCCGACCATGCGCAACCATCGGGTGATACCACACACGCTGCTGGTAAGGGGTCGAAAGGCGAGCGGTCGGTGACAGAGCCCCGCCGAGCGCGACGATTAGCGGGGGTGCGGCGGCTCGACAAACGGATCGCCACTTTCAGGGACAGGAGCCCTCATGTCCACACTAAACATCGGTTTCGTCGGCGTCGGATCGATGGGGCAGTGCGCCCATCTGAGGAACTATGTCACCATCCCCGGCGTGCAGGTGGTGGCCATCGCCGAGTTGCGCGAGAAGCTCCGGGAGGATGTCGCGCGGCGCTATGGCGTCCAGAAGACCTATACCTCCGCCGCTGAGATGCTCGAGGCCGAGCAGCTCGACGCCATCGTCGCCTCCCAGCCCTTTACGCGCCACGGCGTCATCCTGCCCGAGCTGCTGGACGCGGGAGTGCCGGTGTTCATCGAGAAGCCGCTGGCATCATCCGTGCAGGTGGGTGAGCGCCTCGTTGCCGCGGTCGAGGCGAGTGACACGTGGGCGATGGTCGGCTACCACAAGCGTAGCGACCCGGCGACGATGCTCGCCAAAGCAGAGATCGACCGCCTCAAGCAGACGGGCGAACTCGGCGCGATGCGCTATGTGCGGATCACCATGCCGACAGGTGACTGGATTGCCGGGGGCTTTGCCGACCTTGTGCAATCAGACGATCCCCTACCCCACCTCGAGACCGACCCGCCCGCCTCGGATATGGATGAGACCGCCCACGCGGAGTATGTCAGCTTCGTCAACTACTACATCCACCAGGTCAACCTGCTGCGCCACCTGCTCGGCGAGCCGTACGGGGTGAGCTTCGCCGATCCGGCGGGCGTGCTGCTGGTCGCCGAGAGCGAGAGCGGCGTTACGGGCATCATCGAGATGGACCCGTACTCGACTTCAATCGGCTGGGAGGAATCCGCTCTGGTGTGCTTCGAGCATGGCTATGTGAAGCTGGAGTTGCCCGCGCCGTTGGCGAACAACCGCCCCGGCCAGGTGGAGCTGCTGCGCGACCCCGGTGGCGAGGCGACGCCGAAGCGGACAATCCCGGCGCTGTCATGGGTGCATGCGATGCGGCAGCAGGCGGTCAACTTCGTCTGCGCGGTGAAGGGCGAGACCGAGCCGATCTGCGATGCCGCCGAGGCCCTGGAGGACCTGCGCATTGCGAGGGAGTACATCAGGCTGCTGAGGGGTCAGTAGCGCAGTCGCCCCCGCCTGTCGACGCGTCGTGTAGTAGCGCAGGCGCCCCCGCCTGAGCGCCGTCTGGGGTTGGCCGCCCACCTGTGTTCGTCTCAAGAATCTCAAGAATCTCAGAATCTCACCGTTAGGCGCGGCACTTTGCCATATAAAAGGCGCAATAAAGACACATTATCGCCAACACTTATCTGAGGTATGTGAGGATTTGAGAATCTGAGAATCTGAGAAAAGCCAACAGGCTCAGGGGCTCGTGCGATCCGGCGCTTTCTCAGCGAACGGCTGGGGTCGTATCACCAGCATCTCCCCGCTGTTGTGCAGGACTACCACGAGGCTCTTGCGCTCGGGGCTCTGGCAGTGGCAGCCGATTGCGCACATCGCCCCGTTGAAGTTGCCGGTCGAGGACAGGTCGGTATAGGGGACGATCGCCACCGCCTCACCCTGAGGCGAGAGCACCGTCAGGTAGAGCGTCAGTGGCGTGCCATCGGGGATGCCCCAGTCGTGGCCCGGGAAGGCGATCTCCGCCTGCGCCATCTCACACGAGCCCGGACCACTCCAGTCGATCCAGTCGCCGGCGGTAGTCAGGACGACGCGTCCGCCGGGCGCCGGATTGGTGAAGTTGGCGTACTCCCACAGGATGCGCCCATCCGGGTGGATGAGCCAGGCCTTGCGGCCGGTCTTCGAGTTGAGGTAGATGCGCGGGCCATCGTGGCCCGGCAGCTGTGCGCAGGCGACCTTCTGCCCGTGCTCGATCCGGTCATTCAGGCTCCAGACGAGTGTGCCATCGGCCCTGAACAGGCAGCCGCCGGTGGAGGTCAAGAGCTGCGTGCCCTCGTCGAGCACGCGGGCGAATGCCATGTCATCGACATGTGAGTCCTCGCCGATCTCGGTCGGCACGTGCTTGGCCCAGAGCAATTCGCCACGCCCGTTACGGACCTCGAAGCGCTCGGCGTCGGCCATGCTGAAGCCGAACTCATCCAACCCGTCGCCGGTCAGGTCGCCGCAGATGAGCTTGTCTTCGAACGACATGCCGGGCATCTCGTGCCGCCAGAGGATGGAGCCATCGCCGCCGATGCCAATTAAGGAGCCGCTTTGTTGGTGGTGATTGACACCTGCCGCGATGCCGAGGCCGTCGGTCTCGATCAGGTGGCCGACATCCCACACCTGCGCCATGCCGTCGAGGTCGATGCAGTTCTTGATCGCGCCGGTGGCGGCATCGAGGATCCAGATCGGCCCCAAGCCGACGATCACCTCGGGCCTGCCGTCCCCGTCGATGTCGCGGATGCGTGTGAGCAGGTGTCGGTGCTGGCTCTGGTAGTGCCAGTGGGTGCGGCGATAGAGGTGGTCATCATCGTAGAAGCGGTGGTACCACCGAATGTCGGTAGTCTCCCACAGCTTCGTGCCATCGCCCTTGTACATGGCGAGGACATCCTCCTCGCCGCGGTTGAAGGGGATGGCGATCTCGTCGAGTCCATCGCCGTCAACATCGCCGATTCCCGGATTGCAGGAGTTGACAGTGCGCTCGCCGAGCTTGATGCGTGTCATCTCCGCAACACTGCGCTCGGCCAGCTGCGGGGTGACCTGTGGGGGCATGAACCTGCCACCGAGTGAGGGCTCGGGGTTCTGGGGCAGGTGCACAATGCAGGTGTCGGCCACGGCTCTCAGCCACCTTCTCCGATGATAGCGCGTCGCGTGCCGGTGAGGGCGAAGTAGTCATGCAGCAGCGACCGGGTGCGCTCGTAGACGAGTTCGCATGCGGCCTGCTCGTCGCCCGAGGACTCGAGCTCGCCGGCGTAGGCGCGGCGTATCTCGCTGGCGACATTGACCTTCGCGATGCCGCGACGGATGCCTCCCTGCACGCAGTCCCTGTTGATTCCAGAGCCGCCGTGGAGCACCAGCGGCACCCCGGTCGCCTCCTGCAGCCGCTCGACGTGTTCGAGGTCGAGGCGCGCTTCGACCTTCTCCGCGCCGCCGCCCGCCCCCCTTACGGATCCGTGGATGCTGCCGACTGCCACCGAGAGCCAGTCGCAGCCTGTCTGTGTGACGAAGCGCCGCGCCTGCTCGATGTCGGTGAAGCCCATCTTCGTGCGGAACAGCTCCTCATACGGCGGCTGCGGGCCGTCCTCGTGGCCCATGACCGCGCCCAGCTCCGCCTCGCATGGGAGGCCGGCTGAGTGGGCGATCTCGACCGCACGGCGGGTGACTTCGATATTGCCTTCGAGGTCCAGGCGCGAGCCGTCGATCATCAGTGACTGGTAGCCATGCTCGATGCCCTGTCTGAAGATCGGCTCCCAGTCGACCTGCAGGTCGTCCTCGTCGATGACCGGGACGTGATCGAGGTGGAGGCTCACGTGGCGGGCGTCATCATACTCGCGGAACTCCTCGGCGATGACGGCGGGGCTGATCGCGCCGAGCTTCTCCCACTCGATACGCGCGACGGCGATGAAGGCGAATGCGTCCTCGTCACGGACGGCGCGGATCACCGGCTCCATCATCGGTGGGTAGGGGATGTTGAATGCAGGCACGGTGAGGTTGTTGATGAGCGCATTGCGTACGGCGGTTGCGTTCTGGTCCATGGTGGGGTCCTGTGATGTGAAGCGTTGGTTGGATTGGTACGCGTTCGGATTGGGCGACGGGCGGGGCGGGTCGGGGACTGCCACCTGTCGCGCCGGACCCTTGCGCCGGAGATGATCGCACTGCATCGCGACAGGTCGCTGTCCCCGATTCAGGCTGAACTGGGGACAGGGACCCA
>DPJP01000109.1:22127-22447 GCA_003542955.1 Armatimonadota bacterium
CACCTGCCCGCGGCCGGCGGCGATGACGGCCACGGGGCCAACACCGGGCACGTCGGCCTCCCCGATCGAAGTCGGCGTGCCGTCAATCGCGCCAATGTGCGTGATCGTGCCCGTGCCGTCGATTGCGAGGACCTGGCCACCGTCACAGCCGACGTAGATCACCGGCCTCTGCGCCCCTTGCGGGGTAATCGCCTTGAGTACACTCGCCGGGCTCGGCAGTGAGACCGACCAGAGCTTCCTGCACTGGTGATCGAGGACGACCAGCAGGCCTGCGGAGGTGGCGGTGATGATCTCCTGTTTGCCGTCGCCGTCGAGGTCGG
>DPJP01000226.1:0-25398 GCA_003542955.1 Armatimonadota bacterium
CCAGTACCACGGGGCGGAGCACGCGACCATCAACTGCTTCGAGGCCGGGCAGACCGTCGAGCCGAAGCAGTGTATCGAGTTCAGCGAGCGCCACCCACGCTGTGGCACCAGCTTCCTGTTGCTGTTCATTATGATCAAGCTGCTGCTCAACGCGCCCCTGGGGTGGCCGGTGCTATGGTTGCGGACGCTGCTGCGCCTGGCGATGATCATCCCGGCGGCGGCAGTCGCCTACGAGATTCTCAAGATCGGCGGCAAGCACCGCAACTCGTGGTTCGGGAGGCTGCTCTCGGCGCCCGGNNCCGGCCCGACGAACAGCAACTCGAGGTCGCGGTGCACGCCCTGGCCCTGGTCGCCCCGGAGGTTGACCTGCCACCAGGCTTGACGCCGCCGGTCGAGGCCGGCATGGACGGGAAGATCATTGCCGATTCTGTCGAGCCCGCACGCGATGAGGCTCAACAACCACAGGCGGAAGAGACGGTCTGAACTCAGATGGACTTTGACGTGACGCTGGGCAAACTCAGGGAGGAGTTCGCGGAGGTCGAGAAGGGCCTCAGCGACCCCACCGTGCTCGGCAACCAGAACAGGTTCCGCGAGCTGTCGATGCGGCACTCGGAGCTGCAGCCGATCATGGACGCCTACGCGCGCTATCGGGCATCGGTCACGCAGCGGGCGGAGGCCGAGGAGCTACTGACCGAGGCGACCGGTGACGACATGGAGCAGTTCCTCCGCGCCGAGCGCGATGAGGCGGCGCAGGCACTGGTCGAGGTCGAGGAAGAGCTCAGCAGGCTGCTGGCTCCGAAGGACCCCACCGACAAGAAGAACGCCATTGTTGAGATCAGGGCCGGCACCGGGGGCGACGAAGCGGCGTTGTTCGCGGGCGATCTGTTCACCATGTACAGCCGCTATGCCGAGCTGAAGGGCTGGAAGACGGACATCATCGACACCACCGAGGGTGAGATGGGCGGCTTCAAGGAGGTCGTCTTCTCAGTCAACGGCAACGGCGCGTTCGGCGACCTGAGGCACGAAAGCGGCGTCCACAGGGTCCAGCGCGTGCCGGAGACGGAATCCCAGGGCCGCATCNNGACGTCGCGGTGTTGCCGGAGATGGAGGAGCTTGACTTCCAGCTCGATCCCGGTGACCTCGAGATCGTCACCTTCCGCGCCGGCGGCCCCGGCGGGCAGCACATGCAGAAGAATGACACCGCGGTGCGCATTACGCACAAGCCGAGCGGGGTGTCCGTCTCCTGCACCAAGGAGCGTTCGCAGCGGCAAAACCGCGAGCGCGCGATGCAGCTGCTTCGGGCCAGGCTGTACGAAGCCGAGATAGAGAGACAACAGGCCGAGATCTCCGCCTCGCGCCGGTCGCAGATCGGCTCGGGCGACAGAAGTGAGAAGGTCCGGACCTACAACTTCCCCCAGGATCGACTGACCGACCACCGCATCGGTCTCACGCTTCACAACCTCCCGGCGCTGTTGGCGGGTGAGATTGACGAGCTGGTCGAGGCACTGCAGGAAGCCCACTACCAGCAACGCCTGGCGCAAGCGGCCGCCGGTGAGAATCAGTAAGCGACCCGGAGTCGCAGATGAAAGCCCTCTATCCTCACGCCCCGACCTCCGTCGGCGCGGTGCTTAACCGCGCAATGGACAGGCTGACACAGGCCGGCATCGAGGCCCCCCGCTTCGAGGCCAAGGTCATCGCCGCCCACGTACTCGACACCGAGACCGGCGCCATCGTCTCGAGCAGGGAACCGGTCTCCGCGATCCAGAGCCGCACTATCGACCATCTCGTCTCCCTGCGCGCGCATCAGATGCCGCTGAACTACGTCATCGGTAGCGTCACATTCATGGGCTTGCGGTTCATGGTCGACGCCCGCGCGTTGTCGCCCAGGCCCGAGACCGAACTTCTCGCGGAGATGTTCATCCATCGCGTCGCCGGGTACCGCCCGGCGCAGNNATCGACATCGGGTGCGGAAGCGGCGTGCTGGGGCTCTCAGTCGCCCACGAGCTTCCCCAGCTGTCTGTCGTCGGCTGTGACATATCACCGGCGGCTCTTATGCTCTTTTCCGAGAATGCCGCCGCGCTTGGTCTGCTCGGGCGCGTGTCGGCGGTCCGCGGGAGCTTCCTCGACTGGCTTGGCCGGGAGGCTGCCGGGCGCATCGAGTATATCATCAGCAACCCGCCCTACGTTCGTCCCGACGTGTACGCCACGCTCGCGCCCGAGATCATCCGCTACGAGCCGCGCACGGCCCTGCTTAGCCCGACGCCCGACGGGCTCGGAGCGTACCGGAGTATTGCCGATGCGCTGAGACTGATGCACGCGGTGCGGCTGGTGGGCCTCGAGATCGGCTACGATCAGGCAGAGGTGGTACACCTGATGCGAGAGTCGCGTCCCGACCTGATATGGCGGGTGCACAATGACTACTCCGGCCATCCCCGCATCGTCATCGGTGAGGCCGATGGGTGAACTGATCCGGCTTGCGGAGACCGGCCTGCAGGAGGCCGTGGAGCGGGCCATGGAGGCCGTCGAGAGCGATGGGCTCATCATCATCCCCACCGAGACGGTGTATGGGCTGGCGGGGCGGGTATCAGAGCCGGTAGCGCGCAGGCTGTTTAAGCTCAAGCAGCGGGACGAGGGGCGCCCCCTGCCGATCATCGGCGCGTCACTGGAGGCCCTACAAGGCTGCGTGGCGGCGATTCATCCTGTTGTCGAGGCACTGGCCCGGCGCTTCTGGCCCGGGCCGCTGACCCTGGTCGTTCCCAGGGCCGCGACGCTCCCGGACATAGTCACCGGTGGCCGCGATTCGGTCGGGGTGCGCGTGCCCGACCATCCGTTCACGCTCGTGCTGCTCGAGCGGCTCGGACAACCGATGATTGCGACCAGCGCCAACATGTCGGATGTCGACCCCGCTACGGCGCTGGATGAGCTTGACCGCCGCCTCATTGACGGGGTAGCCTGTGTGGTCGATGCGGGACCGTGCCCGATGCGGCGGGCGTCCACGGTCTTCGACCTGACCGCTTCGCCGCCGCGCGTGCTGCGTGCCGGGCCGATCCCGGAGGCCGCACTGCTCGAGACGTGGCGTGACTGGCAGAGACAGCTTCAGTAGACGTGGCAGGGGCTCGAGAGGCCCGAATGAGGTGAGCAGATGCGAGCAGGCTTCTTCAGCAGGACAATCACGCCTCCGGTCGGTTACGAAATGCCGGGCGGGTTCCAGAAACGCTTCGCGACAGGCATAGCCGACGACCTGCGCACCAACGCGGTGTACATCGAGGCGGCAGATGCGGCGGTGGCCATCGTCTCGATCGACTGCGTCTCGTTTGATGATGACGTGGCGGCAACAGCCAGGGCCCTGGTGCGCGAGCACACGGGCCTGCCTGCTTCGAGCGTGTTGATCGCGGCCACTCACACGCACACGGGCGGGCCGACGGGCGATGTGCTGATGAGTGAGAAGCACCCGTGGTATTGCACGTGGGTGGCGGAGCAGGCGGCGACCGCGGTCATCTGCGCATGTCAGAACGCCACCGATGCCACCGTCGGCTCGGGCAGCGCGACGGTCGAGGGCATAGGCCACAATCGACGATGGCACATCGCCGACGGCACAGTGCAGACGAACCCGGGCCGCATCCCGCTCGAACAGCGCATACGTCCCGCCGGACCTGTGGACGACGAGCTGTCGGTGATAGGGGTCTGGGACCTTAGCGGTACCCCACTCGGCGCCGTGCTCAACTACACCTGTCACACCACGTTCATGTCCGGCTTGTCCTATTCGGCCGATTACTCCGGGGCCATTGAGCGCCATCTGGGTATGCCTGTGGTGTTTCTCAACGGAGCCATGGGCGACATCAACCAGATCGACTTCAGCGATCCCGGCGACAGGGGCAAGTACACCGGTCCCGACTACACCGAGCAGACGGGCAGGAAGCTCGCGGCCGCCGCGGAACAGGTTCTCCGGACGGTCGCGCGCACGGCCGATGTCGCCGCCCCGGTCGCGTCGCGCATCGACACCACGCGGCTGCCGGTGCGCCGACCTGAGCCGGATGAACTCGAGCAGGCCGCTGCGCTGTGGGAGCACGCTGAGGGGCAACTCACGACCGAGCAGATATACGCGCGGGAACTCGTGCTGCTTGATGCCATGGTTGCCGAGAGTGGGTCGATGGTGCCGTGCGAACTGCAATCGGTGCGCATCGGGCGGATGAGGCTCACCGCCGCGCCGCTGCAGCCCTTCTGCGAGCTGGGCTTGGCGATCAAGGCTGCAGTCGGCCGCAACACCATGGTGGTGTCGCTGGCCAACGGCTGCCTGGGCTACCTGGGGCCGCTGCTGGCCTATGCCGAGGGCGGCTATGAACTGACACTCAAACGCACGAGCCGGCTTGCGCCCGGCAGTGGCGAACGCTATGTCGATGCCGCGATTGCGGCACTGGCGCAACTCGAAGGAAGATAGGCGGATGAAGATCGGACTTCTCGGCCTGCCGGGCAGCGGCAAGAGCTCAGTGTTCCGCGCGGTCACCGGCCGCGGGCAGGAGCGGCACTCAGGCGACGACATCGCCGTGCTCAAGGTGCCAGACCAGCTCCTCCGGCAGATCGCCGACTTCTACCACTCGAAGAAGGTGACGATGGCGGAGCTTGCCCTCGTCGACATAACCGCGCTGAGCAAGGGTGAGGATGTGGCCGGCCGGCAACGCCATCTCAGCCAATTGGCCGGTGATGCGGACGCATTCGCACTGGTCATTCAGGCTTTCGGCAGCATGGACTACACCGGCGGAGAGCTTGATCCACGCGGCGACCTCGAGACACTGATCCTGGAGCTGGCACTCACCGACCTGGATGTGATTGCCACGAGAATCGAGCGCATCCAGTCCGGCCCCAAGGTGGATCGTGGCCAGTTCGAGCTCCACACGCTGCAGAAGGCTCACGATCATCTGGCGGCCGGCGGGCTGGTTGCCGGCCTGGACTTGAGCCCCGAGGAGCAGAAGGCACTGCGCGGCTTCAGACTGCTCACCGCGCGGCCGATGCTGGTGGTGTTCAACGTCGGCGAGGACGATCTCAAGGGCGAGAGCATCGCCACGGCACGCGAGTACGCCGACTCCCTCGGACTTCCGTCACTGGTCTTCTGCGCGGAACTCGAGGAGGAGCTTGCCGCGCTTGGCGACGAAGAGCGCGGCGCGTTCCTGGCCGATTTCGGCCTCGAGGCATCGGCGCGCGATCGTCTGATCCGGGCCGCTTACGAGACGGTCAGTGCCGTGACATTCTACACCGCGGCCCACAACGAGGCGCGCGCGTGGACTGTCCAAAGAGGCACGCGTGCCCGCGAAGCTGCCGGCAAGATACATACCGACCTCGCCGACAGCTTCGTCCGGGCGGAGGTCATCAAGGCATCGGTGCTCCTGCAGTGCTCATCCGAGGCCGAATGCCGCGAACGGGGGGCCGTCTCGCTCGAAGGCGCGGACTACGTCGTCGAGGAAGGCGACATTATGCTGATACGTTTCACCCACTAACACTCGCGCCCTGCGCGGTGGGGTTGAACGGGTTTGAGGTGTGGCGCAAGGCGTCACTTCGAGTGCGGAATGCACTGGAGGAATCTCGCATGGTCATACGCAGCCGAACACCGACGCGCATCGACTTCGCCGGGGGTACCACCGACCTGGCGGCCTTTGCCTCGATCGAGGGAGGGGCGGTCATCAATGCTGCGATCAACCGCTATGCCTACTGCACCTATGCGCCCGTGGACCAGGCGGGGGTGCGCATTGTGTCCCAGGACCTCGAGGAGTTCGTCGAGGCCGCCGACATCCGCGACCTCGAGTATGACGGCAACCTCGACCTGCTGAAGGCCGCCGTGCGGCAGATGAACCTCGACGGCGGCATGCAGATAGCGGTCCGCTGCGAGGCGCCGCCGGGTTCGGGAACCGGCTCCTCGGCCTCCGTCGGCGTAGCCCTGCTCGGCCTGCTCGACTACCTGCGCGCCTTCGCCCAGGGGCATGAGCGCAGCAAGCTGAGCCGCTTTGAGATTGCCGACATGGCCTGCGATCTCGAGCACGAGCTTGGCATCATCGGCGGCAAGCAGGACCAGTACGCCGCGGCACTGGGCGGCTTCAACTACATGGAGTTCTACGACCGTGGCAAGGTGGCCGTCGAGCCGGTGGCGATCCCCGACGGGCTGCGCTATGACCTCGAGAAGCACCTGATCCTGTGCTATACGGGGCAATCGCGGCTGTCGGGTGACACGAACGACCGCATGATCACCGCCTACAAGGAAGGCCACGAGACGGTGTGCAGCGCGCTGCGGACGGTCAAGCGGGTGGCACGCGACATCTATCGCGCCTTCCTGGCCGGCGATACCGAGTGGTTCGGAGAACTGCTGCTGGAGGAGTGGGCCGCGCGCGAGCAGCTTGCTCCCGGAGTGGTGACTGACAAGATGCAGGCGCTCAAGACTGCCGCGTTGGCCGCGGGAGCCGTTGGCGCGAAGGTCTGCGGCGCGGGCGGCGGCGGTTGCCTGCTGTTTCTGGCCGCGCCGGATACGGAGTCGAACATCCGCCGCGCCCTCGAACAGATGGACTCTCACATTCTTGACTTCTCATTCGACATGGCCGGGCTGAAAGTGTGGCAATCGCAGTGAACGACTATCCGAGCCTGCACCCCACCCCGACGCCGCTCGTCACCGGTCGGCCGCCGCTGAGCTGGCGTGAGCCGGTCATCATCGTCTTCTCAACCGTGCTCCTGACGGCCGTCCACTACCACACGAACCTCCGTTGCCTGTTTGACCCGAAGGACCGCCTGCTCGCCTGGATGGCCATCAACTTCGTTGTACTCTTCGGCCTGCCGGCGCTCTTCATCCGGCTGGTCCTCAAGCAGCGGCTCTCAGAGTTCGGCCTCCAACTGGGGAAGGCCCGGATGTGGGCTCAGTGGTCACTGGCTTTCGGTGGCGTGATGGTGTTCGGGATACTGATCGCCGCGAGCCTCGGGAGCTTCCAGGACTACTACTCCTTCCACCAGTGGGCCGGGCGGGACGCCGTGAGCTTTCTGGTTTTCACGGCGGGGTGGGGGCTCTACTTCTTCGCGTGGGAGTTCTTCTTCCGGGGCTTCATGCTGTTCGGGCTNNCCGCAGCCTCGGCAACCATGCGATCATCATCCAGATGGTGCCGTTCGTGATGATGCACTACAACAAGCCGGCACTCGAGAGCTACGGGGCGATCATCGCCGGCGTCGCGCTGGGACTGATGGCTTACCGCAGCAAGTCCGTTCTCGGCTGCTGGCTGCTGCACTGGGCAGTGGCCGTCGCGATGTACGCAGTGGTCCTTTTCGGCGGCAGGTGAGGCTCGCGGCCGACGAGGCGGCTACCCGATAGAGTCTTGTTCCCCGAAGACCTCGGCCTCGAAGCGCTCGATGACGCAGTCACCCTTCCAGGCGTCGACTGGCAGGCCCGCCTTCATGCAGGTGTGCTGGAGGAACTCCTCCACATCCCAGCCCCACTCGACGGCCACCTGCGGCAGCAGGAGCCCGCGCGAGCCGCCGCTGCTGATCACCAGGCCATCGCGGCCGATCTGTATCTCCCCAACGTCATCCACCGGTTGCAGCGGCGACATCACCGATACCTCAATCTCCAGCTCGTCTATCTCGTCCGCGGTCACCGCGGGGAAGCGCGGGTCGTGGAGGGCGGCCGCCTGTGCCATTTCGGCGACCGTCTCGAGCAGCGGCGCAACCCCCTCGATGTAGCCGATGCAGCCCCGCAACTCACCCCGCTGCTTGAGCGTCACGAAGGCCCCCTGGATGCCGATGAGGTCTGGATCGTCGCTGCGCAAGTCCGGGGGTCGGTCGCGGGTCACCGCCGCCCTGATCGATTGGCGTGCCACTTCGAGTAGTCTCCGACGTCGCTCTGCATTCAGCATTGGTCTGCCTCCGCCGGGCGCTTCCGCTTCGCGCTGCTGCGCTTCTCCGCGGGCTTCTGGTGAATGAGGATATACTGGTGATGAACGTTGGACACGAACGCGTACGGAATCGCAAACGGGTAGAGGTTCTTCGAGTCCTGCAGCAGCACCGTCACGCCTTTGATAGCCAGGCCGGCGGCCTCGATAGCATGCGCGACGTCGGCATGGTAGAGGTAGAACTTCGGACCGTGTCGGAAGTCGCACACCACGCATGCGAGGTAGGCGCCGGGGCGCATCGCCCGCTCGCAGCCGGCAAACACGCGCCCGAGGCCTGTCAGGAACTGCTCGTAATCGGAGATGTTGCCCAGGTCGGCGTTCTCGTCGCTGTAGCGGGTGGCGAGGCCGCGCTCGACCCGCTCCGCCTGGGCCTTCATGCCTGCGTCCTTGCCCAGGATGTTCCAGTACGGCGGGCTGGTCACCACGAAGTCGACGGACGCTTCCGGCAGTTGACCCAGTTCGGCCACCGCATCGCCCTGGATGACCTGCTGTGTGCCGTCGGTGACCCCGGCATTACAGAGTCGCTGACGGGAGACGTCCGCCCACTGCTCGATCAGCTCGATGCCGATGCCCGCCCTCTCGCACGCATGGCAGGCCAGCAGTGTTGAGCCGGTGCCGACGAAGGGGTCGAGGACAGTCTGGCCGGACTTGGTGAAGAGCCTGACGAGGCGCTCGATGTCGCGCTCCGAGTAGGTGGCCGGGTGCCGGAGCTTGAGTTCATCCCTCGGAGGGGCCGTGCTGTAGAGCGTTCCGGGGATGAGCTGGTGCAGCAGCGCTTCGGCTTCTTCGTCGCCGAAGGTCTCCCGCACCCACTCGGACAGTTGGAGGCGTCGCTCCTGTGTCCACGCAGACCCGTCATCGCCTTCGGCATGCCAGAAGCTCTTGGTCTCTCGCAGCCATTCCCTGTTGCTGAGATCGTTGAGTGAGTTCGTTTGCTTGCGCACTATCTCCCCCTGCGTTGCTCCCTTCGGCGTGACTGTGGCGGATTGTAGCACGGGGTGCTCCCGGACGGCAAACGGGAAGGAACACAGGCGGGCGCCGGGGAACTCTCCTTACACTGGAGACCATTGGACCAATGGACCCGGTGTCGCATCGGCAGGGCCATGCAACGGGGGAGGGTGTTGCGATGGATTCCCTTCTCGGTCAAGTCTCTTTCGGGTGATACGTCGGCGGGTGCCGACGTGGTGATGTGTGCGTGCAGGTTGTACTTCGGAGGTGGCAAGAGTGCCGGACCCCCGCAATGCGAACGTGACCCCTGTCACGCTCAAGCTGGTACTGATGTGGCTGCTCAGCGTCTTCATCATCGGCATTACGCTTGCGGTGTGGGCGGACAGCCTCCGCATGTGGGAGGCCGAGTCCTCGGCGAAGCTGATTGGCATTCTGGTCGTCTTCGAACTGCTGGTCTACACGGTGATTCTCCTGCTGCCGACGGACAGGATCGTGCCTCCGGGGAGAACGGTCCTGGCAGCGTTCGTGGCAGCCGGCACGCGTCTGATGATGGCTCTCGCCGCCGCGAAGCTCGTCGCCGGCGCCACCATGCCGCTCAAAGAGGTATGGATGGACTTCTACAGCGGGCTGTGGTGGGTCGCCATCATCCACATCGGGCTGATGGGCGTCTTCCTGTGGCTGGTAAGGGCAGCGCTCGAGGAACCCAGGCCCGGCCGACGCCCACGGCGTGAGCGACCGGCCACCGAGGCCTACGCACCCGAGCCATTCGATGAACAGATGCCCGAGGATGGCGTGACCCAGGAGGAGCGGCAGCAGGAGCTGCTCTCCGCACTCATGGAACGACCCGATCAGCCGGTGCCACAGGCAGTGCCCGCTGTTCTACGTGAGCCGGAGCCTCTCGCGCCGCCGGCGCCGCGATCGGAGACTGCCTATATGCCGCCGGAGGAGCCGGCGCCGCCCCAGCCCTCGGAGCCTGTGGAAGCTCAACTGCCGCCGGCCCCCGCGGAGCCTGCAATGCCGGCCATGAAGCCGCCGCCCGCTCCGGAACCGACGGGGCCGCCCGCAGTCGCGGTGGCCTCGACCCCACTGCCCTCCTGGATGCAGGAGAGGCCAGACCGTGACGGGGTCGACGCCGTGATCGCCCCGGAGGACCTCCCGCGTGAGCGCCCGGAGGTGACGGTACCCGAGCCGCTGCCGACCTACGACGAGCCGGGTGATACCACGGACCACTTCCCGGCTGTGGATGTGCCGGCGCCACAGCCGGCGGCTTCAGTAGCCACTGTGGCCCCAAAGGAGGAGCCGGTCGCACCCGGTGCCCCCGCACTTGACCTCGAGGCTGAGGACACCGTGTTCGATCACGCCGACCCCGAGCCCCAGACACTCCGTCAGGCGTACCTGCCCGTGCGNNCCGTCGTGCAGGCCAGACCGACCGAGGCCGAGAGCGCCCCGGTGCCCGATACACACGCGCCGGCGCCGATGCCGAAGGAGGAGCCGGTGCAGCCGGAGCCTGCAGAGCCTCCAGCGGCGGAAGCGCAGTCGGTTGAGTCTGAGCCCGTTGTTCGGGCAGGGGACGCGGCGCCTGCCGCGACCGGTCTGCCGGTGTTCGAAGAGCCGCCGGCCGAGATAGAGGATGAACTCCCGCTGATCGCGACGGTACCTGAGCCTGCTCCGGTCGCTGCCCCTGCGCCTGCGCCCGAGACAGATGTGTCTCAGCCGGAGACGCCGGCGATCGAGGCGCCACCCGAGCCTCCGGGTCCACCACCGCCACCGGAGCCTGTCGCGCCACCGGAGCCCGTCGCACCGACTCCGCCACNNCACCCACGCCTCCACCCGAGCCGGTTGCACCATCGGCTCCACCGGAGCCGGCGGCGCCACCTGTGGTGTCCGTGGCGCCCGTCGAGACGCCCGTGCCAGTCGAAACGCCCGACGCCGTCGCGGTGGCGCCCGCCGAGGTCGTGGAGGAGCAGGCGACGACAGAGGCCCAGCCCGCGCAGCTCCGCATTGACGAGCAGCCGACGCCGGACCAGCAACCCGCGGCGGTGGCAGCACAGCCCGGGGCTCTGCCGGCGGCAGTCGATGTTGTCATCCGCGGCGCTGTTGCCGACATCGCCCAGCAGGAGCCCGTCGAGACCGGGGCATCGTCCAGTGGCCGGGCCTGCGCCCTGATCGGCATGCCGGGCCTGGTGAAGCGCTACGGCGCGGAGGTCCTCGATGATCTCGAGCGGCTCCTCGGATCCATGGCGGCGGCCACGTCGGCGGTCGGCGCCGGCGAGCCGCAGAGCCTGGTCATCGTTGGTGACAGGGGCACGCTGGTGGCGGGCGTGTCTACGGACGGGTCGGCTCTGCTCGTGCTGCGCGCGGAGGCCGGGATCAAGATGGGCCGGCTGCGGGTCGCGGCCCAGCGCGTCAAGTCGGTCGCGCGTCAGATGCGCGGCGCAGGAGTCTGCCCCATCGCGGTACCCGACCTGCCGGCGCTGCAGCCGGATGCGGATGTCGAGCGGCAGACGGCCGAGCAACTCGGTCTGCGCGCCGGAGCCTTCGGCGGGCGCGACCGCATGGTTCTCTTGATGGATGGGCTGGCGTGTGCGGGCCTTGTGGCCTCGGCGGGCGAGTCGGTGTTCGAGAACGCGCTTACCGCGGCCGTCTACGCTGGTACCGGTGTCATTGAGCGGATTCTGGTCGAGGGCGCCGACGGAGGCCTGGTCGTAGGCAGTTGCGGCCCAGCCGGTGAGGTGCTCGTCGCGGTCAGTGCCGAGACGGCGGCCAAGATGGGCGCGGCGAATGTCACCGTGACCAAGATGCGTGATGCGGTGCGGGGGGAGCGAGCATGATCAGCGCCGGAGACCGAGCAGCCCTGCCGGCCGTTGTGCTGACGGGCCTCTTTGTGGTGCTGTTGACCGTCATCATCAACCCCGACCCGAGCCACTGTGTCTACGAGGTGCCGGGCGCGGCCATGGTAGGGGTGGCCGCGGCCTACGTGATCACGGCCCTGATGTGCACCTACCCGAACCTGCTCCGCGCGCTGAGCGTACTGGCTGCCATGGCCATGGCGCACTTCGTCACGGCGCTGTTCACCGGCATGGCCTACTCGGCGCTTCCAGGCTCAACTCTGTCCGGCATGGACGGCATGTTCTACGCGCTCACAGACTACCTGCCCGGCTTCATGTTCCAGGCCGCGATCGGGCTGCTTGCCGGCCCCGTGGCTGCCGCCACGTTGGGCGGGATCGAGGATGAGACCGAGCGCGTCCGCATCGGCCAACTGCGCAGTCTGCGCGGCGTTGAAAGCCCCGACGACGCCCTGGACCGCATGTGTGAGGACCCCGCCATTGCCGGCGTGGCGCTCTGCGCGGGCCACCTGTGTTGGGGTGGGGGCATCTGGCGGCAAGACCCGCAGGCGGCCTGTGAACGCATCCGGCTGCTGGCACGTCGATCTGAGAAGACCTCCGAGGTGTTCGAGCTCGGCGATACCCGCCTGGCCGTCGATGCCCGGCGCGGGCACATCGTCGCGGTCGCCATCAACGACCCTGCCATGGACTACATCGGCCACGCCGCCGCACGGAGCGTCCACCAGTTCGCCGCGAAGCGACTGATGCCGGTCCGCCCGGGCTATCCCGTTGACAGATCAGAGCACGAATAGGGGCCTAAAGGAATGCCGCGCACCATCATCGTCTCACCGTCCATGCTCAGCGCGGACTTTCGCTGCCTCGAAGCGGAGATACACAGGCTCCACGAGACGGGCTGCGAGTATATTCACTTCGACAGCATGGATGGCCACTTCACTGAGCAGGTGACCTACGGTCCGATGGTTGCCGCGGCGCTCCGGCCGCTCTCTGACCGCATCTTCGACTGCCACCTGATGTTCACCAACCCCGAGAAGCACTTCGAGCATTTCGCCCGCGCCGGGGCCGATGTCATCCACTTCCAGTATGAGGTGACAGACAGACATGCCGAGTATGTCCGCCGCATCCACGACCTCGGGTGCCGCGCGAGCATCGTCGTGAACCCGGATACGCCCATCGAGAGCGTAGCCCCCCTGCTGCCTGAGTGCGATGTGGTGATGATCATGGGGGTCTTCCCGGGCTACTCCGGCCAGGAGTTCATCCCCGAGACAGTCGAGCGAATCGCCCATCTGCGCGAGATGATCGATGCGGGAGGCCACAGCACGAAGATCGAGGTCGACGGCGGGGTCAACGAAGACACGGCGGCCGATGTCATCCGGGCCGGCGCCGACATACTCGTCTCCGGCTCATTCCTGTTCAAGCACCCGCAGGGCTATGGCGCGGCCGTCGAATTCCTGCGCCGCACCGCCGCCGCCGTGTAGCGTCAGGGCCGCGCTGCGTGAAGGTTGCCCGGCCGCCCGCGGCGAAATCCTCGCCGGTATCAGCCCCTGGTTCCCAGGTCACCGGTATCCCTCGATGGAGGTGAACTCGTATGCTCAGCATCGCCCTTGTGGGGGCGGGCACGATGGGCCGTATGCACGCCGGCAACTTCAACCAGATTGACGGATGCCGGGTCACGAAGGTCCATGACGCACTCGAGCAGGCGGCCCGAACCGCTGCCGCCGACCTCGGCGCGGAGGCCGTCTCCGACCCCGAGAGCGCCCTTGCCGACGTTGACATCGTGATCGTCGCCTGCCCGACCCCCGCGCATGCCGACTACTGCTGCATGGCCGCTCAGGCCGGCAAGCACGTGTTCTGCGAGAAGCCGCTCGCGCGCACGCTCGAACAGGGCGAACGGATCGTGAAGGCCGTCGATGAGGCCGGGGTCTCCATGGTGGTCGGCCACGTGCTCCGCTTCTTCCCCGAGTATGCCGCCGCCACCGCTGAGATTCAGAGCGGCGCCATCGGCAAGGCGGGGATGGTCCGCACAAGCCGGATCAACACTCTCCCCGGCGGCCCCGGAAGCTGGTTCCGAGACTACGAGTTGAGCGGTGGCGTCACCCTCGATATGGTCATACACGACTTCGACTGGCTGCTCTGGACCTTCGGCAAGGCCACTACCGTCTACTCGCGCAGTCTGCACCGGCACATGCCCGATCTCGATTACAGCCTCACCTCGGTACGCTTCGCCGAGGGTGCCATCGCCCATGTCGAGGGCTCCTGGGCCGACGTCGGAGCATTCCGCACGAGCTTCGAGATTGCCGGCAGCAACGGTCTGATCGAGCATAACAGCACCGAGAACGCGACACTGGTGGTGCAGAGGCGTGGCTCACAGGATGGTCTCGCGGCCACACAGGTGCCCTCGAGTCCATCGAAGTCGCCATACCTGCTCGAGGCGGAGGCCTTCATCGAGGCGGTTACGAACTCGACTGAGCCGCCTGTCACGGTTCGGGACGCGTTCGCCGCACTCGAGCTTGCCCTCGCCGCCTGCCGGTCGGCCGAGACCGGAGAGATTGTCAGATTCGGAGGCGATGCAGATGCCGGTTAGAATCGGGATGATCAGCTTCGCCCACATGCATGCCGCCAGCTACGCGGCGTGTGTGCAATCAAACCCCAACGCGCTGCTTACCGGCATCAGCGATGATGACTCGGAACGCGGCAAGCAGATGGCGGAGGCCTACGAGTGTGAGTACTTCGGCTCCGTCGACGCGTTGCTCGAGGCCGACATTGACGCCGTGATCATCTGCACCGAGAACGCCCTCCACAGGGACGCGACGCTGCGCGCGGCGGCGGCCGGCAAGCACGTGATGTGCGAGAAGCCGATCAGCATCTCCGTCGAGGATGCACAGGCGATGATCAATGCGTGCGCCGACGCCGGCGTGGGTCTGATGACGGCCTTTCCGTGCCGCTACGGCCCCGCGTACATCGAGGCGCGCAGACTGGTTCAGCAGGGCCAGGTCGGTGATATCCTCGCCATGAAGGGCACCAACCGTGGCCGCAATCCGGGCGGGTGGTTTGTCGAGCCCCAGTTCTCAGGCGGCGGAGCGACTATCGACCACACGGTCCACATCACCGACCTCATGCGCGATATCACGGGCGATGAGGTCGCCTCCGTCTACTGCGAGATGGACCGCTTCTTCAACCCGCAGCTCAGGTGTGACGACGCGGGCCTGATCACCATGGACTTCACCGGCGGGGCGATTGCGACGCTCGACTGCTCATGGTCGCGGCCACCCCACTACCCCACATGGGGCGATGCGACGCTGGCGGTGGTCGGCACCGAGGGCAATCTGTGGATCGACCTGTTCAGTGAGAAGCTGCACGTGTACCAGAACGACGCTTCAGGCTACAGCTGGGCGGGCTACGGCGCGAACCTGGACGACGGGCTCGTCGACGCATTCTGCGATGCCGTGGCAACCGGAGCGCCAATGCCGATAACCGGCCGCGACGGGCTCAAGGCGATGGAGGTCGCGCTCGCCGCATACCAGTCGGCCGCACTGGGTGAAGCCGTGACATTGCCGCTGTAGCAGCACCGGGAGAATGAGTACATGCGCATCGGGTATCTGTGTCGCTATTCTGACAGTGAGATCGCCTTCGCGAAGCAGGCGGGCTTCGGCAGCATCCAGTTGCTCATCTGGCCGGGTGACCCACTCGACCCGACGATCACGAGTGCTGACGAGGTGCTCCGGGCGAGGGACAAGTACGCCGAGGCAGGCATCGAGGTCTCCGCGCTGGGCTGCTATGTGAACCAGCTCGACGCCGACGAGGCGACTGCGCGCAGGAACGTCGAGTACTTCCGGTTGCTGTATGATGTCGCGGAGCAGATGGGCGTCGACACGATCGGCGCTTTTGCCGGGCGCAACCCCGAACTCGATATCCCCGAGAACATCCCGCTGTTCGAGAGCGTCTGGACGGAGGGAGCTGCAATCGCGGAGGACCGCGGCCTGCGGATCGCCTTCGAGAACTGCCCGATGTTCCATTACTTCCCCTTCCGCGGCGTCAACATCGCCTA
The DNA here is from genome assembly GCA_003542955.1 of Armatimonadota bacterium. Taxonomy (GTDB): domain Bacteria; phylum Armatimonadota; class Zipacnadia; order Zipacnadales; family UBA11051; genus UBA11051. The sequence continues at coordinate 15,756 of DPJP01000226.1, forward strand.
TACGCCCAGAGCCTGGGAGCTGATGTTCGAGGCGGTTCCCTCCCCGGCCCTCGGCCTCGAGTATGACCCGTCGCACCTGGTCTGCCTGCTGATCGACTACCTGCAGGTCATCCATGACTGGGGCGAGCGCATCTACCACGTCCACGCCAAGGACGCCGAGATCGACTGGCGCGCGGTGCGGCGCAACGGGATACTCGAGCCGGGCGCGGTTCGCCATCGCACCCCCGGCATGGGTGTGGTGAAGTGGAGTGAGGTCATCTCCGCACTGGTCGAGGTCGGCTACGAGGGAAATCTGGACATCGAGGGCCGTCACGACCCGGTCTACCACGGCGCGAGAGAGAATGAGGGCCTTGTCATCAGCCTCCGGCATCTGGAGCAGTTCGTAAAGCCGGAGTGGGTGGCCGGCGGGTAGGCCATGCATCCTTGCCCGGCGCGATACGCTGGATTTTCTGCATAGGGAGTGACCCACCATGGCCGGCTTTGAGTATTGCGAAGCGACCGGCATCGAGCAGATCATCGAACTCGGCAGGGATGGCTGGGAGGCCGTTGGGCCATTGCCCTCGGGCGGTGTCCTGCTCAAGCGCCCCGCCCCCAGCATGCGGGACGCGCTCACCGCGGAGGGTGTCGCCGCCTTCTTCGCCTCCGGCGCCGATGAGATGGCGGAGCCGGAGGGCGGCAGCAGGCTGCTCAACTCGGAACTGGCCTACATCCTGCGCAATCTCGGCCACACCGACATGATCGTGATCTCCGACATGGGCTTTCCGATGCCGGAGCTGCAGTATAACCTGGACCTGGCCGTGAAGCCCGGCGTGCCGACTGTGCCGGACGTGCTGGATGCTATCTCGACCGACTTCTCCTGGGACCGCATCATCATTGCCGCGGAGGCCAACACGGCCGTGCCCGAGCGCGTCGAGGTACTCAGGCAGATGTGCCCGAAAGCACGGGTCGAACCATGTGAGAGCCACGTCGCGTTCAAGCACATCGCCGCGCTGTGCAAGGCCGGCGTCCGTACCGGGGACCCGACACCGTTCGGCAATGTCATACTCGTCTGCGGGTAGGGCCGCGTCCGTCTGCCGCAGTGAAGGGGATAGACCATGGCACAACAGCGTGTGACGCCCGAGCGCCCCAACATCATCTACATCCTGACTGATGACCAGGGCCCGTGGGCCGCAGGCTGCTACGGCAATAGCGAGATTCGGACTCCCAATATCGACCGGCTCGCACACACAGGCGTCCGCTTCGCCAACTTCTACGTGGCCTGCCCGGTCTGCTCACCAAGCCGGGCGACCTTCCTCACAGGGCGCATCAACTCCCAGCACGGGGTCCATGACTGGATCCACGAGGGCAACTCGGGTGAAGGCGCCGTTGAGTTCCTCGCGGATGAAGTCGCCTACACTGATGTGCTCGCCGGCAACGGGTATCACTGCGGTATCTCCGGCAAATGGCACATGGGTGACAGCTTCCGCCCGCAGCACGGCCTCGACTTCTGGTATGTGCATGAGCGCGGTGGCGGCGACTACAACGCCGCACCGATGATCCGCGACGGCGAGTTGGTGATCGAGGAGGGCTACATCACCGATATCATCACTGACGAAGCCCTCGGCTACCTCGACAACCATGCCGCGGACAGTGATCCGTTCTACCTGAGCGTGCACTACACGGCTCCGCACAGCCCCTGGACCGGTCATCCGCAAGATGTCGTGGATTCGTATGATGATTGCGCGTTCGATACATGCCCGCAGGAGCCGCGGCATCCGTGGGCCATCAGCCTCACCGACAACTGCCTGAACAACCGCGAGATGCTGAAGGGCTACTTCGCCGCCGTCACGGCGATGGACACCAACGTGGGCCGGATCATCGACCGCGTCGAGGAACTCGGCCTGCGCGAGAACACGTTGATCGTTTTCTGCTCCGACAACGGCTTCTCATGCGGGCACCACGGCTTCTGGGGCAAGGGCAACGGCACATGCCCGCGCAACATGTACGAGAACTCGATCACCGTCCCGTTCGTTGTCTCTCACCCCGGGCGCATCCCACAGGGGCACGTCAGCAACGTCATGATGGCGACGTACGACTTCATGCCGACACTTCTCGACTATGTCGGTCTGGGCGAATGCACCCCGTGGGAGCAGAACCTCCCCGGCACGAGCTTCATGCCGAGCTGGCTGGGCGACGACCGTAACTGCCCCGAGGTTGTTGTTGTGTATGACGAGTACGGCCCGGTACGGATGATCCGCACGCGTGAGTACAAGTACGTGCAGCGCCATCCCGACGGCCCGAATGACCTGTGGGACCTGGTGAATGACCCAGACGAACGGGAGAACCGCATCGGTGACCCGGCGCTGGCCGGGACCGAGAGCGACCTCAGAGCCGCCCTGTCGGACTGGTTCGCACGCTATGTCGTCCCCGAGAGGGATGGCAATCACGTGACCCACGACGCGATGGGACAGCCTGTGACAGGCCCGGCACAATAGGGTGGAGCACGACAAGGCAACCGTAGCAGGGAGAGACTGCCGCCATGACAAGCAATGAGATCATCCGCCGAGTTGTCGATTTCTCCGGCCCTGAACGCATCGGCATGACCTTCAGCGCCCTCAACGGCGTGCCGCGGATGAATGACATGTTCGGGGCGGGCCTGACCGCCGACCCGGATTTCGACGAGCGTCCCTACGAGAAGGACGGCAGGCCCTACTGGTACGACATCTGGGGGAATCTGTGGTCCAAGGCTGATCCGAAGCACTCCGGCGAGGTCGTCGAGGGCGTCATCAAGGACTGGGCGCAACTCGACAATCTGGAGCTGCCGCCGCTGGATGACCCGGCCCGCTACGTGCGCGCGAAGGAGCTGTTTGCCCAGAACGCGCACATGTACCGCGTCGGCGGCATCCATGGCTGCGCATTCAACATCTCCCGGAAGATGCGCCGGATGGATGTCTTCCTCGAGGACTGCGCGCTCTACCCCGACCACGTCAGGGAGCTGAACACGCGCGTGAACGACCTGATGATCCGCATGGTTGAACTCTACGCCGATGCCGGGGCCGACGCGATCAGCTACTGCGAAGACTGGGGCACCCAGGACCGACTGCTTGTGAGCCCGACGATGTGGAAAGACCTGTTCCTGTTCACCTTCGAGCGGCTCTTCGGCCGCTGCAAGGAGCTGGGGCTGGATGTGTGGATGCACAGTTGCGGGTGTGTCGAGGCGATAATGGACCCGCTCATCGGCGCGGGTGTCTCGGCCTTTCAGTTCGACCAGCAATCACCATACGGCGGCGTCGAGGGCCTCAATCAGCGCTACGGAGGGCGCGTGGTCTTCCACTGCCCCGTCGACATCCAGAAGGTCCTCCAGACGCGCGACAAGGACACTATCCAGGCTTACGCCCGCAGGATGCGTGATCTGCTGGGCGGACACAACGGCGGCTTTGTGGCCAAGGACTACGGCGATAACGCGGCCCTGGGTATCACGGCGGAGGAGCAGAACTGGGCCTACGAGGCGTGGCTCGAGGTCATGTACTACTGAGTAGTGAGTGACTACGACCGGGCGGGCGACCGCCCTGAACGGAGAGGTCGCAAAGTGGCGAAGCCTGACATCCTTGAACCCATCCCCACCACCGGCACACCGCAGGCGGTGGGTGCCGCATTCGGCGCAATCAACGCCGAGATCACCCGTGAGCATGTCGCGGACTTCCTGCGCGCGTGTTCATCCCACGGCCTGGACGAAGCGGCGGCGATCGAGAAGTCACAGCGCGGGCTCGAGATCATCCGTACGCTGGCACCGTACTGGGAACATGAGATGGATGCGCTGGCGGGGGCCGCCGGGATCGACCCCGAGGTCTACAAGGCCTTCGCGATAGGCAAGTACCGTGAGTTGTTCTGGGGGCAGCCCGAGTGCACCTCATACGCGGCAGCCGGGAGCTACGTGCCGTTCGAGGGCACCAGCTTCCACAAGAGCCGCGACAATGTCACCCGCCTGCAGTGCTGCTTCACCCGCAGGCTCGAGTGCCGCGTCTGCGGGCCGTATGCGTGGTGCGGCACGGGCGACACGTCGGATGCGACGACGTGCATGTTCGTCAACGAGCGTGGGCTCGCCGGCTCGGCCGACACCGGGGCGCCCACCGGCGACTTCTACGGAGACGGGCTGATGAACACCTTCAGCCTCATGTACATCGCCGAGACCTGCGCGGACTGCGATCAGGCGCTCGCAACACTGCAGGAGTGGAGCGACAACCGCTTCTATGCCGGTGGCAGGATCAAGACAAACTACATGTTCTCCGACGCCGCGGGCACTGTGATCAGGGTCGTGCAGGACAACGTCGGGCTCGAGACACAAAGCACAACAGACGGGATTATCGTCAACTGCGAGCGCAAGCATCTCGAGAGCGGCCTCGGACGGATGGCCGGCTACCTGGATGCCTGGGCACTCACGGAGGCGTCGCGCATCAAGTCAGTCTCGATGCCGTCGACGATCTCCTCGCTCTCGGTTGACTGTCGTCCGGAGGCTCCCGAGTACCTCACCTGCGCGTGGTTTGCGCTCGGCATACCGCTTCGCTCGCCCTACGTGCCTGTATTCGTCGCCTCCACGACGACACCGAGAGCCTTGCTCGACGGGAGCCTCTATCGGCGCTCGATGCCCAGTCGCGTGCGCATCGGGCAGATCCGCCAGATGGAGGCCGGGTTCCGCCGCAAGGCATGCGAGTGCCGCGAGCAGGTACAAGCCCTGATCGCCGCGGGTGACACCGACGCCGTTGCCGCGTGTACCGAGCAGTGCACCAACGACTGCGTGAAGACCGTATTCGATACAATGACCGGGGATGTCTGAGACATCATCGTCAGGGGTGAGAGTGGCATGGACCTGCGATTGCTCGCACGTTACGCCAACCGCATGGAGCACATCATGCACGGCGCGCTCGAGTGGGAGATGCGTCACGGTCTCGAGACGCTCGAGGAGAACAAGGACTGGGAGCTGACATCGATCATGATGCTCACCGCGGGCGAGGTCCCCGCGCGCCGCATGGCCGAGATGCTGCTCCGCAACGACCAGTACATTCCCCTGGTGTTGCCCGGCTGCTTCCGCCGGCAGGTCCGCAAGGCCGAACTCATCGACCGCGGCGGACTCCGCCGCAAAGTCTTCCGCGACATCGACGCCATCGACATGGACGATGAGGCAGGCATCCCGGAGCACATCCGCGAGACGGCCGAGGAGATACAGGACTCCGCCGAGCGCACGCGGACCGGCGCCTTGCAGCGCGAGCTGGCGGAGGACCGCGACGGCGTCCGCGAGTTCATCGTCGACGCCCTGGGTGAGAAGATCGCCCTTTCCGCCGATGCCGTCAACGCGCTCATCCTCATCGCCTGCTGCTCGATGTGGGAAGACACCCGCCGAATCGCGGCCCTCAAGGTAGCCAACCACGCTCTGACCGTCCGCAAGATGGTCGCGGCCGGCAGGGCCAATGAGCTTCTGCAGATCAGCGCCGCGAGCCGGATGGAGTCGGTGGCCATCAACATCTCCAACGCGATGACCGATATGATCTCGACGCTCAAGCAGGAGAACAACGTCAGGGTGCTCAAGTTCATCGGCAAGAACCACCCCGACCACGCGGTACGAAGAGATGCTCTCGAGGGCGTGCCACCAGATCAGCGCGACAGCGGGTAGGCAGTGGGCCTGACGAGTGTGGACACTGAGTTGACGGAGAGTGCTCCAGGCGGGGTGCATTGAGTCTCCCGCGACACCTCGAGAGCCCCCTTGGGCGGGCCCCCCTCGCCCGGCGCGCCCTTCACGTCACCATCCGCGCCGTGATGCCGTAGACTGCCACTGCCGCGCCGGCTACCCGGAAGGCAGCAGTCTGGGCCGGGTGCGGCATCTCCATGTCGGCCAGGCACTGCCCGTCTATGAGCAGTGTGCAGCGACGTCCACCGCGGTGAAGCGTAAGGGTGTGCTCTCGCCCGTCGCAGAAGCTGGCCGAGATGGGCTGTCGGAGGACGACGGAGCGGGAACCGTCGCGCTCCACGGCGACCTCGACACCTTCGGCGAAGTCAGTCCATCTGTCAGGCGCCGCCCCCATGAAGTAGCTCAACGCCAGCGTCACCCCGCCGCCGCCCACATCCCAGCCCACGCGATGCGGGCGCGCACCGAAGCGCCCCGTGAAGCGGTACGTCGCCGAGACCTCGAAGTCGCCATCAGGGGGCTTAAGCATCAGGAGCGCGGGCTCGTGGCGTCCATCGGCATGCAGGCAGCTCTCGTGCGATGCGTCGAACTGCGACAGCGGGTTGGTCGAGAAGTAGATGCGTCCACCATGCGGATGTGGACTGGTCTCATACAGCACCGTACCGAGTGCTCCGGACGGCATGCGCACCGTGGCCGGATACGAGCGGTCGCCGATGCCGGGCGTAGCCGCGAAGACATCCACGCTGTTCTCGATGTCCCAGCTCCTGCCTCCATCACGTGAGGCCACCAGGCGCTCATTGCGACGCTGCCGGAATGAGAAGGAGCAGATCATCAGCCCGTCGGCCTCCAGCAGGTCGCACGGCGTGAACTGGGAGGGTATCTCGCTCTGCCGGAGTTCGGCCCACTGGAAGCCGCCGTCTTCCGACTGCGTCTGCCAGAGCCACGGTTGGTCGTTATCGCGGATCAGGGCGATGATCGATCCGTCGGCGTTGTACGCCAGAGCAGTCTCATCGGCCGGCCCCCGCTCCCCGAGCCGCGAAATCGCCACATGCTCCTGCTCGCCGCTCTCGAGGTCCACATGCGTAACGTAGGAGGCGCAGTCCTCGGATTCGGCAACCGATTCCGAGTAAGGCACCATCAGGTGCGTTGCATCGACCCATACGGGCCGCGAACGCGTGTGCACGTCATCGCGAATGCCAATCCGCATCGCCGGCCCGAAGCTGCGTCCGCCGTCATCGCTCAGCGCCAGCCAGGCCCCGTAGTGATGCGGGGAGAGATACTTGTCCCAGCACAGAGCGATGCGGCCGTCGGGCCCCGTTTCGACAGCAGCGTTGCGGTCGTCGTATGCCGGGTCATCGACCAGCACCCAGGGCTCGCTCCAACTCGCCCCGTCGTCACCAGATCGAATCGCTACGATGCGCCCGTCGTCGCCGCTGCTGCCGGCATGAGTGAACCCCTGGCGGAAGACACACAGCAGGTCGCCGTCCGCGGTCACACACAGCCCGGGGAAGGCGACGTGGTAATCGGGTGAATCGTGGGCGACGACGATGCCGGCATTGACCGCCGGGCGAGTGAGGGTTGTGGTTGAGACGTTGTTCTGTGCCAGGATACGCAGACCCGCAACGAAGCGTTCTATCTCCATGGGAGGCTCTCCTCGAGAGACCGTCAGTTGCNNCCGAGCGGCCTGCCTCTACGGAGCCTGCCTCGTGCAGGTTCGCGCACGGAGGTTGGCGAATCGTGAGGTATGACACTCTCCACACTGGCAGGTGAGCATCGATGAAGAAGTTCAGCGCCAAGTCAACCGAGAAGGCCCGATCACTGCCGGCGTGGGCCTGGGTCGCGGTGGGTGTGCTGGGGGCGGCTGTCCTCATCGGGGGCGGCTACGCTGTATTCAAGGCTATCGCCGGGCCGGCGCCGCCACTGCCATCGGCGGCCGACGGCTTGCCCGCTCTGCCCCGCCCACAGCTTCCGGGCGGTGGGGCACTGCCTGAAAACCCCGCGGACGCGAACCTGCCCGGTGGGCCTGCCCTGCCGCAGGCGGACTACCCCGGCGCACAACTGCCGGGCGGCCCTGCCCTGCCCCAGGGGCAAGAGCGGCCCGCGCCTGAACCCGAACCGGAGAAGAAGCCGGAGGGACCGTCGGGGAATGTCTACTACGCCGCCGAGGTCTACCCGGTCCGCAGCCGCACACTTGAATCGCTGGGGCTGGGGCCACGCCACGGGATGCAGTTCGTGACGGCGATGTACTGGATACTCAATCTCAGCACTCTGCCCGTCGGCGTAGACCACAACTACTGCGCAATCGGGTTCAACGGCTTGACCTACTTCCCCCACGTGCTTCCCTCGGCCGGCGATGCCCTCGAGGGACGCCCCTTCCTCAACCCGCTGACCGTCCAGCCACAGGGTGAAACGGCGGGTTANNGGGGGCCGCCGATGTCGAGCCGCAGTTCAACCTGCAGGGGCTCCCACCCGGCATTCGTGTGCAACGTGTGACGAAGGAGCAGCTCGCAACACTGAAGGCACAGGCGGGGATCCGGTAGAACACGCTCCACGGGCGACGCGCGCGTATGAGGGCGACGGAGGAGATCGCGTGGTTCACTTTCTGTCTGACGAGACGCGGACCTACTCGATGAGCGCCGAGGACACTCCGGCGCTCACTGTCGCCATGGGCGATACGGTCACATTCCAGACCCGGGACTGCTACGACGGCCAGGTACCGCTCGAGGCCGACCCGGCGAACCTGGAGAAGCGCGACCGCTCGCGTGGGAACCCGTCGACGGGCCCGGTCTATGTCGAGGGCGCTCTGCCAGGCGGCACACTCATCTGCACCGTCGACGAGATCAGGCTTGCGGAGCGTGGCCTGCTCTCGGCGACAGACCGCCACGGGGCGAATAGAACACTGAGCGTCGTCGAGGTATCCGGTGGGTGTGCCGAGTACGCAGGGCGCCACCTGAGTGTGGACCCGGTAGTCGGCGTTCTCGGCGTTGCGCCCGCGGTGGGCGCCGTTCCGAACTCGACGCCCGGACCACACGGCGGCAATCTGGACACCAGGGACGTGCGCATCGGCAGTCGCATCTACCTGCCGGTCGCGCATGAGGGAGCGCTGTTCGGCTGCGGAGATGTGCATGCCCTGCAGGGCGACGGCGAGGTCTGCGGGCAGGGCATCGAGATCGCCGCCGAGGTGAGCATCACACTCGACTACACCCCGCGGGCGATCTGCGCATGGCCGGTCGTGGCGACCGCGGAGCACTACGCCATCATCGCCGCCGCCGAGGACCTCGATGCAGCCACCGATCTGGCGCTCCTGGCCGCACGCGACATGCTCATCGAGTTCGGCAGCTTCACCGATCAGGAGGCGGTCGCGCTGATGAGCATCGTCGGCGACATGCGCATCTGCCAGATCGTCAACCCGCTCAGGGCGGTGCGCGCCTGCATCCCGCGCACGCTGGTCGCACTCCCCGCCTGACGCCACGCCCTGCCGCGGCCGTCGCCTCGCGCCATGCGGGCAACCGGCGCGCTATACTTCCTCGGACCTGTGCAGGGCCAGCCGCCCCGCAATCCCGGCAAGCAGGATCACGATCGCGAAGAGAAACAGGGTCATCGAGACCTGCACAAACGCCTCGGGTGTCGCGACAATGAACATCACACCCTCGCCCTGTGCCAGGATGACGAAGTGCTCGACGACGCCGAGAACCAGTGCCAGCACGCCCAGGATCGTAGCCGCCTGCCATAGCGCTTTCATGCTACCTGCCTCCATCCGTGCGGATATGCTGTTGCGTGTGGGTGTGCATTCGCGCACCTGCATGCCACATTCATAGCCCCTTCTGGCGAACATGTCAAAGGGAAATGGGTACTCCTCTCTTCGCTGGACAGGTAGGCTATAATGGAGGTTCGCGCAAGACCGCAACGTCCCCGCCGGGCGCCTGAACCGCTCATACGGTGGCCGGCGTTGATGGAGGGACCCCCAGTGAAGGGTACACTCAC
>DPJP01000226.1:25477-26431 GCA_003542955.1 Armatimonadota bacterium
TCGAGGCGATCGGGATCGACCGCGTCCGTACTGAGCTGTCGGTCTCCTACGTCGATCACAACACGCTTCAGACCGGCTACCAGAACGCCGACGATCACAGCTACCTCCAGTCGGTGGCCGCGAAGTATGGCGTGCACTTCTCCCGACCCGGCAACGGCATCTGCCACCAGGTGCACCTCGAGCGCTTCGGGGTTCCCGGGAAGACGCTTCTGGGCTCTGACAGCCACACCCCGACCGGCGGCGGCATCGGGATGATCGCCATCGGCGCGGGGGGGCTCGATGTGGCCGTCGCCATGGCGGGCGCACCCTACTATATCGCCGTGCCGAAGGTCCTCGGTGTCAGGCTCACCGGGCGGCTGCAGCCGTGGGTATCGGCAAAGGACGTGATCCTGACACTGCTGCGGATGCTCTCGGTCAAGGGTGGCGTCGGCAGGGCCGTCGAGTACCACGGACCGGGCGTCGCGACACTGAGCGTGCCCGAGCGCGCAACGATCACCAACATGGGCGCGGAACTCGGCGCCACGACGAGCGTCTTCCCGAGTGACGAGCAGACGCGGCGCTTCCTGGCGGCCCAGGAGCGCGAGCACGCCTACGCACCACTTGGCCCCGACGACGATGCCGAGTATGACGAACTCATCGAGCTGGACCTCTCCACGGTAGTACCCATGGTCGCCACGCCCCACAGCCCCGACGCCGTCCTCCCGGTCGCCGAGCTTGCCGGTCAACGGGTCGACCAGGTCTGCATCGGCTCATGCACCAACTCGAGCTACCGCGACCTGATGACGGTGGCGACGATGCTGCGTGGCAAGACGGTCGCCGAGCGGACGGGACTGATGATCTCGCCGGGGTCGCGCCAGATACTGGCAATGCTGGCCGACAACGGTGCGCTGTCGGACATCCTGCGCGCGGGCGCCCGCCTGCTCGAGGCAGCGTGCGGCCCCTGCATCGGCATGG
>DPJP01000226.1:26468-26712 GCA_003542955.1 Armatimonadota bacterium
CTTCGAGGGCCGCAGCGGCACCCCGGACGCAGGGATATACCTGGCCTCGCCAGAGACCTGTGCCGCCGCCGCGCTGACGGGGGTGTTCACCGATCCGCGGACACTGGGTGTAGCGCCGACTATCGAGATGCCCGAGACCTTCAGCATAGACGACTCGATGGTGATCCCACCCGCCGAGGCCGCGGAGGCAGTCGAGGTTCATCGTGGCCCCAACATCAAGCCCGCTCCCCGCCGTGAGCCTCTA
>DPJP01000104.1:0-1884 GCA_003542955.1 Armatimonadota bacterium
CCTGGTGCGCATATCAGGAGTTCTGATGTCAGCGCGTATGGGGGGAGGGGCTCGGGCGGCCTGCGGGCACAATGAAAAAAGGACCGCCCTGGGGGGGTGGGCGGTCCTTCTTTCGTGTCGGCAGTCCGAAGACTGCCAGGAAGGAGGCAAATGGAAGCCGTCCTGATGGCAAAACACCATCGCCGGCAGACAACGCCCGGCCGGTCGCCACGGACAGCAACTGATGTCAAGTCGCTTTGAGACGGTCTTTAGTCTACACGCGTACGTCGCCCCTGTCAACAAAAATCGGACTGAACTTTGCGTGACAATATCAGACCCCATGTGACGACATCGCCAATAGGACCACGAACGTGTCCATAACCCGAAAAGGGGTCCCCCGTCTGCGCATCCTCGGCGAAACTCACGGAGGATGACGGTCTTGACCGGTGCCGCGCGGTATGCTACAGTGCTTCCCAACAGGTGACTGAACAATGCCCTCAACAACGTGTCTTGTGTCAGCAGGTTATGTACTGACCACCCGCGCCAGGCGTGGCTAGTCCAACCTGCGTCGTGACTAACAAGGCATGAAATCTGCGAATGCCGCCCGATCTCAGGGGGGCATTTATCGTTTTCTGGGGCCGGAATCGGGTGTCAGGATGATGGTAACTACAGCTGGAGAACAGAAGTCGGTCGCAGTCCTCGGGGCCTCGGGCTACGGCGGGGTCGAGTTCCTGAGGCTTGTCGCGGGGCACCCGAACCTCGAGGTCGCCTACTGCGGCGGACACACCTCGGCAGGCGAGCGCCTGGGAGATCTCTACCCGCATCTGCCTGCGCCGCTGGGCGACACCGTGCTCGGTGGCCTTGATGTCGAGGCTGCCGCCGAGGCGGCCGACATCCTCGTCTTCTGCCTGCCGCATGCGGCGGGCACGGACATGATCGCGCAGGCGTATGACCTCGGCAAGATGGTTGTCGACTTCTCCGCCGACTATCGCCTGAAGAACGTCGAGGACTACGAGGCCTACTACAGCGTCACTCACACGCACCCGGAGCTGCTGCAGACCGCGGTCTACGGACTGCCGGAGCTGCACCGGGCCGAGATTGCCGCTACGCGCTTCATCGCCGTGCCAGGCTGCTACCCGACCTCGGTGATTCTGGGCTTTGCTCCGGCGGTGAAATCCGGCATCATCGACACCGGCTTGCTCATCGCCGACAGCAAGTCGGGCGTCTCCGGCGCCGGCCGCGGGGCAACACTCACGACGCACTTCTCGGAGGTGACCGAGTCATTCTCCGCCTACAAGGTCGCTTCGCATCGCCACACGCCGGAGATGGACCAGGAGCTGGGCGGCCTCGCCGCCGGCGACAGCGCGCTCCAGGTGACCTTCGTCCCGCACCTGGTTCCGCAGATACGGGGCATCCTGAGCACCTGCTACGGCGTGCTCAAGAGCGACATGTCCGTCGCGGATGTGCACGAGGTCTACTCGGAGTTCTATGCCGACGAGCCGTTCGTCAACGTGCACCCGCTGGGCAAGCTGCCCGCGACCAAGTATGTCACCGGCACCAACAGGTGTGACATCGGTGTCGCCGTCGACCCCCGCACACGGCGACTGGTCGCCGTGGCAGTGATCGACAACCTGACCAAGGGCCTTGCCGGCGCCGCCGTGCAGTGCATCAACCTCGCATGCGGATGGGCGGAGACGACCGGTCTCCCGACCATCCCCTGCTGGCCGTAGCCGGTGGGTCAGCCGTCCGAAACGGCTTCAGAGCTCCTGACGTAACGCGTCTGGGATGCGATGAGCCCCTGTGGGAGCGGGGGTCACCGGCCTGATGCCGCGGGAGATAGGTGTGCGGATCTAGGATCGCGTAGGGCTGCAAGAACAACGGCTGGGGTCAGGTCTTCACAATTCA
>DPJP01000104.1:1910-5740 GCA_003542955.1 Armatimonadota bacterium
CCTGACCCCGGCCGCCCGGCAAGAGCCTCCGGGGCGCGGGGAACAAGCATCGCTGCCAGGACCCGTATCAGGAGTTCTGAGCTTACACTCAGCAGTGCGGAGGTCATACCGATGGCGAAGACAGTCGACATAAACGAGGTATCCGGCGGCGTGCTCGCCGCGAAAGGGTTCGTTGCCGCGGCGACGGCGAGTGGCATCAAGCCGGCCCCGGCCCTGGACATGGTCATGATCCACTCGCAGCACCCCGCCACCGCCGCCGCGACGGTGACGAGCAACACTTTCAGGGCCGCGCCCACCTACGTGACCCAGGAGGCGGTGGCCGACGGCTCGGCGCGCACCATTGTCGCCAACTCCGGTAACGCCAACGCCGGCACCGGTGAACAGGGGATGAAGGACGCCTGCGCCATGGCCGCCATGGCCGCGGAGGCCACGGGCGTCGAGCCCTCCGAGGTCGTCGTCTGCTCGACGGGGCACATCGGCGACCTGCTGCCGATGGATGTCGTCGCCGCCGGCATCAAGTCACTCGGCGGGATGCTCTCGACCGAAGATCCGGACCGCATCGCCAGGGGGATCATGACAACCGATACCGTACCCAAGCAGTGCGCGGTCGAGTTCGCCCTCGGCAAGCACACCGTCCGTCTGGGCGGCATCTGCAAGGGCGCTGGGATGATCTGTCCCAACATGGCCACGATGCTGTGCTTCATCACCACCGATGCCGCTATCGATCCGAAGCCGCTGCGCGATGCGCTCAAGTGGTGCGTGGCCCGCTCCTTCAACTGCATCAGTGTCGACGGGGACGAGAGCACCAACGATACCGTGGCGGTGCTCGCAAACGGCCAGGCCGGCAACAGGCCGATTGACGATGTCACCTCCGATGACGCAGTGGTCTTCCGCGCTGCGCTGTTGCATGTCACCCAGTCTCTGGCCAGGCAGATCGCCGCCGACGGTGAGGGCAGCAGCAAGTTCATCACCCTCCACATAGCCGGCGCGCAGAGCTACGAGCAGGCGCACACGATCGGCCGCTCGATTACCAACTACAACCTGGTGAAGACCGCCATCTACGGCGGCGACTTCAACTGGGGTCGCATCGCAGCTGCGATCGGCGCATCCGAGGTGCCGATCGATGTCAACAAGCTCAAGCTGGCCCTCTGCGGCATCACCGTGTTCGCAGACGGCAATGTGGCGGACTTCGACATTGGCCTCGGCCGCAAGCGGATGGCGGAGAAGGAAATCACCATCGACGTCGATCTGGGCCTGGGCAACGAAGCGCTCACGCTGTGGACCTGCGACCTGACGCCCGAATACGTGCACGAGAACGCCGAGTATGACGCATCACACCTGGCCGGCGCCGAAAGCGACTGACGCGAGCCGGCGTGAAGATCCACGCAGATGTCCCACGATGGGGTACCGGGGAGAGGACCATGGACAAACTGATTGCGGAGGGTCTCAACAACGGGCGCGTCGGAACGCTCGTCGAGGCGCTCCCATACATCCGCCGCTGGAGCAACAAGACCGTCGTCGTCAAGTACGGCGGCGCGGCAATGAAGGACCCGCAGCTGCAGCGTAACGTGATGCAGGACCTCGTACTGCTGCACTACGTCGGCGTCAGGATCGTGCTCGTACACGGCGGCGGGCCGAAGATCAGCCAGATGATGGAGCAACTCGGCCATGAGCCGAAGTTCGTCGGCGGCCTGCGGGTCACCGATGAGGCGACGATGGAGATCGCCCAGATGGTGCTGGTCGGCTCCGTCGGCCAGGAGCTGGTCTCGCTACTGAATGAGTTCGGCGGTCGCGCCGTCGGGCTCTCCGGCAAGGATGCCCGCCTGATCGCCGCATCCAAGAAGGAGTGCGCGGACGGCGATCTGGGCTTCGTCGGCGAGATCGAGTCGATTGACACGCGCCTGATTGACGTGCTCAACGACGCCGGCTACATCGTGGTTCTCAGCCCGATCGGCTCCGGCGAGGCGTGCGAGAGCTACAACATCAACGCCGACACCGTCGCGTGCGCGGTCGCCATGCAGATGCGGGCGGAGAAGCTCGTCGTGCTCAGCGACGTGCCCGGTGTGATGATCGATGTCAACGATCCGGCCAGCCTCATCAGCGAGATGGACACGGCGCATGCGCGCGAACTCATCGAAGACGGCACCGTCAGCGGCGGCATGATCCCGAAGGTGCAGGCAGCCATCGATGCCATCGAGAGCGGCGTCAACAGCGTGCACATGATCGACGGGCGCATCCAGCACTCATTGCTTGTGGAACTGTTCACCGAGGGCGGCATCGGCACGATGATCGTCGCCGAGGGAGAGGCAGACAATGACCAATAGCGAGGTTGCCGAACTCAGCAAGCAGTACCTGATGAATACCTATTCGCAGTTGCCGGTCGCCTTCGTGCGCGGCGAGGGCTGCCACCTGTGGGATGCCGACGGGAAGCAGTACCTGGATTTCGTCGCCGGGATCGCGGTGCTGGGGCCGGGCCACTGCCACCCGAAGGT
Organism: Armatimonadota bacterium; assembly: GCA_003542955.1. Classification (GTDB taxonomy): domain Bacteria; phylum Armatimonadota; class Zipacnadia; order Zipacnadales; family UBA11051; genus UBA11051. The sequence continues at coordinate 4,403 of DPJP01000104.1, forward strand.
AGCCGCCGCCATCGCCGACCAGGCGGGCCGCATCATGCATACATCAAACCTCTACTTCATCCCGCAGCAGGCGGAGTTGGCGAAGAGGCTCGTCGAGCTTTCCTGCGCCGACCGGGCCTTCATCTGCAACAGCGGAGCGGAGGCCAATGAGGCCGCCATCAAGCTCGCGCGCAAGTGGGCCGGCATGCACCGCGAGCCTGATTGCCGCGACATCATCACCGCACACAAGAGCTTCCACGGCCGCACGCTGACGACGGTTACCGCGACGGGGCAGGAGAAGTACCACAAGCCCTTCTACCCGCTGCCAGCAGGCTTCAAGTATGTGGACTTCAACGACCTGGCGGCGCTCGAGGCCGCAGTCGACGACAACACCTGCGCAATCATGCTCGAGCCGATCCAGGGCGAGGGCGGCATCAATGTGCCCGATCCAGCCTACCTGCCCGCCGTCCGCGAGCTGTGCGACCGACGCAACATGCTGCTCATCTTCGATGAGGTGCAGACCGGCATGGGGCGCACCGGCGAGTGGTTCGCCTACATGGGGCAGGGCATCGAGCCGGATATCTTCACGCTCGCCAAGTCTCTCGGCGGCGGTTTCCCGATCGGGGCATGCCTGGCGAAGCAATCGGTCGCGGAGGCCTTTGTCCCCGGCGACCATGCCTCGACCTTCGGCGGCAACCACCTCGCCTGCACGGCGGCGCTGGCGGCGATCGGCGCCATCGAAAGCGAGAAGATGGTGCAGAACGCGAAGGCGATGGGCGAGTACTTCCACGCGCGCGTGTCAGAGCTGCAGGCTGAGTACCCCTTCCTGGCCGGCGTCCGCGGCCGGGGCCTGCTGCTGGGGCTGGAGTTGGAGGGCGTCAACGGGCGCGACCTGCAGGTCGCATGCCTGAGCAACGGCCTGGTGATCAACGCGTTGGGGGAGAGCCTGCTGCGCATCGCGCCGCCGCTGAATACCACCGAGCGCGAGATCGACGAGGGCCTCGAGATCATCTGCCAGACGGCCGCGGCGATGTAGTCGAACTGACAACCGAATCTGCCCCAACACAGCCGCCCCGCACCCGCAGGGCGGCTGTGTTGTTCTGGGGTCAGGTCTTGAGAATTCACTTTCCCACTTTTCAGCGGCACCGCCATGGATGTCATCATCAAAAAATGAATTTTCAAGACCTGACCCCAGTCGTAAATATCATAACAAACTGGTCCCGCTTCTCAATGTCACCGTCTTATCACGTTAGGACTACAACGATGACACGTAAATGGTATACATAAAACAGAATAAAAACGTTATAAACCTATTAAATACAAAGAGTTCGTAATAAGAACGACTGGGGTCAGGTCTTG
>DPJP01000006.1 GCA_003542955.1 Armatimonadota bacterium
GCGACCAGATGGCGGTGCACGTTCCGCTCTCAGCGCACGCGCAGGCGGAGGCGCGGGTGCTGATGCTGGCCTCCCGGAACCTTTTCAAGCCTGCCGACGGCTCGCCCATCTGCGCGCCGAAGTACGACATTGTTCTGGGCTGCTACTACATGACCCAGCAGAGCCCGGGCAGCGAGGGCACGGGCCGGTCATTCCCGACATCAGAGGCCGTCATCACGGCCTATCAGCACCGCAAGATAGACCTGCACGNNGCGGAATCGAGAGGTCACCTTCACACTCGACGAGGAGCACATGGAGGTCGACGACCCGGAGAAGTGGGATGTATGGTTTTCTCCACTTCCGGGTACGCCCTCGATGCCGGCGGACAAGAGCGAGGCGCTGACGGTGGCTGTGCGGCGGAGGCTCGCCGATGCGTGCCGCGGCGGCTACTTCCCGGTCGAGTCCACCGTGAGGCTGGGCATCAAGCGCCGACTGATCGACACCAGTGCCGGGCGGGTCATCTTCAACAACTACCTGCCCCCCGACATGCGCTTTGTCAATCAGGACATCGCCAAGGACGCGCTGGGCAAGATCATCCGGCAGTGCTACGACATCTACGGCCAGGCGCGCACCAGTGAGCTGCTCGACACGCTCAAGTCGCTGGGCTTCAAGTACGCGACACGCTCGGGCCTGAGCATCTGCATCGAGGACACCGACGTGCAGACCAGCCGCGAAGACATCCTCGCCCGCACCGAGCGCGAGGTCATCAAGACGAACAAGGCCGAGGAGCGGGGCGACATCGTCGAGGAGGAGCGCGAGGAGCGCGTGCTGTCGCTGTGGGAGACGGCGCGCGAGCAAGTGGCCGACGAGATCTTCGAGAACATCGACACCTTCAACCCGCTGTGGATGATGACCAGCTCCGGGGCGCGTGCGAACCGCAGCCATATCTCCCAGATATGCGGGATGCGCGGACTGATGTCAGACCCGTTCGGGCGTCTGATCGAAGCGCTGCCGGTCAAGAGCAACTTCCATGAGGGTCTGGACGTGCTGGAGTACTTCGTGTCCACGCACGGCGCGCGCAAGGGTCTGGCTGACACGGCACTGCGCACGGCTGACGCGGGCTACCTGACTCGGCGCCTGGTCGATGTGGCGCAGGCAGTGATGATCGCGGAGCCCGATTGCGGCACGCGTGACGGTCTCGACGTGACACCGCTGTATGAGATCGACCTGCACTGCCCGGCCTGCGGAGAACTCGACGTGCACCGGTTGCCGGTGTGTCAGCACTGTCGCGCCGAGCTTCCGCCGAACTTCAGCAACGAGCTTCTCGAGACACTGGAGGAGCGGATCTTCGGGCGGACGGCGGCAATCGACATCGTTCACCCGGAGACGGGGACGGTGATCGTCGAGGCGGCCAGCGAGATCGGCGAGCGCGAGGCCCATATCATCGTGAACTCCGGTATCACGTCGGTGCGGGTGCGATCGCCGTTGACGTGTGAATCCCGCGAAGGCATCTGCGCGAAGTGCTACGGTCGCGACATGGCGACGCAGCGCTCGGTCGAGATCGGGACGGCTGTGGGGATCATCGCGGCGCAGTCGATTGGCGAGCCGGGCACGCAGTTGACGATGCGGACCTTCCATACCGGCGGTGTGGCGGGCGAGACGATCACCGCGGTTGCCGACGTCAAGAAGCGCAAGCAGGCGGCCCTGCGGAACCTGCACGAGGATGTCGACAGCGGCCGCGTGTCGCTGGATGTTGCCGGGACCGGCCGCGCACGGCAGAAGGCCGTCAAGGAGATGCTGAAGGTCCTCGAGACGGGTGTCCATGGGCTGCTGCGCGTTGTCGAGCTGTTCGAGGCGCGAACGCCGAAGGGCCAGGCCATTACGGCCGAGGTGGATGGGCACGTGGCGGCGATCGAGGTGGTCGGCTTCCGGCGGATCATCATCCATTCGCAGCACTCACTCGATGACATCGCGACGATCCGCGGAGAGCGGCTGGCCACGGACGCGTATGCTCCGGACGGCACTACGCTGGTGGCGAAGATGGGCACCAAGCTTCTGAAGAAGGTCCGCCAGCAGCTCCGCAAGTCGGGTCTGACGCATGTGACAATAGCATCCTCCCACCTTGTGCCTCCACGCGGTGCGCTGTATGTGACGGAGAACAGCGAGGTGCGGGCGGGTGACCCGCTGACCGCGGGCCCACTGGACCCGCAGGCGATCCTGGAGAAGAAGGGCATCGTCGGCGTGCAGCAGTATCTGCTCAAGGAAGTGCAGAAGGTCTACCGACCGCACGGGGTCGGGATCAATGACAAGCATGTCGAGATCATCGTGCGGCAGATGCTGCTCAAGCGCAAGATCGTCGACCACGGTGACACGCGGTTCCTGCCGGGGCAGATCGTTGACCGGTTCGAGTTCGAGTTGGAGAACCGGCGGGTGCATGAACTGGGCGGGCGGGAGGCTACCGCACGGCCGCAGTTGCTGGGGATCACGCAGGCTTCACTGGCGACGGAGAGCTTCCTGTCTGCTGCGAGCTTCCAGCGGACCACCCGCGTGCTGTCGGAGGCCGCTTGCGAGTACAAGTCAGACCGGCTCGAGGGTCTGAAGGAGAACGTCATCATCGGGCGGTTGATCCCCGCGGGGACCGGCATGCGGACGCACCGGGAGCGCGAGATCGGCTTCGCCGAGGGCCTCGAGTTGGAGATGGAGCAGCGGCCGGACAAGGAGTCGCCTGAGGAGACGGTGCAGCGCCTGATCAGCCAGTTCGGCGGCGACGACGGCTGCTGATGGGGTAGAACGATCATGATGAGCACTCAGAGGGGCGCCGGGAGTCGAAAATGGCGCCCCTGAGGTATTGACAGTGGGAGTGATAGAGACTATAATCAAACTCCGCCCGGCAAGCGTCTGTGTCACAGTGGGAGATCGGGACCGGAACGGCACAGGCGAACTGGTGGGTTGGACAGACAGGGCAGACATGGGGTTGTAGCGGTGGAAGACGCGCCATTGCACATGGTGTCCACCGTAAAATCGGTCTCAGTGATAAGGGGGCGACAGCAAGCGACGCCGAACGGGGTCGTCTGAATCGCTTCGGGTTTAACCGTAACGGACACACCAAACCCCTCTTCAACTGTGCTGAGGGGTTTTTTGTTTTTTCTCACTCATGTGCGGTCGTCGTGTCAGTCGAACACCACGCGAAAAGGAAGTGGCCTGTTGCCGACAATCAGCCAGCTCGTCCGGAAGGGACGCAAGAAGAAGGCGCGCAAGCCGAAGACTCCCGCGCTGAAGGTGTCCTGGAACGCGCTGAAACGCAAAGCCAGGACTGTGAGCGGCGCGCCGCAGCGGCGCGGCGTTTGCACCCGCGTCTGGGCGCAGACGCCCAAGAAGCCGAATTCGGCCCTGCGCAAGGTCGCGCGCGTGCGGCTCTTCAACCGCGAGGAAGTCACCGCCTACATTCCGGGCGAGGGCCAGAACCTGATCGAGTACTCGGTCGTGCTCATCCGTGGTGGGCGTGTCAATGACCTGAACTCGGTCAAGTACCACGTCATCCGCGGCACGCTCGACGCCGCCGGCGTTGACGGGCGCAAGCAGGGCCGCTCGAAGTACGGTACCAAGAGGCCCAAGTAGCTCGACGCCCGGGCACCGAAGGCCGCGGCGGAGACAGGCTCCGTCGCGCGCATGTCTGGCTGCCAGACTTGTTTTCCAAGGAGCAGATGAATGCCGAGAAAAGGCGAAGTTGCCAAGCGTGAAATCCCCGGTGATCCGGTGTTCAACAGCACAGTCGTGCAGCGGCTGATCAACAAGATCCTCCGGGACGGGAAGAAGAGCCTGGCCGAGCGCATCGTCTACAGCGCGTTGATGATCATCGAGGAGCGGGCCAAGCAGAACCCGCTCGACGTCATGACCAAGGCGATCACCGCCGTTCGGCCGACCGTCGAGGTCAAGCCGCGGCGTGTCGGCGGTTCGACCTACCAGGTCCCCGTCGAGCCCAGCACCCGTCGCGCAGTGACGCTTGCGATCCGCTGGATCGTCGACGCGGCGCGCGCCCGCGGAGAGCGCCGCATGGCCGAGCGCCTGGCCGGCGAACTCATGGATGCAGCCAACGGCGAGGGCGCGGCAGTGCGCCGCCGCACCGAGATCTACCGCATGGCAGAGGCCAACAAGGCGTATTCGCACTACCGGTGGTAGTGTCGGCAGTCGCAATGCCGGGCGATGCCATCGGCAGCCCGACGCAGACACTCGCCCCAGCCCGGATCGGGCAGAGGCGTTGACAGAGAAGCATAGAGCCTTCAAGCAAGGAAGTACTCAGTGGCAAGCAGAGTAGCGCTGGACAAAACCAGGAACATCGGCATAGCCGCCCATATCGACGCCGGGAAGACGACGACGACGGAGCGTATTCTCTACTACACCGGCAGAGTGCATCGTATGGGCGAGGTCGATGACGGCGATGCGACGATGGACTGGATGCCGCAGGAGGCCGAGCGCGGCATCACCATCATGTCCGCGGCGACCACCTCGGAGTGGCGCGGGTGTCGCATCAACATCATCGATACGCCGGGCCACGTGGACTTCACGGTCGAGGTCGAGCGCTCGTTGCGCGTCCTGGACGGGATGGTGGGCCTGCTGTGCGCGGTCGGCGGCGTGCAGCCGCAGTCTGAGACGGTCTGGCGGCAGGCGGACAACTACAATATCCCCCGCATCGTCTTCGTCAACAAGATGGACCGCACAGGGGCCGACTTCCATGATGTCCTTCACCAGATGCGGATGCGCCTGAACGCCAACGCACTGGCCTTGCAGATACCGATTGGCTCCGAGGAGACCTTCGAGGGCGTCATCGACCTGATCGAGATGGAGGCCATCTACTGGGAGGACGAGCTCGGGGCGGAGTCAGTCAGGCGCGAGATCCCCGACCAGATGCGCGAGCGGGCCGAGCTGTTCCGCGAGCACCTGATCGTGAGCCTCGCGGACGTCGAGCCGGAACTCGAAGAGAAGTACTACGCCGGGATCGAGCCGACACCTGACCAGATGCGCGCCGTTCTGCGCCGGGCAACCCTGGAGAGCGGCATGGTCCCTGTGTTGTGCGGGAGTTCTCTGAAGAACAAGGGCGTGCAGCCGCTTCTGGACGCGGTAGTCGACTACCTTCCGTCTCCGCTGGATGTGCCGCCCGTCGAGGGCATCGACACTCGTAGCGAAGCGCCTGTCGAGTGCCCGCCGTCGCCCGACGCACCGCTGGCCGGGCTGGTGTTCAAAGTCGTGACGGACCCCTTTGTAGGCCAGCTTTCCTACGTCAGGCTGTACTCGGGGACGATCGTGCGCGGGCAGCAAGTGCTCATCGCCGACACCAAGGTCAAGTCGCGTATTGCTCACATTCTCCGGATGCACGCCGACGCACGCGAGACCCTCGAGGAGGCTTACGCCGGCGACATTGTGGCCATTGTAGGGCTGGGCAAGGCCACGACCGGCGACACGATCAGCCAGATCGACCATCCCCTGGTGCTCGAGCGGATCTCCTTCCCCGAGCCGGTCATCTCAATGGCCATCGAGCCGAAGACAACTGCCGACGAGGGCAAGCTTGTGGAGAGCCTCCAGCGGCTGGTGATCGAGGACCCGACATTCGCGGTACGGACAGACCGCGAGACCGGTCAGCAGATCATCTCCGGCATGGGTGAATTGCACCTGGAGATCATCAAGGATCGCCTGCTGCGGGAGTTCAAGGTCGAGGCCAACGTCGGCAAGCCGCAGGTTTCGTACAAGGAGACCATCTCGCGCGAGTCGCGCGCGCGCGGGCGCTTCATCAAACAGACGGGGGGATCGGGCCAGTACGGTGACGTGACGCTGGTGCTGGAGCCGATGCCGCGTGGGGACGGTTTCGTCTTCGAGGATCGCAGCAAGGGCGGCGTGGTGCCGCGCGAGTTCATCCCGGCGGTGGAGGCCGGGGTGCGCGAGGCGATGGAGGCCGGCCCGCTGGCTGCGTATCCCGTTGTTGACGTACGGGTCGCATTGATCGACGGCAAGACCCACGAAGTGGACTCCTCGGAGATAGCATTCAAGCTGGCCGCCTCGACGGCCTTCAAGGATGCCTTCGCCGCCGGCGAGCCGTTGCTGCTCGAGCCGGTGATGTCGGTCGAGGTCATTACGCCGGATGAGTACATGGGGGACGTTGTCAATGACCTGAGCGCGCGGCGGGCGGAGATCAGCGGCATGCGCGCCGGCGCCGGCGCCAGCCAGGTCATCCCGGCCCTCGTCCCGCTGGCGACGATGTTCGGCTACTCGACGCAACTGCGGTCGCTGACGCAGGGCCGCGCCACGTACACGATGGAGCCACATTCTTACCGCCCGCTGTCGATAGAACGCCAGAGAGAGATCATCGGCGCAAAATAGGTACGCACCCACAGCCAACGAGTCGCTGTGACTTGGAGGTAGGCAGAGAATGGCAAAAGAGAAGTTCGTACGCGACAAGCCGCATGTGAATATCGGCACGATCGGTCACGTGGACCACGGGAAGACGACGCTGACTTCAGCGATCACCAAGGTTCTCTCGCAGTCGGGCGAGGGGAAGGCCAAGGGCCTCGACTTCGACCAGATCGACAACGCTCCCGAGGAGCGCGAGCGCGGCGTGACGATTGCGACGTATCACGCGGAGTACGAGACGGCGAATCGGCACTATGCGCACGTTGACTGCCCGGGCCACGCGGACT
>DPJP01000049.1:0-1274 GCA_003542955.1 Armatimonadota bacterium
GTCACCGCGCCGGGCATCTCCGGGTGCGGATGGTGCGTATGCGTGGCCGTCTGACCGTCCCCCGAGAGCGTGAAGCCCGGACGATGGGAGAGCACAATCAGCGTGCGGTCGCCATCGCGGCGCACCTCTGCCACCTGCAGGCCGAAGGTCGACCTGTCCCCGAACTCGACGATCACCCGCTCGCCCGGCAGACCCTGCCGCGGCTCGATGTCGGCATCGACAACCAGTGCGTGCAGATCATCGCCCGTCTCGGCGTTGAGCACCCCCAGCACTGTGCCCTCCGGGCATGGAGGCAGGTTGACCGCCTGGTCCCCGAAGGCGACGGAGGCTCCATCCACCAGCGCCATCTTCACCGGCCTGCCATCGACCACGCGGACGAAGGCGTACCTGCCGGTCGCGCTGAAGGGAAGCCCCTCGACCTGCATCCGGGCATCGGGTCCGGCGCCGGACAGGTGATAGTCGGTGAAGCCCTCTCCCCTGCAGATGATGCCCGCACAGCCCTCCGGCGAACCGCTCAGCGGCAGGGCTTCGACGGAGAGTGCGGGCGCATCGACATGCGGCTCATGCACCGCGGCAAAGACGCTGCCGAGGTTCTCGCCCTCCCTGCGGATCAGCACCGCCGGCATGCGGTAGTCGTAGGCCCTGTCGCTGTTCTCGAGTGCTCTCCGGATTGATGGCTGAGTGCCGGCGTACAGCGCCGCACCCGGCTGCCCGAGGATGCTCGTGCGCGTCGCCGCCCCGTCGGCGCAGCGGAAGTCGACGGCGACGGTCGCCTCCGCCGAACCGTGTTGCAGATCTTCGTAGACGCCGTAGGAGTTGTTGTGCCCACCGATGGTATTGGTGCCATACTCGCCCTTCTCCGGGCCCCACCTGTGGAACTCGACGCCCGGCGGCATCAGGCTTCCGGAGAACGGATCGAGCGCGGGCTCGGATGCGAAAGCCTGGTCCTCGTCGGCGCTGCCGTGGAGCGCCCAGTCGTGCCGCGATCCGCCGCTGACGCGGAAGACATCGACGACATACGCCCCGCCATCAGGCAGTGCAACCAGTGCCAGCGCCCGGCGGTAATCGGTGACGAGGCCGGGATACGCGCCCTCGCCGCGCGCCTCGGCGTACTGGACGCAGTCGGCAGCCAGTGCCCATGTCACGAGTGAGCCGTCCGCGGGTGGGTTGACGCCGCTGGTCCGCTGATCCTTCCCATCCACGAGCACGAGGTTGTGGGCAAGGCTCTGTGTGGAGAAGGGCCGCACGATGCTGTGGGTGTAGCCGATGTCGGA
>DPJP01000049.1:1319-11695 GCA_003542955.1 Armatimonadota bacterium
AAGTGCAGGTGCGCCTGCACGGCATCGTCCCCGCTGCCCATCCCGAGCATCGCGTGGCCCATCGCCCAGTGCAGGTATGGCCCAACAGGCCCGCTGACCGAGGAAAAGCCCTTCCCCTGGGTCGTTGGTGACCAGGTATCGTGGATGCATGTATGCGCGCCGTGCGGCATGCGGGTCGCCTGCAGGGCATTGATCGACTCGACGAGGAATGGCAGATCGCTCGCCGGATTGAGATTCTCGATGTGTAGGCCGTCGTTGGGGTTTGTATAGCCCTCCGGGTCAGAGTAGCCCTTCAGCGGAAGCTCGACACAACTGCGCAGGCCGCTGACCGTCTGGCTGTGGTAGGAGGGCGCGCACTCGCGCCAGTTGCCGTCTGGGAAGAACTGGCGCTCGAGAATGAGCTTGGTCCGCGTGAGTGCATCATGCACGAACTCAGGCTCACCGAGGACCCGCCCGATCACGGCCAGGCCACTGATGAGGCTCGGGTCCATATTGCCGAGGTATATGGGGTAGCTGCGCGCGAAGTTGGCCGTTGCGCGGAAGAAGCCCTCAATGTTGGCGCGGACATCATGGCCCACCTCCGCCGACAGTGTATCCAGCTCCTCGCTCGCGCCGATGCGGTCGTAGGCGTAGGCGAGCGAAGTCGGCATCTCGGAGTAGAACCAGCCGTTCCAGCCGTCGCCGCGGCGATTCGACCAGTAGGGGTAGTAGGTCTCCTTGTTGCTGCCGATAACCTCGACGGCCAACCCCGGCACCGGCTGGATGCCGTCGGGTGGATCCAGGGATGGTATGTCGAGCAGGATTGGGCTCCCCTCCCTCCGGCATATCTGGGCATTGTAGTGCGGATACACGGCGGCCAGGCGGGCCAGGACGATCGCGGCCTGCCGGGCGTACCTGCCCTCGCCGGTTGCGCTGTAGAGAGCTGCCAGCCTGGATACGATCCCCTCCATGTACTGCTTCTTTGCGTTCTCGATCTTGCCCTCGAGGTAGTACTTGTATCCATCCGGCCCGAGCCAGTAGCGGTGCTCCTGCATCTGCCCCGTGGGGTCCGCGATGCTCTCGACGTGGTCCATGGGGTACTTGTCATTGAGGTGCACCATGCCGCAGTGGGTGCACGTGATCTCGTCGGGGCGCTGCGGCGACCATGCCCAGTGGTTCTTGCGGTCTCGCTTGCCGCCGGGCCAGGTGCAGTTTGGGCACGCGATCATCTGGAAGGAGCTTCTTGCGACGATCCACTGCTCGATCTGCTCGGGCGTCATCGCCATGACGAGTTGGCACTGTGACTGAAGCTCTGCCACGCTGCCGCCGGGCGCCAATGTGAAGACGGGATGCTTGACCTCGTAGGAGTGCGCGATGGCGCACAGTGCGAGCAGCACAAGTGCGAGAAGGATGCCGGCGTGGTGGGTCTGCATCTGGATCGCTCCCGTTGTGTTCGAGTCAGGCGCGGCTGCGACGGCAACCCGCAATGATGTGGGCAGGGGCCACCTCGACCGCGTGACATTGAGCCTGTGTGCGACGATGCGGACTTCCGTACCATGGTCTGGCCTGCGGTAGAGTTGGCCCCGGGCGGACGAAGGTCCTGCATCGCCGCGGCGCCGACGGGGACAAGGCCACGTGTTGGGCCTCAGCCCTGAATGAAGAAGATGAGGGTGGCGGCGGGGCGGTCGTCGATGATGACCTCGACCTGGTACTCGCCGGTGGGGAAGGTCATCCCCGAGCCACAGCGGAGGGAGTTGAGGATGCGCCGCTTGCCGTTTGCGCGGATGATACGTCCCGACAGCGTCTTATCTCCATGCGCCCACCGCACCTTCACCTGGCGCTCCTTTGAGCCGAGGTCAAGGTCGAGCAGCAGCGAGACGCCGGGGGCATCGGGCGGGAAGACGGTGCTGACGCCGCGGGGGTTGTTCTCGGTGTCGACGCCGGCACACAGGACGGCCTCCGGCAGCAAGTCGGGAGTGTGAATGCGCCACAGGTCGCTCCGTGCCATATCGGGCGACGCCGTCGGTGTCTCGGCGGACGGCTGCTCAGGCGTGGCACCGGGGCCGGTTTCGGAGGTGGGCGGTTGCGTGCCGGGGCCAACCGGCGGCAACTCCGCGCCCCCTACGGGTCCAATGGCGATCTCCGCTCCCCCGAGCGGCAGGAGATAGGCCACCTCGAGCGGGTCCGCGCGGCTCGGCCCCAGCAGCGAGCCGTCGGCCAGGACAGTCAGCGTCTGGCCCGCCGAGAGAGCGACCGCTACGGCGTGCTTTGGTGTCACGCTCGCGGCGCCCGAGACAATGCCGATGGTCGTTTCACCGACTATGTTGACGCTGACCGCCGTCCCGCCCGCGCCGGTCGTGCACACGCAGACAGGCGTGGTGAGGACACAGGGGCCGTCGGCGAAGAGCTGCCCCTGCTCGATGAGGAGTTCGGCTGGGCCACGCAACTCGCACCTGACGTCGGAGCCGAGCAGCGCCGTGGTGGGCGCGGCGAGTTCGAGCAGCCCCAGCGCGGCGCCCGTCCGCAGGCGGTCACCGGTGCGCAGCCGAATGGCCCGCGCCGGGCTCGCCGTGCCGTTGACGGTCGTGTCGAGCGGCATCGAGGGCCGATAGGACACGATCCGCGGCACGGAATCGGCCTCGACGAAAGCCGGCATCGCCCCCAGGGAGACGCCCGGCATGCCGCCATAGAGCGCACGCGAGAGCAGCCACTGGCTTGCCNNCCGTCCGGGCCGGCATCGGCAGCCCGGCACTGCGAGAGCGATGCGCGAGCACGCTCTGGATGAAGTCGGCGTAGGCGAGCCCGGGGTCGCTCCGCAGCAGTTGCGCATAGAGGCTGCACAGAGTGCTCAGGATGCTGACCGTTGGCGGTGGCGCCGGCATCCCCGGACCGGTCGGCGCGAGGGCCATGCCCTGCAGCGAGAGCACCTCCGCGTCAACGGGCGCGCCGCGGGCGGTCTGGTACTGCGCAAAGCAGATCACAAAGAAACCGGCCGCCGCCTCGGAGAAGTCGTCCTCGGCGATGCCGGCCCCCACTCCGTCCGCGGCTTCACCCCATGTTCCGGCGCCCGGACCGGGCTGAAGAGCGTCTGCGGCGGGCAGCAGCGCGCGCAGGTCGTCACAGCGCGTCGGGTGCCAGTAGAGCGGCTGCACGTTGGCCGGGAGCAGGTGGTAGAAGACGTGATGGCCGTACTGGTGGAGGACAGACAGCGGCACAGTGGTCGCGTCGGCGGCTATCTGCCTGGTTGCCGGGTGCGGCGTCGAGGCCCCGCCCTGCGGGTCGGCCACCGAGACGAGCGAGATCGCGACCGCCGCGGAGCCGGTGCGCTCGGACGCAAGGGGTAGCGCCCGCACGAAGCTCAGCACATCAGGGGCCAAACCGTGCAGCAGGGCGGTATCGCCGATGCACCGGTCTGCCATACCGATGGCAACAACGAGAGCCAGCCCCGAGCAGACGCTTCCGCCGAAAGCCCTACAGCTTCTCATGCAGCGCGTGCCTCGATCCTGTGATAGCCCGCCCATGCGCATTGTATCCGACCCTCGGGTACCGGACAACCCCGCGCCCTGCGCGAACGGGGCAATCTGGCCCACTCGCGCGAAGACACCAGCCGGCAGGTTGTCCCCGGGTCACGAACTGTCGGCAACCTGCATGGCATCCATACTCTCAGTCAACGAGATGTGCTGGTATTATTGCGATTCGCCCACGGTTACCCTTTCAACTTCTGTCCGAGTGATCGCTCGATGGTGCGGAATATGGCACACGGATTGTAGGCTGATGGCTGACCCGTCGCGACGCCGGGTGCTCGACGCGCGCGGGTCCGAGCCGACGCGGTGGAATCCACACGGATTGAGTGGTCATGGATGTCATCGGCCGATGCGCCCATCTACCTGAATAACGCTGCCAGTGCCTGGCCCCGCGCCGAGGGCGTGGTTGACGCCGTGCAGCGGGCGCTTGCCGAGCCACCTTCGCACCCGGGGCGCACGACCACGACGGAGATGGATGCTCCCACGCGGTGCCGGCACGGGCTCGCGGCGATGCTCGGGGTTGATACACCCGAGCGCATCGTGCTGACCTATCATGCCACCCATGCGCTCAACATGGCGATCTTCGGCCTCGGCCTGGAGGCCGGTGACCGTGTGGTCACCTCAGTCACGGAACACAACTCTGTTCTGCGTCCCTTACACCACCTGCGTGACTTCGCCGGGATCGAGATAGACGTGATCGGNNCACTGAGCCTGCGCCCGCGCCTGGTCGTTCTGAATCACGCATCCAACGTGACGGGCCGGATCAGCGATGTCGCTCCGCTGTTTGAGAATGCGCGCGCACAGGGCGCGGTGACACTCCTGGATGCCTCGCAGACACTCGGGCACATCCCCGTGAATGCCACCGAGCTGTGCGCGGACATGGTGGCCGTCACGGGTCACAAGGGGCTGCGGGGGCCGACGGGCACCGGCGCTCTGTACGTCGCCGAGGGCCTCTGCCTCCGGCAGGTGTACGTCGGCGGCACAGGTGTGAGGTCAGACCTCGAGCTGCACCCACCCGAGATGCCGATGCGGCTCGAGGCGGGCACGCCCAATATCGCCGCGCTGGCCGGACTTGCCGCCGCGTTGCAGTGGCATCAGGCGCACGGGGCCGACTTCACATGCGTGGAGCATTCCCTGGCCGTCGAGCTTCGGTCGGGGCTCGAGGCGACCGCGGGCGTCCATGTCTACCCCGGCGGACCAGACGACCGGCGCGTCGGCATCGTCTCATTCACCATCGACTCATTCCCGGTTGAGGATGTTGCCTATGTCCTCGCCGAGAGCTTCGGAATCATCTGCCGTTGCGGTCTTCACTGCGCGCCGCTGATCCATGCTGCGATCGGCAGCGCGCCGGAGGGCACCATCCGTTTCAGCGTTTCAGGAGCCAATACTCAGGATGAGATCGCCGCGGCCATTGATGCGGTGAGGAAGCTGGCAGCGTGAGGATTGTAGCCATCAAGAAGGTCGAGGACTGCTTCGACGGCAGCACCATCTACGCGTATACCTTCAGCCACGCGTGGTCTCGCGCCTCGATCCTCGCGCTTGCCCAGTTGGGGCAACTCGATTTCTACCCGGACTTCCCACGCCCGTTTTTCAGGGTGCATCTGAAGGGGGGATGCCAGGTCAAGGGCGTCGAGGCGGAACAGACCTGCGTGGCCATCTATCCCGAGACTGACAAGGAGACAATCAAGCGTACCTTCGAGGCCCATTTCGGGGTCTCGGTAGATGCCGTTGAAAGCGCCGAGAGTGAAACAGACGGGGAGGAGGCAAGCAATGGGCAGCAAGCTCCTGCAGTGCTATGAGTTCGTCGAGAGTAAGGGCGGCATGCAGGCCAAGATGCGACTGGCGATGATGACCGGCATCGCGTCGGCGAAGGCCGCGGGTGAAGCCGACTCTGATGAGAATGTCGAGAAGTTCAAGGCCGCCGTCAAGGAGATCACCGGCGAGGCGCCACCAGGCGTATAGCACTGACACAAACGAGAGGAGGATGCCAGTTGGCTACCAAGAAGGTCACACAAGTGGTGCTGGATGAGGTCTTCGATTCGAAGGACTGCCGGCACTATCTGAACGGCAAGCTCAACGTGCTGCATTGCCACCACTACGCGACTCTGTACACGCAGTTGGCTGATGACTGCACGATGCTCGATGCCAAACAGATGCTGGCGGAGTGCGCGGAAGATGCGTTCTACGCAGTCCTGAGCAGCTACTACGAGGCACACGGCCTGACGTCGATCGCCGACCGTGTCGCGATCGCGGAGGAGTACTATGCGGTCGTGGGGCTTGGCAAGATGAAGGTGGAGTTCCTCGGCTCGGAGGGTGGAGCGGTGGAGCTGGTCCACTCGCACGTTGACGAGGGCTGGATCAAGAAGTGGGGCAAGCGCGATGAGCCGGTGAACTTCATCGGCAGCGGCTACATCGCCGCGCTCTTCGCGGCCGTGCTGGGCAAGCCGACGCGTTCGTTCGACGTCAGGGAGATCGCGTCGATCGTCTCCGGCGCCAACAAATCTGAGTTCGTTGTCGCAGCAAACTGAAAGGAGGACAGATGATGGCGATTGACCGCAAGAGAGTAATCGACGCGATGTCGAAGGTCGGCGTCGTCGGGAATGAAGACGGGATGATCCCGGCCTTCAACGTGTTCATCACGCGGCTGCCCGCGGACTTCTGGAACTCGTTCGCCGTTCGGTTGACCCAGAAGGTGGATGTTGACCTTGTCGAGGCGGCGGAGTGGCTGCTCGTCAACGCCGCGCACGAGTGCGGGTACCACACCGGCTACGGGATCATCACCTCCGAGGAGTGGAAGGCGATCGTGGCGCCGATGATTGAAGACGCGCCCGCGGATATACTCCACGGCGCTTACGCCGTTTTCACCGCATGGGGCTGGGCCAAGTCCGAGATCGTCGAGCTGGTCCCCGGCGAGAAGATGGTTGTGCGGGCGTATGACTACTACGAGGCAGACCCGGCCGAGTATGGCGTGGCCCCTCGGCCCTGGGCGTTCATGATCCGCGGCGTCAGCGCNNGGACCTCGCCTACGGCGGGGAGTACGACCCCACCGGCAAGACCGGCATGCGCACCTTCAAGTGCGAGCAGACCAGGGGCATCGAGTGCGGCGACGAGTATGGTGAGTTCGTCGTGACCAAGGCCTGAGCAATGCACTGCCCGAGCAGACGAGCAAACCGGTACGACTGATCCGGGCGATGCGCGGGCTTGAGTATGACATCAGTGAGGAGACGGGCGCCGCCCCCAGCGGCGCCCGTTTGCCTGCGCGGGCGGCCCGTTGCGTGCCGATGCGTCGACGGCGGAACCGTGTCGATGGCCGGTCCTGTCTGGGGTCGGCTTGCCACCGCGTCGCAGAGTGGTATAATTGACCGCACGTGCCCCCACAGGCCGCGGCGGAAAGCAGGCGCGCGCGGGATTGATCGGTCGGCGGCACGAGGAAAGGCTGCCCGGGCATGTCGCTACTGTTTCGGATACTCGTTTTCACCCGCCGCTATCGCTGGGTGCTGGCATGGGCGCTGTTTCTCGTGTTTGTGGGAACCGCGCTCAACATGCTCATCCCCCACCTGGTCGGCCTGCTGGTCGACAAGATCGCCGGCTTCGAGAAGCTGAGCGACCTGGGCAATATGCCCCCCGCGACGTTGGGCGAGTACCAGGATGATGCCTGGCGGTTTCTGCTGGTCGTCTGCGGCGTGATGATGGGGTCGGCGGCCCTGGCCATAGTCATGCTCTACCCGCAGCAGATGGCGCTGGTGTTCGTAGGCAACCGCGTCGTCTACGACATCCGCCGGCGCCTGTTCCGCCACCTGCAACGCCTCTCGATGCGCTACTTCGAGACCAACCCGCACGGTCGCATTATGTCGCGCGTGCTCTACGATGTCGAGGCCGTCCAGGGGCTCGTCAGCTCCCAGCTCATCTCCATCATCACCAATATCATCACCCTCATCGTCGCGTCTTCGCTGCTGTTTGTGTACAGCCCGCGGCTGGCGGTGCTGGCGGTGGGTGTGCTGCCGCTGTATGTGATCAACTTCCTGATGGTCCGCCAGCGCATCCACCACTCGGCCGCGGAGGCCCGCGAGCAGTACTCCCAGATCTACACATCGCTCTCCGAGAGCATCTCTGGCATCAAGGTCGTCAAGTCGTTCACGCGCGAGAACTCGGAGGTGCGCGGCTTCGCGCGCGAGGTGCGCGAGAGCATCGCCATGAACATGCGGCTGGGCCACTGGCAGGTGCTGCTGACCATCGGATCCGAGCTGATCACGCGGCTCGCGAACATGGGAATCCTGCTCTACGGCGGCTACCTGGTGCTCTACACCGGCGAGATAAGCATGGGGCAACTGATCGCATTCCGCAACTACCAGGCGCAGCTGTACACCCCCGTGCTCATGCTGGTGACCATCAACAACCAGCTCCAGAACGTGCTGACCGCCGTCGAGCGCATCTTCGAGACGCTTGACACCTCGCCCGATATCGCCGAGAAGAAGGAGCCCGTACACCTGGAGCGGATCGAAGGGCGTG
Organism: Armatimonadota bacterium; assembly: GCA_003542955.1. GTDB lineage: Bacteria > Armatimonadota > Zipacnadia > Zipacnadales > UBA11051 > UBA11051. The sequence goes on from DPJP01000049.1 coordinate 9,332, forward strand.
TCGAGATGGAGAAGGTCGACTTCTCCTACGAGCCCGGTGACCTGGTGCTCGATGACATCTCGTTTATCGCCGAGCCCGGCACCGTCAACGCGCTCGTCGGCCCCAGCGGCAGCGGCAAGACGACACTCGTCCACCTGATCCCGCGCTTCTACGATCCCGTCGACGGCTCCGTCAAGATAGATGGGCATGACCTCCAGGATGTCTCCATCAACTCATTGCGCAGGCAGATCGGGATGGTCATGCAGGAGGACTTCCTCTTCAGCGGGACGCTCCGGGAGAACATCAAGTACGGGAGGCCCCAGGCCAGTGATGAGGAGGTCGTCCGCGCGGCCATGGCCGCCAACGCCCATGACTTCATCATGGAGTTCCCCGACGGCTACGAGAGCATGGTCGGCGAGCGTGGCACGAGGCTCTCCGGCGGTCAGCGCCAGCGTATCTCGATCGCCCGCGCGCTGCTGCGCGACCCCCGCATCCTGATCCTGGATGAGGCCACGAGCGCCCTGGACTCCGAATCGGAGTCGCTCATCCAGGAGGCGCTCGAGCACTTGATGCAGAATCGCACCACATTCACCATCGCCCACCGCCTGTCGACGGTCATGAACGCCGACGTCATCCTGGTTCTGGACCATGGCCGGGTTGTCGAGCGCGGCAAGCACGCCGAGTTGGCCACCGCCGGCGGAGTCTACCAGATGCTGTGCGAGGTCCAGTTCAACCAGGCAGTCGAGAAGATGCGCGAGCATGAAGCCGAGTTGGCCAGGCAGAAGGCCGCGGAGGCCGCCGCCGCGGGCGAGGCCACGGCCGAGAAAGACGGGCATGAGAGCAAGAGCGATGCCCCCGCCGGCGACGATGCGAAGAAGGACGGAGACCGACCCAAGAAGGAGTAGGTGCGCCCAGATGATCATCGACTTCCACGCACACGTGCATGATGATGGCACCGGGCAGTGGGCCGATGCGGTGGCCGAGGAGGCCCGCCGCGTCGGTATTGACTATGTCGTCGAGTACGAATGCGTCACCCACGGCCGCGAGCAGGCCGAACTCGTGACTGACTGCAACGAGCGCTGCCGCTTCGCCTACGAGCGCCACCCGGACATCTACATCCCGTTCGTCTACACACACCCCAACCTCGGCGAGTTTGCCATGGATGAGGTCAAGAAGGGCTTCGACTGGGGGTGCCGCGGCATCAAGTTCGAGGTCGCATCCGTCATCACCGACAAGTGCGTTGAGCCATTCATCGAGTTCGCCATCGAGCGCGACGTGCCGATCGTCCAGCATACCTGGCACAAGATCACCGGCAACCTGCCCTTCGAGACCGATGCCTGGCACTGCGCGGAGCTCGGCCGTCGCTACCCGGAACTCAAGCTCGTGGTCGCCCATATCAGCGGTGACAACAGATGGGGCATCCGCGCCATTCGCGACGTGCCGAGCCTCTACACCGACTGCAGCGGCTCGATCGCGGACTTCGGGCATATCGAGTACTGCGTCGAGCAACTCGGCGCCGACAGACTGCTCTGGGGCACCGATATCCGAGGCGCGGATTACCTCTACACGCTGGCCAAGGTCCGCGACAGCTACCTCTCCGATGAGGACAAAGCAAAGGTCCTCGGGCTCAACGCCGCCAGGCTGCTGGGCATCGAGGCATAGCCACCCGCACACGAACGAAATGAGGGTAGCCAGACCATGATCGACTTCTGCTGTGACATCGGCAACTATGCGTTCCGGCCCTGGCCCGCCGACACTGTCGCCACCACACTTCCCATCCTCGACAGGGCAGGCATCGAGAAGGCGGTTGCCGGCAGCATCGACGCCATCACGTACGTCAGCCCCCACGAGGCCAATGAGCGGCTGATGGCGGATATCGAAGCCAACGACCCGAGCGGCCGCCTCATCCCCGTGACGGTGCTCAACCCGACCTACCCCGGCGTTGAGCGCGATATCGAGGAAAGCCGCGCGATGGGCTTTGCCGGGCTGAAGCTGTACCCGAGCTACCACGGCTACCGCGTCGATGATCCGCCGGCATTGCGGCTCATCGAGGTGGCGACCGGCTTCGGCTGGCCGGTGCTGGTGACCGTCCGCATCGAGGACGAACGCCACCATCACCCGCTGATGAAGGTCCGGCCCGTGAATGTCGACAGCATCATCTGGGCGGCCGGGCAGCTGCCGGAGGCGACCATTGTGCTCAGCGGGGGAAGCTCCGCGGAGACGCCCCGCTTCCTCGAGCACACGGCCGACCTGCCCAATACCTACGCGGAGCTGTCATACGTCAAGGGGCCGATCTGCGCGCTGAAGGGCCTTGTGGACCGTTTCGGCTACGAGCGGATGCTGATGGGCACGCCCCTGCCGTTCGTCTATCCGGTGTGTGGGATC
>DPJP01000276.1 GCA_003542955.1 Armatimonadota bacterium
GCAACCAGCAGTTGACGCCGCACGGTCCAAGGCTCCTTCCGGCCAGAGCATGATTTCCTTGCGCTGACTTCACCGGCGTTGGTGCGAACTCATCCCATTTCGAAAGGGCAGTGCAGAGCTTCCAGGCGATATCGAGAGCCAATCGCCGGTCCGCGGCGCACGCTGTGTGCTCTTCGGTCCTAAGGCCCCACGGGCTGTAATGCGAACAGGTCCAGGTTCATTGAACCAGAAAGGCGCTCCATGCGCAGGCGATGGGTACCGGCCTCCAGCGTGATCGAGGCCGGATTGCCCGCCGCATCAAGCAGCATGAAGTAGCGCCAGTCGTTGGCCGTGCGACACCAGCCACCCGTACCCGCGAAGCGGACCACCTCGATGGCATCAGCAATTGGCTTGCCGTTGAGCGTCATGACGCGCGCGAGGTCGTCGTATTCGCTGGCGGCGCGCACCAGCAGGTTGTACGTCCCTGCCTGCGGGACTCGCAGCAGCCACTCCGCCCACTGGCCGTCGGTATCCCAACTGCAGTTGCCGATGCCGCCGGAGGCCGCCACCTTCTCGACGCGCAAGCCCTTGACTTCACCCTCGGCATCGGGGGACTCCGCCTCGACGATGATAGTGCCCTCCGCGGGGGCGAAGTCCAGAGGCATCATCCGTGCCTTCTGGTCGGCCACTCCGAGCGGCACGAGCTTGACGGCCTTCAGCCCGCCCCGGCCGGTGATTGTCACCGAGTGCTCTCCGGCCTCGAGCCAGCGCGCCACCAGCAGGCGGCCGTCGGCCTGCGAGATGCCCATGGCCTGCCCATCGAGGGTCACCTGTGGGGGCATGGGGCCGTCCCAGCCGTCCAGGACTATCTCGTACTTGTCCGACTTCGCGACAGGGAGCTGTCCCCACCAGTAGTTGAGCCTGCCATCGCCCTGCAGTTGCGAGTAGCCCTCCAGCGCGCCATCGCCTGCCGGGAGTGCCGGCAGCGCGTCGTCAGGGAGCCTGTCGGGGTGCGCGCCCCAGGCGATGGTGTGCTCGCCGGCATTCAGGCGGATGCTCAGGCGGTCGCCGTCCTGCGTCTCACGCGCACCGGCATCCACCATCACATCGCCCCGCACTCCCAGGCGGGCGATGTCCAAGACGGCCGACTCGGCCACTGTGATACTCAGCAGCACGCCATCCTCAGTCCGGAAGGCGGAGAAGTCTGCCGCGACCCCGTCGGTCCTCAGCAGCGTGCCGTCGCGGTAGCCGAGTGACGTTGCGCCGAACGCCGCAAAGCGGCGCACCTGACGATCGGCGCTTGAGAGCGTGGCGGAGGTCCCATCAGTCGACAGCCCGCCGCCCTGTAGATCGCCCTCGGCTCCGGCGGCCCGGAACAGCGCCAGGTGGCTCTCTTCGCCTGTCACGATTGCCACACCGAGCCCGCCGGAGGCGTCGATATGCCTGATATCGGCATCCACACCGCCCTCGGTGCTCTCGATCTGCATGGCGGCGAGGAACTCCTCCGCTCCCTGCCCGCTGCGGGGCGTCGCGGTGAGCGTCCACTCATCGACATATCGCTCGGGGGGCACGGGGCGAGTGCTGTATCCATCCACAGGCTCAACGGGGTAGCCCTTCGTGACCTGGAGATCGAGGTCGGCGGGGCTGATGAAGCGCCCGCGCAGCCTCGCTCCCCCGGAGGTGAGGGCGAATGCTTGGGTGTCCGCATCCGTCTCGATCGGGGCCACGGTGTGCAGGAGCCAGTCGTAGCGCGCAACATCCTTCTGGGCGTCAAGCACATCATGGATGATGACGTAGCCGGGCTTGATGAACAGCGCGCGCCGATCCCAGCGCCTGAGTTGCCCCATGTACATATCGGCGTCGGAGGCGTCGCCAACCACCCAGCCGTGGCCGGGGCTGTCGAAGTAGGCTGTTGTCTTGCCGTCGGCTCCGAGCTTGCGCGAGCCCTGATCCTGATCATTGACGAGGATGGCGTTGTGCGCGCGCGTAAGCGTCGAGTACTCCTTGAAGTGCGGGCTGCCATACCAGTCATACCACCCGGAATCGATGGCGAGCTTCTCGCCGTAGGCATGGATGACAAAGCCGTTCTGGTCCTCATGCTGATGCCCGGCATAGAACGGCCCGCTGCGCAATGCGAAGGTGACGCCCTGGCGGCCGTCGACCAGGGATGTATTGAAGATCGACCAGCCGATGAACTTGTAGTGGATCGACTGGGGGATGTCGACGGGCGGGCGCGGCTGCAACCCATCCTCAGTGGCCGGCAGGCCGCTGTACCACAGTGCATACGGGTCCCTGGTGCGCGTTGCCAGCCTGCCGACGTAGGAGGTACCGGCCGGCCCGCGCGTGCCGTGGTTGGGCTTGCCGGTATCGGCGAAGGAGACCGCCCACGCGCCCGGCGGAGCACTGTACATCGGGAAGCGCGCGGTCTGGTTGAGCCACGGGTGCTCGAAGAGATCGATGTCACAGACATGCTTCATCATGTCGGCATAGTCTATGACGAAGGAGAGCCCGTACGCCCAGTAGCCGATCCCCTCGTTGTTGTCGCCCTGGTAGCCGAGAGCGCACAGGAAGCGGCCGATGTACAACTCAAGCACATACTGGGCCCAATCCGCGGCCTCCGCATGTTCTCCCAGCAGCACCAGGCCCGCCTCGCCGAGGCAGAAGGCCCGCAGCCAGGAGTGGTTATTGAACTCGCTCCCGCCGCTGGGGAAGGGATTGGCGGACCGCCAAAAATCCTCGGCGCGCCGAACGATGATGGCGCGCAGTTGGGCGCGTTCATCCTCACTCAGGTCGTTGCAGGCTGCGTCATAGCACCAGCTCAGGCCGCGGAGGAAGTGCTGTGCGCCGATGTCCCCGTTGCGCATCGAGCTGCCGCCGGCGGGGTCCCACGTCGCGGCCTTGAAGGCCATCTGCTTGAGGTCTGAGAGCACCTGCGGGTCGCGGGTCTTCACATAGATTTCGGCGATTTGCTGAAGTCTGCGGCCGGCGGCGGAGGTGATGCCGCCATGCACCTTCCCGTACCAGTCGATCCAGGTCGGCCAATCGGGATTGCCGGGCGCATACGCCGGTGGATCATCGGGCACGCCTGTCTTCGCCAGGCTCTGGGCGCTGCGCACCAGCGCGGGCTTCTGTTCGTCCGGGACCTCCCTCGCCGGGATCACCCACGGACGCGGGCGGGCCGTGATCTCGTCAACCGGAACAGGCCTGGTCGAGAAACGATGGGCCTCGGGCGTGATCTCCACCCGTCGGGTATCGGTGTAGCCGGATGCCAGCTCTGTTTCGGTACGCACGCGCCAGTACCACACACCGGGCTCCATGGGCTTTGACGGTTTATGCCAGTTCTTCTCCGTGTCGATGCCGACGGTCGCGTCAGGCGCAAAGTCCGCGCTTCGCGAGTACTCGAGCCGCATGAGGCCTTTCCCGCGCGGCCAGTTGAACAGCGGTGGGTTGGCGGTCGAGACGCGGTAGTCATCGCTCATGCCCGGCGCGGGCTCCTTGACGGCGAGAGTGATATTGTCCAGCCAAACGGTCATCGTGGCCTTCGTGTCGCCGTCGGCGCGGCCGTAGAGGTTGAGTCGGTTGAAGACGTGCCCGATGCTCAGGTCCGTGTTGGTTGGTGATCCCACTGAGCCGACGGAGATCTCGAAGTGCCTCCAGCGCGGCTCAAACCGGTCGCTCCCCCACCACTGGCTGTTCTGCGCGTCATAGAACAGGATGCCCAGGTAGGCGGCTTTCTGGCCATCTTCTATCTCCTCCCTGTGGTCGAAGGACAGCGTCAGGTTCTTCACCATCTGGATGTCCCGCTGGATCGAGACGGTGCAGTAGCGGTCGGGCTGGGCACTGGTGAACTTGAGGCAGTGGCCGGTGCCGTCAAGGCCGCCCTCGACGATCTCCGGAACTGCGTTGGTGAACTTCAGGCTCTCATACCGGGCGAGGTCGGTGCCCTGCTCGAAATCGTGTGAGAAGATCGGCTCCTGCGCCACGACGGGCAGCATGGCGATGCACAGCAGGAGGGACAGGAGTGCAATGCACGACAGGCGGATGACGGACATGTGGGTGACACCTCGGCAGGCGTGATCGGACTCGCATGTAGGATTCACCGAAGGAGCCCGAGAATCCTATGTCTGCCGGCCGTCGTCCGTAGACCACGGAGTGTGAAGCGTCCTCTGTCCGGGACAGCTATTCACGTGAGGAGCAGAAGCAATGGCCACTCGCACAGCCCTGCTGGTGATCCCGTGCCTGCTTGCCGCACACATGATGGTCTTCGCAGCGGGAGGACCGGTGCTGCAGTACACGTTCGAGGCCATCGAGGCGGATGGGAGCATAGCGAATTCAGCAGGCGCGGAGATGAACGGGACACTGCGCGGGCCTGTGAACGTCGTCCCGCTGCCCACCGATGCCGAGGCGGCGGCTCTGTCGCTGGACGGCGCCTCAGGCTTCATCGAGGTGGACGGGTCCGAAAACCTGCACATCGGTGCGGATGGCTTCACGATCCTGGCCACGGTGCGCTTCGCCGACTCGGGCACCGTGGAGGCCCAGCCCGATACGCACGACATGATTGTCTTCAAGAACAACGAGTATTTGTTCGGACGGACCGGGCGGCGGCTCTACTTCAACCTCCACAACGGCAGCGACTGGGCCGCCGCGGTCACGGGTGGGGAGTGTCGCCCCGACGAGTGGACCCATGCGGCCGTCATCGTGGAGCGGATTGATGAGCCGCCTCAGGGCCGTGTGGGGTACCGCATCCGGCTGTTTCTCAATGGCGAACTCGTCGGCGCCAGGGAAGTCCTCAACTGCACCGCCACGACGACCGATGCAGCCCTCACCATCGGCAGGGGCTGGGGTGGCCCATGGTACTTCCACGGTGACTTGGCTCAAGTGACCGTCTACCCGCGGGCGATCGCCGGCGCGGAGTTGAGCAAGCTGCTGGAAGCCGAGAAGCTCGCGAAAGTCGTCTTCCAGCGCACGGCGGACCCTGACCCGCGCTACTCCCGTGCCGTAGCCCGGACGCAGGAAATCGTAGCGGCAGCGGTGGTGGCAGCCCCCGTCGGCGTCGGGTTGAGGCGGCTTCTCGCGGCCGTCACCCAGGCGGAGAACCACGTCGACACGCAGGCGTCTTTGCTGCCCTACCTGACCACGGTTCGACGCCTTGCGCTGGCAGCGGAGCCCGATCCGGTGGCGGCATTCGTCAGGGCGCACCCCGAGTTTGTGTTCCTCGACAGCGACCGGATTGGCGTAGCCTTCTTCTCACCGAGGCCCGGTGTGAGCAATCTGTGCAGCCTCTTCGATCTGATATCGAACCGCGAGGTGCTCGGCCAACAACGGGCGATCTGGGGTATCGAGTACCAGTTGGCGGGCGAGCAAGCCCTGAGAAGGCTCGGAAGCGTCTCCAGAGTGATGAACTCGACGGTGAACATTGGCCGCTCAGGGCATGACGCGGTACTCGAGTGGGTCCATGAGGCGACCGAGGAGGAGCCAATCGAGTGCGTGGTCCGGTCAAACCTGCGCCTCGCGGGTTCCCGCCTGTCCATGGACCTGGAGATAGAAAACCGCAGCCGGGGTGTCGCCATCCGCGAGGTGCACTTCCCGGTTGTGCGCCTGAGCCAGCTCGAGGACGGCATCGATCGGCTGCTGGTCCCACGCATGTCAGGCGTGGTCCAGCCCGACCCACTTGGTACATACTTCCAGTACGAGGGGCCCTATCCGTCCGGCGCGGCTCACATGCAGTTCTTCGCCTACTATGACGACAGCCACGGCGTCTACGTCGCCTGCGAGGACCCGAAGGCCTGGAGCAAGACGTTGCTTGCCGATGCGGCGGACGATGACTGTGAGCTTTCCGCGCGCTGGTTCGCCGGGTCCCCGGCTGAGGGCGGCAATGACGTCCGGATCAGCGGCGAGGCGGCGATAGAGCTGTTCGCGGGCGACTGGTTTGATGCGGCACAGATCTACAAGCGGTTCGCGCAGACGGCCGACTGGTGGCCGGCATCGCGGAGTCGCCGGGACACACCCGAGTGGTGCCGGAATCTGACACTCTGGTTCATCGGCAACGCCAACACGCCCGAAGCGGCGGACGCCTTGATCCGGCAGCGTCACGATCTGGGTCTTCCCATCGGCCTGCACTGGTATGGCTGGAACACCGAGAGCTTCGACGATGACTACCCGCACTTCACCGCAAGGGAGGGGTTCGCCGAGACTGTGGCCCGCCTCGAGGCCGAAGGTGTGCATGTGAAGCCGTACATCAACGGCCGGCTCTGGGAGACCAGGGACCGCGGCGACGAGGATGTCGAGTACACATCCGTCGCGCTGCCGGCCACTGCGAAGGGTCTGGACGGCAAGCCGTACATCGAGGGCTACAACAAGCGTTCATTCTCCCCCATGTGCCCTGCGACGCCGTTGTGGCAGCAGACGATGGTCGACCTGTGCACCGAACTCGCCGGCTACGGCGTCTCGGCCATCTATCTCGACCAGGTATCGGCGGCGCGGCCGCGCCCCTGCTTCGACCCGAGTCACCCTCATGTCCCCGGCGCCGGTGAAGCCTGGCTCGCGCAGGGCTACTGGCCGATGCTGGAGCGCATCCGGCGAGAGCTGCGGGAGGAACACCCGAACCTCGCCCTCTGCAGCGAGGACGCCGCGGAGCCGTACATGCATCTGCTCGATAGTTGCCTGCCGTGGCGCTTTCTTGACATCGGGCGCGTCCCGGCCTATCAGTCGATCTATGCCGGGCGCATCCAGTTGACAGCCCGACACTTCGGCGACACGAGCTATGAAGCGCTCTTCCCCAAGGCCACCGAGCAGATGCTCTACGGTGAGCAGATCGGCTGGTTCGGCGTTGACATGCTGACCTCCAACCCCGCATTCGCCNNGCCGCGTTCGTGAAAAAGCTCGCGCACACCCGCCGAGCGTTCCTGCCGTTCTTCAACGAGGGCGACATGCTCAAACCCGGCGGACTCGGAGATAGCACCCCGGAGGTCACCGCCGACTGGGGCTTCTATGGCCCACGAATCATCACCACACCCGCGCTACTCCACAGCGCCTGGCGCATCGGAGACAGCGTTGCCGTGCTGTTCGCCAACACGACCTGTGACCCGGTCACGACCGAGTTCACTCCCCGTTCGGAGGCCTGGGGACTGCAGGGCGACGGGGTCGAAGTCATGGAACTCCAGGAGGGCGCTACCCCGGTGGCTCTCGGGTGGCAGCAGGGCAAGACCCGTGAGGTGTCCGTGCCCGGATACGGACTCACGGCGTGGCTGCTCTGTGACGCCGGGCCGGGCAGCGTGGACCATCTCGAGCGACTGGCCGCTGCCACGGAGCTGTTCGGCATGCTCAGACGTATCGACGATGAGGCTGGAATGACGCCTGAGACAAAGCGCGCGGAGCTGGACAAGCGAGACCCCTGGCTGGTGCCCGACGTCCCTGTCAGGTCGGCATCCGACTGGATCCCGGCGATGCAGGCGGCGAGGATAGTCCGCGCAAAGGTCTCACCGGACGGCACGTTCGTCGGCTGGATCGCCGACAAGGGGTCTCTCTGCTTTGGTCCCGTCGACTTCGGGGAAGCGACGGGCACGCCGGTCGCCGAGTTCGAGGTGGCCGCTCCCCCGAGTGGAACAACGCGCCGGCTTCAACTGATGGAGGCGGTGGACGGGCAGGGCTCACTGATTGCGGAGATGAACTTACAGCCTACAGGCAGCTATCATGACTATGCGATCGTGCGGCTGCAGCTGCCGGAGACCATCGCCGGAGTGCACAATGTGGTGATCCAGTTCCGGGGGTCCGGAGCCGGCATCGGCAATATCAGGCGGTGGCGACTGGTGCGTGAGCCGTAGCGCCCGGTCCCGGTACACGCGCCGACTACCAAGAGACCAGGGATGTGTTCGATGAGCTATACCCGATTGTTGACTTGTCTAGGCCTGGCCATCTGTCTGGCCGGCGTTGCCCTCGGGCAGGCGCCGGCAAATGTTGCCCCCAACCCGAGCATGGAGGAGGGTGAGGGCGACAAGGCGGCCGGCTGGTTCAACGAGTTCGGCGGCGGCGCATGGGCCAATGACGAGGCCCACACCGGGCAGCGCAGCTTCCGCATTGACGGCGTTGCCGGCGCGACCAGGGGCTGGACATCAGACATGATCCCGGTGCCCGAGCCCGGCAAGAGCCAGTTCGTGCTCAAGGTCTGGGCGAAGATGGAGCAGGTGACCGGCAACAACGGCGCCTTCTTCGGCTTCTATCACACCGATGAGAGCGGGGAGCGGATCGGCCAGAGCGGCGGCATCTTCATCGGCGGCGTCGGTCAGACGGTGACCACCGAGCCGTGGACGCAGTACCTGACCGTGTCCGCGCTCACGCCGGAGGTGAAGGGCATCCGCATCAACATGCGCCTCTACGGCTCTACCGGGACCATCTGGTGGGATGATGTGGAATGCTATGTGCTCGAGTCGCCGGAGCTGACCGCTCCGGCAGCGCTGCGGCGCGGGCTCCGCGTGACGGAGCCCGGCGGGACGGCCATTCTCGCATGTAGCGGCGGGGATGAGCAGGCCGCCCGGATCGCGGCGGCACTGAAGGCGAAGGGGTGGGATGTGCCGGTAGTCGCGCCGGGAGAGGTCGACATCAACCGCGACCCGCGCGACCTGATCCTCCTGGGCAACCTGACGACCAGCCCTGCGGCGGAGCACCTGTATCTGCACTCCTACACGTATGAGGACCTCTACTACCCCGGCGGCGGGGGCTACGTGCTGCGACCGCTGGTGAATCCACTCGGCAACGGCTGCAATTACCTTGTCGTGGGCGCCTCCGATGATGCGGGCCTGGTCGCCGGCGTGGATGGGCTCATCGAGCAGATAGAGAACGCCGCCGACGGCCTGGAGGTCGAGCTTGCCGTGAAGACGGGCCAGAGCTACCAGGGGCTCTCGAGATTCCCGTACCCGTTGTCGGGTCCGCGTCGCGAGCTTCTCCCTGCCATGGAGTACCTCAAGGAGGGCAAGCTCGAGGCCGCGCAGAGATACCGCGAGATGATGCTCAAGCACGCCGCAACCCCGGATGAGACCCTGTTTGCCACCGACAACTCGCTGCACCTGTACTACATCACCCAGACGATGTCATGGGACCTGATGTACGCATGCCCGGTATTCAGCGACGATGAGCGGCTGACCATCACCCGCTACATGCTCAAGGTGCTCCGCTCCGGGGAGGGGTACGGTTACACGGGCCTTCGCGGGGGCATGTTCACGCGCGAGAACCACGGCACCCGCGCGGCGCAGGCGTTCTACTTCGGCTGGCGGCACTTCAACAAGTACTACCACGCCCCCCTCGAGGTCGAGCTGTGGCTATGGCGGACCAAGCTCAGGGACTTCTGGGCCGCGCCGTTCGCCTCATCGCGGTCTTTCGAGGACTCGCTGTCACAGCACGCGCTCGGGGGCTCGCTGGTCAATACGCTCGATATCGGCTTCATGGAGCCGGAGTGGGCTGCAGAGTTCTTCGCCTCCAGCCGCGCCAGACAGATGGGCGAGCGCTGTATCGCCATCTGCAACAACATGGGCGATACCGTCATGCTCGGAGACACCAATGCCGGCGACTACCCGGCATCGGTCTTCTCGATGCTCGCGTACAAGCTCAACGACGGGCGCTACTGGTACATGCTCGACAAACGCGCCGGCAAGGGCAGCTCCTCCGATGAGCCGGCACGCGGGTTCAATGTGGGCATCGAGCCGGTGGTGCCGGAGGACCACATCGGCCTCCATGTCGTGCCCGCCGATGAGCTGTACTTCGGCACCGCACTCCGCAAGACGGAAGGGGTCGAGCTGTCGGAGGCGTTCGACAAGATGACCTTCCGCGGCGGCTTCGATCCCGATGACGAGTACCTGATGATCGATGGCGTAGCGGGCGGCAGTCACTCATACGACGACGCCAACACCATCGGGGAGTTCTCAGCCAACAGCCGGCGGTGGCTGTGTGAGATCGACATCTTTAACGGCCCGACGATGGCATTTCATAACGCCGTTACGGTCGCCCGCGATGGTCTGGGCGACCCGGAGGTTCCGCAGGCCGCGCAGATGGTGCGCAAGGACAGCGGTGACGGTTGGGCCTATGCCGCTACGCGGCTGCCAAACTACAGCGGCGTCGGCTGGACGCGACATATCCTCTGGCAGCCGGAGGACTACACGATCGTGCTCGACGAGATGACGGCCAAGGAGCCGGGGGACTACTCGTTCGTACTGGGCTGGCGCAGCCTCGGGCAACCCTCCCTGCAGCCCGGCGCCTTCGAGACGCGTCAGGATGCGGTCACCAAGCAAGGCGTGTACTACGGCGGGGGCACGCTGCTCAATGCCATCAATGCCGACTCGGGGAAGTACTGCTACGTCATCGGCAACTATGACGCCGTGTTGTGCCGCTCGACGGAGATCGGTGACTACCTGCAGGGCGCCGTCACGATTCCCGCCGAGGGCGAGTACATCGTGGCCGTCGACACGCTCGACTACACCGGCCGCGGCGCCATGCAGGTCCTCATAGACGGCAACCCTGTCGGCGCCCCGGTCGACATGTTCACGGCCGAGGGCGTCAAGACGCGGGAGACGGAACTCGGGCGGGTCACGCTCGGCGCGGGCGAGCACACGGTACGCTTCGAGGTCACCGGGCGCAATGCCGCATCCGACGACTACTACATGGCGATCCGCGGCATCGGCTTCTACACCGGCGCCGAGCAAGCGCGAGAGACCGTGGACCCAAACCGCTTCCGTCTGCTGTTCCCGTCCGACGTGCCGGCGACGCTGGATCGCGACACCGAGACGCTGGGAAACTATCTGCCGATCAGCAAACACCACGACCAGGCGCTCAATATCGTCGAGCAGAGCATGAGCGCGGAGTTGGCCGTCGATCAATCGGCATGCTTCCAGAACGTGTTCTACGCCTACACCGACGAGCGTGACGTGCAGATACGGCGGCTCGACGACCACTGCATGCTGGTCAAGGACGGTGACGACATCGCTCTCTTCGGCGCGAGCTTCAACGGCACGGAGATCACACTCGGGCAGGTGAGCGCCTCCGGGAGCATGTTCTACGTGGCGCCCGAGCAGATCAGGCTGACCGAGGCCACGGTGAACGTCGGCGACCAGGCCGTTTCAGACATGGGCGGGGCCACAGGAGAGGCCATCCGCAGCGCCCTGGCCGCCGCGTGGGATGCCGCCGAGGCGGGCGGCGCGGCCGGTCAGAACCCGTGGGCCGATACGCCCGCACTCAGCGCGCTCTGGACCGCCGACCTGCCGGGCGTACCACTCTCGGTGCAGGCCTGTGACCTGCAGGCTGGAGAGGGCGTTGCCGCCGGGCTCGAGACCGGCCACGTAGTGCGATTCTCTGCCGAGGGCCGACGGGCGGGTGCGTTCGAGACCGGAGCCGAGGTGCATGCGCTCGAGGCTGCTGACCTCGATGGCGACGGCCGCCGAGAGCTGCTCGTCGGCTCCGATGACGAGCATATCTATGCGCTCAAGCCCGACATGACGGAGCTATGGAGCTACCGGGTACCCTTCCTCAAAGAGGAGCAGATATGGCTCTGGTGGACGCTCGGCACCTCCAAGGTCAGGAAGATACACGCCGGCGATATCACCGGTGACGGCGTCCCGGAGTTGCTCCTTGGTGTCGGTAACATGCGCCTGCACTGCCTGGATGCGAAGGGCAATGAGCAGTGGCGCTTCCGCACCGACCACGGCATCTGCACGACTATCACCACCGCCGATGTGTTCTCTGAGGGCAAGAGCCGCGTCGTCGCCGGCAATGGACTGACCTCCTCGGCCGGCACGTGCTGGGTACTCGATGAGACCGGCAAGCAGCTCCAGCGCTACTACAACGGCTCCTGGTGCACGGCGCTGCCGGCGATTGCCGTGGGCGACCTCGACGGCGACGGCAAGCAGACGGTCTTCTGCGGCAACAACCGCGGCGACGTCCGCTCCTACCCCGGCGCTGTCGGCAACCAGACACAGAACTGGATCCACAACCTCACGCGGCCGATCCGCTCGTTAACCATCGTCCCGCGTGAGGGCGGTGACGCGGTGGCGGTCGGCTCCGACAGCGGCTACCTGTGCGCATTCAATGAGGCCGGGGAGAAGGTCTTCGGCACGCCGCTCAGCAGCGCGATAGTGGACACGCTGCTGGTTGAGCGCGCGGGTGCGGCATCGCTGCTCGTGGCCGGATGCAAGGACGGGCGCATCTTCGTGATGGATGGCGACGGCGCGCTCACCGGCGTCTTCGACACGAAGGCGCGCCTGCAGGCGATCACAGGCGCCGACCTCAACGCCGACGGCACGGAGGAGATCATCGCCGTGACGTCCGGCCCTGACAGGATGTGGGCTGTGGGAGTGGAGTAGCTCGGGGACTGGCCTCCGGGGACTGGCACCCATTGGCTGCGGGGACTGGCACCCATGCCGTCCACCGT
>DPJP01000191.1:0-649 GCA_003542955.1 Armatimonadota bacterium
TCCTCCTCAGTGTATGTGCATGTTCGAGGCTGCCAGACACATCCACGGGGATGTGTGGCACCCTCCCTGGAGTGAGGGGGCGGCAAGGAAGCGACCATGTGTCGCAGAGTGTCCACAGTTTCCTCCGCGGAGGGTCGCCGGTTGTGCCGGGCCTTCACTCCGTGTCCGTCAGCCGCACTCCATGAGCCTGGCCTGAGGTCCCTCCCTTCGGGGCCGGTATTGGCGCATGGGACTGGCGGAACCGCCGATCGCGCACGGGGCGCGACCAGATCTACTATGGACTATAGCACGCAGGCCCTACAGTAGTCAACGCGGTAGGGTGCGTCAGGCGGCGCGGATCGCGTGAAACTGCTCCGGGGCGGGGCGGCTCACTCGTCCCCTTTCTCCTCCTTCACTTCCTCTTCTTTCACTTCCTCCTCTTCCTCCTCGAGCCATATCTTGCCGATGCCGCCGCAGTAGCTGCAGCGGACGGTCGCCCACTGGTTTGTGTGTCGGCCGGCGGCCTGCAGGCATGCCTTGCAGCTCTTGCCGCCGCTCTTGGTGCAGGTCTTCTTGCCGCCGCAGTGCTCGCACTCAACAAGCTTCTTGCCCATCTGTTCGCCTCCTCTGTCCTTTGATGTGTCGGCCGAGCGCTGTCGTGACTGATCGC
>DPJP01000191.1:669-9823 GCA_003542955.1 Armatimonadota bacterium
CCCGCCGTCGGCTCGTCGCAGCGGCAGCACCGGTTGCAGATCGTTGGCCGCCGGAGCCTCGAGCACCGGCAGGAGTTCCGCGGCGCGCTTTGCCCCGGCGACCAGCGAGTGGAAGCCGTCATCGAGGCCCTCGGCAGCGCCGTCGACAGTCAGTCCCATGAGCATCGTGCGTAGTGCCTCGAGTGCGCGAGTGTCGCCCGCGGGCCCCCCGGCCTCGAGCACTGCCACCTGCCAGTTATGGATCCCCGCGGCGTCGGCCTTGCCCAGAGCGAGCGCATACACGTTCTCCCGCTCCCCCAGCATCGAGCCGCCGCGGACGGTCGCCAGCAGTGTGTCGGCGGTGTCCGCTGAGATCAGCCGCGAGAGCTCCGGCGACTGTGTCTGCTCGACGATCTGCGGGTTCTCCAGGCTCAGGCGGGTCTTCGTGTTCCAGTAGCCGAGCAGGAACGAATGGGGCGTGGGCCGCCGGTAGAGGGTGTAGCTCTCGCTGCCCGCGTCACTGGCGTACTGGTCGAACTCCTTGTAGCCGATGCCCTCGAGCAGGGTGGTCAGTTCCCTGAAGAGCGGGACGATCGGCTGCTGCCAACTCACATATCGCCGTTCGGGTCCCGGGTCGATCGCCTCGAGCGATATCGCCCAGTAGCCGAGGCGCCTGGTGATCGACCCGCGCGCGCGCCAGCCCTTTGGGATTGGCACAGTCACCTCGGGATGTTTGGGCACCTGCCACTGCTCGGTCTCCCTGTCCTCGTTGGCCCTGTCGAAGACCATCGGGTCGACGACCAGGCTTGCGAGCATCCGCCTGAGCATCGGGCCGGTGTCGGCTGCCAGGTCGCGGGCCACATAGAGCGCGGTCAGCAGGGCGTCGTTCCCCGCGATGGTGACTGCGCCGACGATCTGGAGATTGCGCGCGGCGCTCTCGTCGGTGGTGAAGAAGACCGCGCCGGCGCCGCCATCCATCGGCCGGATGTCAAAGCTCACTCCGGCGGACGGCGGCCATTTCCGCAGCGCTTCCTCGGCAACCCGACTCGGTGACCAGGTCGTGTCCTCGACCACCATCGGCCATACGAGCAGCCCGGCCGAGTGCCGCTGCGCGCCTCTCGGGCGCACCAGCCACCACTCCCCGGCCGTCTCGACTGCGTAATCGAGCGGGGCATCGAGCCTGATGCCGTCGGCGGCCAGCGGGACGAGGCTCACACTCGGGGTCGGCGGCGGTGTTGTCGGGCCGGTATCCGCCTGCGGCGTCACAGCCGGCGTGGCAGGGCCGACGGTAGGTGGCGCGCTGTTATTCGTGGGCGTGGCCGGCGTGGCGGGCGTTACGGGTGTCGTGGGTGTTGTCGGCCCCGTCGCGTCGGGAGGGTTCGCGCCGTTGCCACCGTTGCCATCCAGAGGCGTCACGATCGGGTGTATCGGCACGGGCGTCGTGGTGGCGCCGGGCTGGGGGCTCAGGCGGACGCCGCCGGCCACCGGCCCGAGGGAGACCGCCAGGGTGCGGTCAACATGCTCGGGCAGGCAGAACGTCCCGACGACGCAGTAGTAGCCGGCGCCGGCGAAGGCTTCGAAGACGCTGGTGACGACCTCCTGACCGGGGGGCTGCACGAGGCCGACCACCTGCAGGGCGCGCGTTCCGTCGGCGCGCTGGACCTCGGCNNTAGAGGCGGGCGAAGGCGGCCTCATGCGCCATGGCCGCGGCACGTGGCGTCTCGGGAGCGCCCCTGGGAATGGCCCAGAGGACAATCTCAATCGGCCACACCCGGGGGTCGGGCGGGTGCAGCGCGGCGCCGGCATCGCCGTAGCTCTGCTCGGCCCGCCACCCCTGGGGCACCTCGACGCTGCAGCGGCCGTCGAGCAGAGAGAGCGTCTCTGCAGGGGCGCATGAGCAGGCGGCCGTCAGGACGGCGGCAAGCCACAGGGTGAGGCCTGCCGCAGGGAATGATCGTCTGATTGGTATCATGTTCAACCCATTTTCGCGCGTCACCCCGCGGCCTCCTGCCGCGGGCGTTTGACGCGACAGGGGGCCAGACATGCGTCCGGCCCCCCTGCTGTCCGCGATCTCGCTCGGGCATTGGACCCGAACGGTTCGGCGTTAGAGCTACTCGACGTTGAGGCTCTCGACGTAGTCGGTGAGTTCTTTCTCCTTCACTGCGCGGTCGGCCTTCAGCTTCTTGATCTCCCCGCGCAGCGTCTCGAACTCCTTCTCCTGTTCGGCGAACTTCGACACGTAGGTCTTGTAGAGTTCGGAGTCGTGGTCGAGCTGCTCCATGTTCTGGCGGATGCGCTCCTGCTCCTCCCCGATCTCCTCGAGGCGCTCCTCGCGCTCCTCGATCTGCTTGTCGATGGCGTTGATGGCGCCGCGCATGTCGCGAAGCTTGGTCAGCGCTGCCTTCATCTGCTCGCTGATCTCGCGTACTCGCATGAACATGCCCAGGTCGTCGGTGTCGGTGTCCTTCAGCCACACGGTCTGGCTGACGGGGCGCTCC
Organism: Armatimonadota bacterium; assembly: GCA_003542955.1. Lineage (GTDB taxonomy): Bacteria > Armatimonadota > Zipacnadia > Zipacnadales > UBA11051 > UBA11051. Next base: position 3,147 of record DPJP01000191.1, read on the forward strand.
TCGAGAGTCTTCAGAGTTGCCGACTTGCCGGCTGCGACCGGCACGTGGAAGCGGTAGAGCGCATCGGTGCGCTCATCGGCTTTCGCGGGCTCGATCAGCTTCCAGCCGGCGCGGAGCGGGTGCTCGACGACAACCAGGCGGTCGTCGGCCGCCACGTTCTTGATGGTGTAGGTCTTCTCGGAGACCTGCTTGCTGGTCGTGGTAAGCAGGCCCTTGACGATCTTGAGGCTGACGGCCAGAGCATCGGACTTGTCCGCGCTCGTCGAGTCGACTCGCACGCCGAGATCGACGGCATAGGCGATCATGCGCTCGTCGCCGGGCGGCACGTCGTCGATGAGCGCGTCACCGGCGTACACTCCCCCGTCGAAGACGGTGATCGGCCCGCCCATCAGGTGCAGGGCGGTGCTGTTCTTGACCTTGATGCCATTGTAGGGGTGCCTGGCGTTCTGGGAGGCATTGTAGATGGATATCTTCCTGCCCTCGACGGCCTGGTTGATGATTGGGATCATCGCCGACTGCTGGCGGGCAATGGTCACCGGTGCGGAGATGGCATACTGGAACAGCTCACCGACCTTGCCGCCCTCGGCCGCGGACTCGACGCCCCGCACCGAAAGGTCGATCGCGCCGCTGACGTCATCGCCTATCTGGCCATAAACGCCCGCCGGGCCGGCTGCGCCGGCCATGGCGGATCGGCGCTTCTCGGCGGGCGCGGGTGCGGCCATGGCCATCGGCGGGGCGCTAGGCGCCATGTCGGCGGCGTATGCTTCCTCCCGCTCGACGGCGCCCTCGTAGATGCGCGGGCGCGCGATGGCGGCGATCTGCGGCTGAATCACGGGCCGCTGGACGTACAGCGGCTCATAGAGGTTCTCGATGAAGCTGATCGGCTGACCGGAGACCAGCCCCAGGCGCACGCGCTCCCAGTCGGCATCGGTGGTGTTCTCGACGATGGCCCAGCCCTGGATGAACAGGCCGTCCTTCTGGGTCATCAGGCGGTAGCTGGTCTTCCAGACGGGCGTCTCGAGCAGGTAGCCGATGGCGACTTCGCGGGCGCCTGCGCCGTTGAGTTCGATCTTCACCGTGCGCTTGTCCAGATCGCGCGAGCCGGCGATGGCGGCAAGCGCCTTGGTCAGGTCGCCGCTGAGCTTCTCCTCGGCCAGGGTGACCGACTTCATGTGCCAGATTGGGACCTGCACGATGCCCTTCTCACTGAGCAGGTTGACGACATCGAAGGTGACGACGTTGTCTCCGACCGACTTCTCCTGCTGCTCGACACCCATGACGGTGCCCTTCACGGTGGCGTCGGCAGTGACGACGCTGACCTTCGCGCCGATCAGGCTCCGCAACAGGTCGGCGAGTGACTGGTTCCCGATCACGTCGACCGAGAATGAGCGGAGGGTGTGGCTGAGCGGGTCCTGCGGGGCATAGGTGATGGCCCCGATGGTTCCGCCGCCCATATCCTGCAGTGTCATCGACTTGAGCATGTCGTTGATCTGGTCGACTCTGAATGAAAGCTCGACCGTTGTGTTGCCCTGCACGGTGCCCGCGCGCTCGAAGTAGCCGACACCGCTCGAGAAGAGCACTACGCGGCTGATAGGCAGGTCCGCCGCGCTGCTGCAGGCCGCGATGATGAGCAACCCGGCCAGCGGTACTAGGGTTCTGATGTCCAGCATCGATAACCGCCTCCGTCCTGTTGTTGACGACTCTATGCTGTCTGGGAACAGCTTCTGCACTCAAGACGCCCCATCGCCGATGCAATGCGCGCCAAAGGCCCTCGTCTCACGTGCGGCGTCGGCTGTGCGGGCTCGGTCACCCGCCGTACGCCGAGATCGGCTTGCGCATCTCGTCACGCACGCCGGTCTCGTCCAGACACTTGTCGCTCACGACGAACTCGTCGATGACGCCGCCGAGGCTTGTTGCACCTGAGCCGCCGATGCGCAGCAGCGCCCCGGTTTCGCCGACCTGCAATGGAGAAGCAGCCCGGCTCTCATCCACCAGCGTGCCGTTGACGAACAGCCGCAGCACGCCCTGGAACGCAGACCATGCGGCGGCGATGTGCACCCATTGGCCATCCTGAAACACCAACGCGGGCTTCGTCATCGCGGCCAGCGAGGTCGGGACGGCATCGCGCAGGTGTACGTTGACTGTTGATGTGCGGTTCTGCACGAGCCCGATCATGTTGACCTTGTTCGTCTTCTCCGGCTGCCAGAGGAAAACCCATCTGGTCGCGTCGTCGACGCCGCCGCGCCAGCCGACGGGCCTGCACCAGACCATCGCAGTGCCCTGGTAGAGGCTGATATTGCCCGGCGCGGGGTAGGCCAGGGCGGTGCTCTCGCCGACGACGAGCCCGAGTGTGCCACAGCGGCCCCGGGCGTAGAAGAGCCCCTCCGCCTCCGCCGGCTGCTGCCCCTCGGTGGTTACCACATTGCCGTTGAACTGAGCCTGGAACACCGTCAGGCAGAGACCGGGCCCCGCGGCGGTCAGCAGCAGGAGGGCTACGGCGACGCAGGGCGTGCTCGCCGGCTTCACGGCAGCGTCACCGCCTTCTCTCCATTGATGCTCAGCTCATCGTGTGGAGCAATCACGAGCATCTCGAAGCCCGCGGTGCGGAGCGCCTCGTTCTGCGCCCACATGTCCGGGACCACGGTTGCCAGCCACTTCTGTTCGCGCTCGGGCAGTTGGGCGGTCTCCACGGTTCCCGGCAGGACCCACTGCGAGACGCCGGCGGAGGGGATGGTGAGTTCGAGACCCTCCCTGAGCTGCTCTGCCGTCCAGGGCGTGATGTCCCACATGCCGCTGGGCGCGAGCAGCTCGCGTGAGCGCCCGTAGAGCAGCACCCTGTATCCATCGGCCTGAAGGTCCAGCGCCTGGAGGTCCACGCTGACCTTCACCTTTGCGGGCGTCCGGGGCTCATGCATGGTGCACGCCACCCAGTTCCCTTTCCGGAGTGTGGTCTTGATCTCCGCCCCCGCATTGAGCACACGGACCTCCGGGCGTGCGGCCTCGGCGATTAGACTTGCGAGGTATTCCTCCAGTTCCAGCCCCCCGGCGGCCGCCTCGGAGCCGACATCCAGGTGCAGCGCAATGACCCGGCCCTGCCCGAGCGAGTGTGAGGTGACCGCGGGCGAGCCATCCGTGAAGGTCGCGATGACGGCCGTCTCCCGGCCGGGGGCGAATGGCAATGGGTCCTGGGGTACAACATGCACCATCTGATCCTGCACAATCTTGATCGTGTCGACCGGGCGCGCATCGCCGCCGTACTCACCACCGAGGAAGCGCGCAGTCACGTCAACCTGCTGAGTGAAGTCGCGCCGTGACTGCATCCACCTGCCGCCGAGCGAGATCACGGTTCCGCCGCCGCGGACGAACTGCTCGATGGCGTCGAAGACCTCCGGCCCGTGGCCCTGCACACTCGCCGGAGGTGCCACGAGCACGCGGTAGTTGGGGTAGAACTGCGTGTCCTCGGTCTCCAGCCGGTCGATGTCCTGGTAGCGTCCAAGCCGGGCAAACAGCTCGCGTTCACCCGTCTCGATGGGCCTGGGGTCGGCATTGTTGAGCATGATGCCGTACTGGTAGGTGAGCTGGGCGACGCGGCAGAGCGACTGGGCGTCCTCCCACTCGCGGCAGTCGCGGAGCAGTTGCAGCATGCGTTCGGGCTGCTCGGGCGTGCCGAAGGTGAAGGGCAGCTCGATGTGGTAGTAGACGAAGTTGAAGGTGGGCTTGCCGCGTACGTTGTAGGTGTTGTAGAAGCCGAAGCCGCGCCCGTGGTGCTGGCCGGTGCAGGCGTTGGGGTAGACCATTGCGGGCTCGCCGCCGGCGGCGACGTAGTAACGCGTGCAGCCGGCACGGACGATTGCCGGGTTGTCCATCCCATAGGTCGCCCCGGTGGCGTAGCCCGCGCACGGGCGCAGCTCCCCTATGGATTCCATCCCCAGGCCCCGCGCGGTGTCAGCCAGGTACTTNNTTGAAGAAGTCGGCATTGCACCAGGCCTTGTACAGCATCAGCCGCCGCCACCAGACATCCGTGTGATCCATCCACAGCGGCCCGGCGGCGAGTTTTTCAACCAGCGACGCCTCCGGCTTCTCTCCAAACCGCTCCTGGCACCACGTGGAGAACCCGTCGAAGTCATCCCCGTGCATATCGACATAGTTGAAGAACAGCTCATCATAGTAGAAGCCGGCCAGGTCGTACTTCTGCTTGACCTCGGTCAGCACGTCCTTGAGGAACGCCCGGAGTGCCGGACTCATGACATCATCAATTGGGTGGTTGCCGTACATGTACGGCTTGCCCTGGTGGTCCAGGGCGACCATGCCCTCACCGTAGTCGCCTGAGTGCATCCCGAGCCACACGCGGATGCCCTCGGCCTTCGCCGCTTTGGTGACGATGGCGAGTGGATCGCGACCCTTGTAGCGGCCGAGCCAGAAGTGGCGTTTGGTGTCGGGTATATCTGAAGGATAGGCCAGGCTCCTGCCTGACTGGCCCAGGTAGATGAGGTCGGTGACGCCGGTGCGCTTCATGTGCTGCAGATGGCGGTGGATCATCTGATCGGTATAGCCGGCACGGAGGTCCCACCACATCCATGCGCGTCCGCCGAGTTCTGAGAGTGGCTGCTTCTGGTAGCCCATCTCCTGCACGGCGGTGGGTGTATACCAGTCTGTGTAGGGCGGGGGCTTGGGCGCACGTTGTGCCATGGCAGCTTCCATGGCCTCGGCGATGGCGGCAATGACCTCCCCCGGCGCTTTCGCGGAAAGCTGTCCCTCCCCGGCCCACCTGATCGCGTTCAGCAGCAGGGCAAGCTGATTGCCGGTGGGTGCGAGGGGACCCGCTGCGCCATCGGCGTTGATGCCGTAGCCGCTGATCATCCCGTTGGCGACTACACGCCCCTTGCCGTACGTACCGACGATGGTTGCGGCAAGCCCGTCGGCATCATTGATGACTGTATCGCCCTCCGGCCCGACCTGCATGTATATGTGATCTGTGTAGGCGTGCTGCCACTCGGCGGGGAGGCCGGCCGTGACGGGATGCTCGGCGACGGAGCGCACGGTGGTTGTGGTGGATCGGTCGATGCCGATGGCGGCGATCTCAGGGAACAGGCGGGTCTGATCGTCCCAGCCGCGGCCGCCGACGGCGTCGTGCCCGAGGACCATCCCGCCGCCGGCGGCGACGTAGGTGCGGATCGCCTCGCGCCAGGACTCGTTGCCCCCGCCGAGGCCTTTCAGACTCTCGATGACCACGACGTCACAACCGACCAGGGCGGGCAGGTCCATGCTCTCGAGACTGACGGCGGTGAGGCCGGGCTGTGCTGACAGCGCCTCCAGCACACCCGAGCCCCCCAGCGCGCGTGAGTAGACGCCGACGGTCATATCGGCGATTGCGGGTGTGAGCGCCAGCGCGATGACGGTCATAGCGATGACTGCGATTCGCATCAGATCACTCCAGTGAACAAACATGTGGGGCCTCCGGCCGTCAGAGCCTCCAGGCAACAGTTCTCCGCGCCGAGGGTCGATTCCCTCCCCCGCCACCGTGTTGACTGCGCCGGGGGCGAGTGCTAAGGTCGGGTGATGAACTTGCAGGGCGCTTGCCGGTGGTGGCCTCAGGCGCTGCAGAGGAGCCAGGACTATGCACGAGTACTCGATTGCCGAACATATCCGGGACATCCTGACCGAGGTGGGCACCCGGCACCATCGACGTGTAACCCACGCCACGGTGCAGATCGGGCCGATCAGCATGATTGTGCCGGAGCTCTTGCACGAGGCATGGGCCGCGGTGTCGGCGGAGACGCCGTTGGCGGGTTCGGTCCTGGTCATAGACCATGTGCCGATCAAGGCCCGTTGCGAGGGGTGTGGGCATGAGACGACATCATTCACGCCCTTTGTCAAGTGCGGGCAGTGTGGCAGCATGAGACTGAAGCTGGCATCCGGCCATGAGCTGCAGGTCGTCGATGCCGAGTTGGAGGATACCACTGATGAGAGTCCAGTTGATGCGTAGCGTGTTGGGTGACAACTCGCAGATCGCCCAGAGCAATCGGCAACGGTGGGACGAGGAGGGCATCCTGGCCCTCGATTTCATGGGCAGTCCCGGTAGCGGCAAGACGAGCATCCTCGAGCGCGTGGTGCAGGAGTTGAGTGCCCGCGGCATCTCGGTGAAGGTCATCGAGGGCGATGTGGCCAGCGCCAACGACGCCGAGCGCATCGAGGCCGCCGGGGCGGAGGCATTCCAGATCAACACCGGCGGCGGGTGTCACCTGCATGCGGGAATGGTCTCGCGCGCGATGAACGAGCTTGACCTCGCCGGCGTGGATGCCATCTTCATCGAGAATGTGGGCAACCTCGTCTGCCCCACGGCGTTCAAGCTGGGGGCGCACTTCCGCGTGGTGGTCGCCAGTGTGCCGGAGGGCGATGACAAGCCGGAGAAATACCCGGTGGCGTTCCGCGAGGCCGATGTGATCATCCTCAACAAATCGGACCTGCTGCCCTACATCCCCTTCGATACCGAGCGCTTCTGGCATCTCTCGGATCAGCTCAACTCGACCGCGCCGAGGTTCACCGTGTCGTGCGCAAGCGGCGAGGGAATCGACGAGCTGTGCGAGTTCATCGTCGAGGAGATTGCGAAGGTGAAGGGGTAGCGGCGAGGGCGGCCGTGCGGGTGCCTCACCCCCCTCGATCCCCCCTCTCCCTGT
>DPJP01000273.1:0-11429 GCA_003542955.1 Armatimonadota bacterium
GATCGTGCAGGTGCGACTGGAAGAGCTATGAGGGCGGCGCGACGACCGCGCCGCAGGTCGCTCCCTCAGTCCTCGGCCGGCTCAACCTCCACATGCTCGGTGCTGACGACCAGGCCGCGCTCATCGAAGAGATTGATGTAGTACACGGTCACGCCCTCCGGCAGTGTGGCGGTGACCAGACCATCGCGCTGCAGCGGGGCTTCACGTGCCTCCCACAGCCGCTCCGGCCACGGACCGTCATCCTCTGTGTAAGTCAACTCCGCCTTGACGATATCGACGGAGCTTGCGTAGTTCACGGCTACCTCGTTACCGCCTCGCCCCTGGCTGATGATACGGGGCAACGGCAGGCCGTCACGCAGGATGCTATCGGCGAAGACGCGTATCTCCTCGGGGTTCTGCCCCGGCTCGTGCCCGTGCGGCATGCGGATGCGCACGCTCAGCGTAGTGGGACCACCCGCGGCACGGCACGATTGCCGCGTCGCCGGCAGCCAGTAGGCGAAGTCGTTGGTGCCGTTGACCCAGAGCGTCGGCATCCTGGCTCTGCACAGGTAGGCGGAGGGGTCCCACCAGCGCATCCAGCGCTTGCGCTGCTCATCTGTCAGGTTCGCCAGCGGCTCGGCGAAGCATGTATCGAGGTAGTAGCCGCATCCATACACCGGCACGGCCAGCTTGAAGCGGCTGTCGATTCCGGCGACCAGCGAGGTCAGGTAGCCTCCCCACGATATACCCGTGACGCCGATCCGCTCGCCGTCGACCTCGGGCAATGAGCCCAGCAGCGAGTGGGCGAGAGCGACGTCGGCGACGGCGTGGTAGCTCCACTGGTCCTCCCTGGGCCAGTCGATCTGGCCCCAGCCACCCCACCCCTCCGGCCCCCCGAACCCATGTCTGGGCCGCGCTCCCGGCTCTCCGCCCGAGACGCAGCCGCAGGTATCCATGGCGATGGCGGCGTAACCGCGCGAGTTCCACAGCCTCACCCAGTCGGCGAAGGCTGTGCCGCCGCCCCCATGGATCAGCACCATCCCCGGCACTCGCTCGCCCCCGGCGACCTCCGGCACACCCAGCCACGCGAACACCCGTGTCGGCTTGCCCCTGAACGGCAGGCCCTCATAGAAGAGCGCCCGCACGCCGGGCTCCTCAAAGCCGTCAGCGGGATGTGTCTGGGGCGGTGCCGATAGACTTTCCAGGTCCCACATATCGCCCTCCGGGTCAATCGGTGTCTCGAAGGCCCTCGCACATGTACGCCAGGCAGTTCCCCGCAGGCTCCCCTCAATCCTGCGAGACTCCTCTGACTGCAGGGGAGTTGCCGCGCAGTGGGGAAGAGTCTGCAAACAGCGGAACTGTGCCCGTCCGGCGCACCGTGGCCGGACTGGACGGACCCGATGGAGCAAGCCATGCCACGTCTCGCCTCAGCGACTCTAGCTGTGCTTGTGAGTACCTGCCTGCTGTGTGCGTGCTCGGCTGCCTGGAGCGACGTCGGCGGGCGCGGGAGTGTGAGTGCAATGGCTGGGGATGCCGCACCTGTCGCCATCGAGCAACTGGGCGATGGCGTCATCGCGGACAACGGGTTGGTCCGCGTTGAGTTCGTGACCATCGACGGCATCCATCGCCTCCGTCAGATACGCGCGGTTGGGCATGAGCAGGACTGCCTCACCGGCGACTTCGTCAACCGGCCGGAGGCGCTCTGGCAGCTCGTGCTGCGGCCTGACTACGGGACGTCCGAAGGCGAGCGCACTGTCAACATCGCCGATGCGACCGAATCCAGCGTCGACACGCAGTGCGACGAGCACCACTGCGTCCTGCGGCTCATCTGGAGCGGCATCGACCTGCCGGACGCAGCCGACGCGCTCGATGTCGAGGTCTGCGTCACACTGCGGGCCGGTGACCCCCTGTCGCGCTGGCGCATCGCGGTCCGCAATCGCAGCGAGCGATGGGGGCTGTGGCAGGTTCGCTTCCCGATCCTGGTGCTGAGGCCCATCGGCGCAGACCGATTGGACAATGCGCTGGTGCTGGGCAAGGACCGCGGGCGGTTGGTAGAAGGCTGCTTCGATGCTCCACTCGGGTTCGGCCATGGCTTCAATGCGCAGGAGCCGCCCCCTGTTGGCTTCGGGCAGTCAATGCCCGGCAGCCTGAGCATGCAGTTCCAGGCGCTCTACAGCCAACGCGGGCGCACCGGTATCTACATGGCTACATACGACGCCGAGTCGTATGCCAAGCACATTCGCATCGTCAACAGCCCCGAGAGCCTGCTGTATGAGCTTGGACATGACCCTGCCGACATGGGCAAGCCGGCCGCGGATTACACGATGCCCTACGACTTCGTGCTCCGCCCGTTCGACGGCGACTGGTTCGACGCGTGTCAGACGTACCGCGAGTGGGCGCTCGATCAGCCCTGGTGCCGGAGTGGCCCGCTTCGTGAGCGGGACGACATCCCAACCTGGTTCAAGGAGTCGCCCCTGTTCCTCACGGGCTACGCGGCCTCTGACGAAGTACGCCTGCAGGAGCAGACAGACGTGTGGCTTGAGTACCTCGACCTCGCGGGAATGCCGTGTGGCGGCACCTGGTACGGCTGGAAGCAGTACATGACCGAGTCGACGGCGTACGATCTGCCGGACTCCGAATGGCGCGTACCCGAGATGCTCAACCTGCCGTGCAGCAACGTCCACGACGGCAACTACCCGAAGCTGCCGGCACTTGCATCTTTCGCCGAGTGCTGTCGGCGCCTGAGGGCCGCGGGCGCGTACCCGACCCCCTACGTCTGCCTGCAGATATTCGACCAGGGACGCCTGCAGCCATCCCCGTACCTCTCCGAAGCAGAGCCGGCCGCCTCGCGCGACACGGCCGGAGAGATACAGCGCTATCCCGGTGAGCCCTCGTGGCTGATGTGCACGTGGCCGCAGTGGTGGCGCGACAGGCTGGCCGAGACCTGCAGCCTGCTCATCCGTGACGAGCGTGCAGGCGGAGTGTATCTCGACACCATGCATGGCGGCGGGCATGCGTGCTTCTCCCGTACGCATGGCCACAGCTATGGCGGGGGGAACGACCGCACCCGCGGCATGCACGAACTTGCCCGCATCTGCAGGGATGCGGTGAAGGCGGCCGACCCCGAGGCCTACACAGACGGGGAGAATCCCACTGAGGACATGATCGATGTCGTCGACGGCATCCTCTACCAGCGGACCGCCTATCCGCACCTGTCCGCGCCCATATTCGCCGCCGTCTACGGCGACTACATCTGCCGCTACGGCATCAACTGCAACCCCGATGAGGGCGAGGTGTTCTACATCTGCGCCGCTTCGCTCTTCGTCGAGGGTGCGAAGATTGGCCGCATCCACGCCGCGCCGGCCGCGGCCCCCAGCCGGCCTGAACTCGCCCCACAGATGGCCTTCCTGCGGCAGTTGTGTGGCTACTACCGTCAACAGGGCGCGCGCGAGTTCCTCTGCTACGGCCGGCTCGTGCGCCCGCCTCGCTTCTCACGGCCTGACCCGATGCCACTGACCGACTGCATCGAGTCGCGCGGGCGCGCCTACCTCGGGGGCGCCATACGGCTCCCGGTGCTGCAGACGGGAGCATTTGTGTCCCCCGGCGGGGAGGTCGGCATCTTCATCGTCAACGTCGCTGACGGCTCACAGGAGTTTGCGGCGGATGTGCCTTTGCCCGAGTACGGACTGCCGGAGGGGCGCGCCCACTCAGTCGACCAGATCGACTGCGACGGCGAGACCAGCACGATCGGGGAGTGGACCGCCGGGGCGCTGACACTCGCCGGTACGCTCCCACCCAGGAGCGCAACCATGTACAGGATTGCGCCCCAATGACGCGGCGAGAGTGCTCGTCTCCACGGGAGCACCGAAGCGGAGGGATCATGATGGGCAACCCAACACATGCCCGGACACTCAGGATTGCTGTTACCCTTGGCGCAGCATTCGCGCTGTGCGTGCTCGCGGGAGCACAGGCCCTGCCTGATCCGGCGGCATGGTATCCACTCGATGACGGCAGCGGCAGCGCGGTCCGCGACGCAATGGGAGGGAAGCCGGGGCAGGTCGTCGGCGCACAGTGGGTCGCGGGCAACGGCGCCGCGACGCTGGACTTCGACGGCATGACCAACTTCATCGACGCCGATGACGATCTTGCCACCCAGATCCATGAAGGGCCGCTGAGCCTGAGCGTCTGGTGCCGGACCAACAGCCGGCAGCAGCAGTACGTCCTCACCCGCTTCGGCTGGAGTATCTACCTGGCGCCCGATGGCAGGGCGCACTTCGAGACGCGCGCCGGCGACAACAGCCGCTGGGAGGACATCGCCTCGGCGGAGCCCGTGCCGCTCAATGAGTGGTTCCATCTCGCGTCCACCTATGACGCCGACAGCGGTCGCACTGCGCTGTTCGTCAACGGAGTCAAGGTCGCCGAGGGGCAACGCGCTCAGGGCTTCGGTGGCATCTTCCGCAGCAAAATGCTCATCGGCGCGTGGACCGGCGCCCACTTCTGTGATGGCCTGCTGAGCGATGTGCGCATTTACCGTNNGCTGTCGGACGAACAGGCTGCAGCCGTCTTCGCCGAGCGCCCCGCGGCAGTCGTCGCCGACCTGCGGTCACCACAGAGGCGCTTTTCAATACGGCTGCATCAGCACACCTACTCCGGGTCGCTGGGTGTCGACGTTGCATTCCGCAACCTGGGCGACCCACTCACAGCGCCGGCCGTCAAACTTGAACTGCTCAGGCGAGTCGACGGCACCATCGTCACAGCCCGGCCCGCGGTACCGCTGTCGGAGATCGGACGGGCCCAGGAGAGATTCGCCACCGCCGAGCTGCCTGACGGCGACTACCAGCTCAGGGCGCAGGTCGTCTCAAACGGGGAGGCTGTGCCGGGCGGCGCATCCACCGCGGAGTGGTCGAAGTCACAGGCGCAGCAGCCGTGGTGGGTCGACTCGGACGAGGGCAGAGAGCTGAAGCTGCTCGATCCATGGACCCCGATGTCGGTGGCGGAGGGTCCCACCGGAGGCGCGCGGGTGAGTTGCTGGGGCCGGAGCTATGACATCAACGGGATGCCCTTCCCGGTGGGCGTCCAGTCCGCCGGCAGGGAACTGCTGGCCGCGCCGATCAGGGCCATCGCCCGCACTGCCGATGGCGAGGTCACCTGGACCACGCTGGCGAGCGTACTGATGGATCAGTCGCCGGAGCGCGTGCGGCTCCGAACCTCGGCGTCGGGCAACGGCCTCGATCTGTCCGCGCTGCTCACGCTCGAGTATGACGGTATGCTCCGGGCCGATTGCTCGCTTTCATCTCGCACGGCGACGATGTTGCAGAGCCTGTCGGTCGACATCCCGTTCGCGGCCGCCGATGCCACTCTCTACTACTACTTCCCCGACCTGAGCGGCTCCTGGGAGGCACATCAGCCCGGCGCCGTGCCCGACGCCGGCGTATCCATGGCCTTCAATCCGACGGTCTGGCTCGGCAACGAGGAACGCGGCCTGCAGTGGTTCGCCGAGTCCGCCCACAACTGGCGTCCGGCGGACCCGGCCGGCGCCATACAGATCATCCGCGACGGCGGGCAGACCGTACTACGCCTGAACGTGATCGGTGAGCCCGTCCGGCTCAACCCGGCGTCGGAGTCCAGTGAACTCGCCGGAGAAGCGCCAGTCTCGAAGCTGACCTACACCTTCGGCCTGCAGGCGACGCCGGTCAAGCCACGCTTCCCGGATGCCTGGGACTACCGCAGCACCACCCTCTTCACACCGGTCTACTCTGAGGCCGAACCCGGCCCCGACGGTCGGAGCACGCTTGACAAGATGGCACAGGCCGGCGTCAGGACACTCTCCCTGATGGACTGGACCGACATCCTCTGCTACAACGAGCCGACCGAGCCCGAGAAGCTGCGGCATTTCGTCGCCGAGTGTCACAAACGCGGCATCAAGGTTCTCGTCTACTTCGGCTTCCAGGTCTCCGACGCCGCGCCTGAGTTCGAGCGGTACTTCGAGGACGCCGTGAACTGGTCCGAGCCAAGGCCCTACTCGTACGTCTACAACCTCGACAACTACCCCCCGAAACCGGTGCAGACCGTCTACCGCGTCTGCTATCAGAGCTTGTGGCAGGACTTCATCGTGGCGGGCACGGCGAAGCTGATCGATGAGTACGACATTGACGGCGTATACCTCGACGGCACCGCCATGCCGCTGGCCTGCCACAACTCCCATCACGGCTGCGGCTACATCGATGAAGCGGGGCTGTGGCATCCGACGCACCCCGTCTTCGAGGGGCGCGAGACCCTGCGGCGGCTCTACCATGTCATCAAGAGCCGCAAGCCGGACGGGCAGATCAACCTGCACAACTCGTCCTTCATGGTCCCCCCCTGCGCGGCATGGGTGACCAGCCTCTGGGATGGCGAGCAGCTCTCGACCACGCCCGGCAGACTCATGCCCGAGCGGATGCCCCTGGACTACTTCCGTACCGAGTTCATGGGACACCAGTGGGGGCTCGCGCAGGAGTTCCTCGAGTACGTGTTGCCCTACCCATACCAGACGGAGTGGGGGCTCACGCTGCTCCACGACGTGCCGCTGCGGCCCTACGGCACCGAGGACCAGCTCCCCTTCGCCGCGGCAATATGGCGGCTGCTCGACGACTTCGGTCGCGAGGAAGCACAGTGGCTGCCATACTGGAGCAACGGCGACTACGTCGATGTTGCTCCCACGGAGGCGAAGGCCAGCATCTACCTGCATCCGCGCAACGGCGCCTTGCTGGTGATCGACAACTACCAGAACGAGCCCGCCGACGTGACGGTGTCGCTGGAACTCGCCGCGCTCAAGCTGGGAAAGGCGCCGACGGCGACAGAAGGTCTCTCCGGCGAACCGGTTCCCATCGCGGACGGGACGATCACGCTCAGCCTGTCGGCCACGGGCTGGAAGACCATCTGGGTGAAGCCGGGCGGGTAGATGCCCGGTGCGGAAGAGATCATGATTCCTCGACCTCATCCTCGACGTCCGTCTGCTGGCCGATCAGGGCGACGATGAGCACACAGCGCTCCAGGAGCGAGGTCACCGCCCACGGGCCGACGCTGCCGAGGGCCGGCGCCCATGTGCCGCGCGCCAGCATCTGTGTGGCGAGCACGTACAGCATCGAGATGCCGAGCACGAGGATGCTCAGCCACCCGGTTCCGCGGGCGCGTGCAAGCAGCGCGATGGCGAGCGCAATAGTCGCCAGGGCCGCAATGCTACCGACGATGAGGACCGCGATGTTCGCCGGCGCCGACGCACCGTGCAGGAGCGAACGGGAGAAGGTCGAGAAGCGGCCCGGCAGCAGCAGCATGTCGGCGCCGTGATAGGCCCAGAGCATCACAACACTCAGAACGATCACGGGGTCCTGGGGGTTGCGCACGAGCCGCGTTCGGGGCTGCGCGACGCGATGTTTCGCAGCGGTCGTCGCGATGAACCACGCCAGCGCCATCAGGCAGATGACCTCCGGCAGCGTGGCTGACAGCGCCGTGGCGGCGGACGCCCTGCGGATGGCCCCAAGTACAGGAGTGGGTGACCTCGCCGTCAAGCCAACGAGCGCCGGCACCAGAATGAAGCCCAGGCGGTGTGCGGTACCCGCGCCGAGGGCGATGAGGCTGGCCTGCCACGGACCACGTCGCGCCAGCAGCAGAAGCCCGGCGGTTGCCAGCGCGATCCCGACAGCCACGCTCAGCACCGCCGCGGCCGAGAGCGCTTGCCCCGGGCCGGACAGGAGAAGCGTCAGGAAGGCGCCGCCGCCGCCCCAACCCCACCGAGTCGCCCACAGCANNTCTCTCCTGTCGCTCCCGGCCACCGATACCAGAGCCTTCTACGGAGTGAAGTTGGTTGATTGCAGGTCGAGTTGCTGGATGCTGGACGCGCGCCACTCGGGCACGTGAAAGACGATGCGCACGCCGCCGACCCGAGGATTCAGCCATGCATCGATCGGCATCTCGAATCCGATGTCCATGATCAGTGAGCCCTTGTAGCACTCGTAGGTGACGCCGTTCACCTCGATGACCTCGATCCCCTCCGCATCGTAGGACCCGGAGTACCCCTCCTCCCAGTTCGTCATGGGAAAGCTCGTCTCCCAGTGCTCGTAGGAGCCCGGGTTGAGGACCTCAGCGAACTCGTGATACCGCTCCGGGGTGGCCACGGTGTCGAACTGCGGCTCGCCCGGCCCTCCGGCGAGCCCGTAGAACCGCAGCGCGCCCGCGACTGTCTGGGCCACAGCTACCACCCAGTGCTCGACATACGCGCCGTTCGGGTGCCCCACATCCCAGTGCGTTGTCAGCGCGTGGACTGCATCGTCAGTCTCAAACCCCAGATCAATCTCCTCGGCCGAAAGCTCCCAGTAGCCGTTGGTCGGTGTGGCGGGCACCGTGGCGCCGCCGTCAGGNNCCGTCACCGCGTACTCCCACCTGTCACCGGGCTGGATCATCCGCACCGGGCCGAGAGGGACATCAACGCAGGTCAGCGGCCAGTCCGAGAGCCCCACAATGCACCGGAGCAGCAGCACCGCGTCGGTGATAGCCGTGACGCTGTCACAGTCACAGTCGGCCAGCGCATTCGCGGGATCGAGCCCGACGATGATGCGCAGCAGGGCCACGGCGTCGGTCACATCCGGTGTGCCGTTTCCGTTGAAGTCTCCCTGGCTGCCCCCCTGCGACGGCACGACGGACGAATCTGTGGATGATGTCGCCACGGCACTGCCCGTGGATGTGGCTTCCGAGTGGCAGCCGACGAACGCCGTAGCCGCGATGAGCACCGCAACGATCGTGAGGCCGGCCATGAGCATCCTGTTAGTCATAGGTAACCAATCTCCCCTGCTCTTGCGCGGATCCATGACCCGCTAACCCGGGTAGATCACTATCACGACCGATTGCCATCCATAGCCCTCGCGCGCCCCAGCCCGCCGCTCTAAGCAATCGGCGCATTATAGCCGACAGCAGCTACATTGTGAAGATGCCTGACCGCGCCAGTGGAGGAGACACCGCGGTGGGCGGAGCATATAGGCGAGGACAACACTCCGTGAGGTGACAGAAATGGCCGACGCTGCGAAGCACCGCCCCAACCTGCTTGATGGCGACCCCATCATCCAGGCGCTTATCAAGGAGGACAGCGAGTTCCGCCGCATGTGGGACCTCATTGACCTGTCATTTGTGCGCGATTGGGTCGCTGAGCGCTGCCCAGCGTGCGCTGAGCTCCCGCCTGACGACCCTGAGTTGCTCACGCGTCTGATCATCCTCCAACTGCGGGACAAGACGACGGACGCCGAAGCCATCGATAGCGCCCAGACCAACTGCGGCTATCGCTACTTCATGAACCTGCCGTGGGGGGAGCCGGTGCCCGACCCGAGCGCCCTGACCCGGTTCCGGGACTGCATAGGCGTGGACGGCTACAAGGAGCTGTTCGGCCGCATTGCGGATCAGGCCCACGAGCGCGGTCTGGCCGGCAAGCGGCGCTTCAAAGTCAACTCATACCCCGTCGAGCTTGATGCGCAGACAACCAAAGTGGTCGCGAAGCTTGACCAGAAGGTAGAAGGGGCAATCGCCGCGCTCACCGGCCCATCCGGCCCCGAACCCGAGGCCATTGATCTCAATGAGCGTCTGGACGCCGTTCGGCGCGACGCCTCCTACCGGCTCGGAGCCGCCTGGCGAGAACGCTGGCTCCGCACATGGGTGGAACTCGGCGCAAGGGCCGAATGGATGGTCGAGCACCGCGATGACCCACTAGCGCCCAAAGACAAAGACCTGGTGTTCAGGCTGCAGCGGGTCGCCGAGAAGATGCGGCGTGGTCTGAAGCCGGGTTCATAGAGCGCAGTACCCGCTGTCACGCCGAATGCAGCACTCCGGGAAACGGAAGGAGCGACCGATGGCCGCCACCCACTGGTTCCGCGACGCCCGCTGGGGCGTATTCGTCCACTACCTGGCAGACACGGCGAGCAACTCGCGGGTGCCGGAGGTCGATCCCGACGACTGGAACCGGCGCATCGACGGCTTCGACGTCTCCGGCCTGGCCGAGCAACTCGATCAGGTCGGCGCCGGCTGCTTCTTCATCACCCTGGGCCAGAACTCCGGCTTCTATCTCTCCCCTAACGAGACCTACGACGCCATCGTGGGCCATAGCCCCAGCCGCTGCTCCCGCCGTGACCTCGTCGCCGACCTGATCGCCGAGCTTGCCCCACGCGGCATCCGCACGATGGTCTACTTCACCGCCTCCGCACCCGCCCTCGACAGGCAAGCCATCGAGCGCCTCGAGTGTACTCCGCCCTGGGACCCCGCGAAGATCGGCTTCCACCGCGACCTCTACGAGGACGTGCCGGGCGTGGATGAGCGGATGACGCAGTTCCAGCGCAACTGGGAGGCCGTCGTGCGCGAGTGGTCGCTGCGATGGGGGAGCGGATGCAGCGGCTGGTGGATCGACGGCTGCTACAATGCCGACGTCATGTACCGCCACCCCGATGAGCCGAACTTCTCCAGCTTCGCCGCGGCGCTGAAGGCAGGCAATCCCGACAGCCTCGTCGCCTTCAACCCCGGAGTGAAAGTCCCCATCATCAAGCACTACGAGCACGAGGACTATACCGCCGGCGAGATCTCCGACGCTTTCCCGACCCGCTCGATGTATGGCAGGCGCGAGCTGGGCCCTGATGTCGATGGGGCCAGACTGCATGTGCTCACATACCTCGGCTACGGCTGGGGGCAGGGCGAGCCGCGCTATTGCGATGAGTTCATCATCGGCTATGTGAAGGAGATCAACCGCGACGGCGGCGTCGTCAGCCTCGACGTCCCTACGACCCGCACAGGGCTCATCACCGACCCGATGATGCGGCAACTGACTGCGTTGTGCGATGCCATACGGTAGACGGACCGCCGACGTCGGAAGTCAGCCCCCAGCTGCTTCGACGGCGCTCGGCACAGGAGGGGAATGCGCATGCGCAAGTACCGGTCTCTCATGGTGATGGTTGCCCTGTTCGCCTGCGGCATCTCGCGTGCGGCCGTAACTTGGGAGCCATACACCGGCGCGCTCCCCACCGGCGTCGGTGGCCCGGCGTTCATCTCTGAGCCCGTCGAGCCGGGCAATCCCTTCCTCGACCTGGTGTGCGCGAAGCTCTATGAAGTCCCCTGGGCTCCGGGCGAGGCCATCCTCCTGCGCCCCCGTGCCTCGGCGCACGGGTTGGAGGCGTTCGGCTTCTGGCACTCTGATTCCGAGTACCAGCTTGCCGTGCGCAGCAATGGCGGCTGGCGGTTGATCGTCCCCGGCCGCGCATCGGAGCCGCTCGCGCAGCCACAACTGGCGTTCTTCGGCACGGGCGTCTCAGGCCGGCCGGTGGACTGGAGCGGGCCGGTCCACATACTCGCGTCGGGTGACGGCGCGGAGGACGCCGTGCTTGTGCGCACCGTCGAGTTGTGGGAGCCCGGCTGCATCGAGATGGTGCTGCAGCGGGGCGAGC
>DPJP01000273.1:11489-23362 GCA_003542955.1 Armatimonadota bacterium
CACTCGGGCCGAACTCGCCAGGCGCACCCTCGGCCTGCTCGACACCTACATGAGCCTGTCCGAGCCCGCGTATGCACTCGAGAACGTCGCATTCTTCTCCCGCCTCTACAACCGCCGCGACAGGTTCAAGGAGATCGGCTACCCTGACGCATGGGAGACCATGTTCTACGGCAGACCGGAGTTCGAGCCCTGCCGGCAGGCCCGCATCGCTGCCCAGGACGCCGTCTGGACGCAGCGGAAGGAGACGCTGGCCCCTGAAGCGCGTGAGCTGTACGGCGACGGAGCCGGCTTCGCGCTCAACATCACCCACGGACTGGTCAAGTACCGCCGCGACAGGCCGCTGGCCGAGACGCTCAAGCGCTCCACCACCGCGACGATGGCTCGCGGAGAGCATGAGCCCTTCCAGGTTGTCATCGGTGCCATGGAGCAGCCTGTGCGCAATGCGCACGTGACGGTCGAGTGGGATGGCCCGGGGCCACACCCCGAGGTGACCCTCCGCCCGGTCGGCTACGTCGAGACAAAGCCCGACCCTGACAACTACGCCGAGTATGTCGGCTGGTGGCCAGATCCCCTCATGCCTTCTGGGGCCGTCGACGTTGCGGAGTGGGAGACCCAACCCGTCTGGGGTACGCTGAGAGCCACCGCACAGACCTCCCCCGGCCGCCACCAGGCCACAGTCACCGTCAGCGCCGATGGCATGGAGCCGCTGCAGGGCTCTCTCTCCGTCGACGTGCTCGACTTCGACCTGGGGCTGACGCACCTCCCCAGCCTGCTCTCCCTCCGCCTCCAGTCGATCAAGTCATTCTACAAGCTCGATGACGTACCTCAGGACATCCGCCGCCGCTGGT
Organism: Armatimonadota bacterium; assembly: GCA_003542955.1. Lineage (GTDB taxonomy): Bacteria > Armatimonadota > Zipacnadia > Zipacnadales > UBA11051 > UBA11051. The sequence continues at coordinate 12,338 of DPJP01000273.1, forward strand.
ATGCCTTCTGCCTCGACTACCGGATGAACCCCAACAACATCTACTCGCGTGACTGGATTCCCGCCGAGGAGGACCTCGATTTCTGCATCGAGCGGGGCTTCAACGCGATGGTGATGACGACCGGCAACCTGCGCACCACCACCCGCAACAGCACGGAGAACCTGCAGATATGGACCAGCGAGGACAATGCCACGTACACCGCCATCCCGGCAGGCTGGTCGCTGAGTCATTCGCCCGATGGTGACATCGTCATCGGAGGGCTCGACCTCACCGCACGGTACGTCAAGGTCCACAGCCTCGCCGAGGATGACAAGTACGAGTTCAGCTTCAAGACGCTGGAGTCGGGCAACATCACCGCGCTCGACGGCGAGGCTGAGCACACCGGGCCGGTCGGCTGGGTCAGTCCCGATGATGGGACAAAACCCCTGCGGTCATTCGGGGCGAACTGGGGCGCGGCGCTCGACTACCAGCGCACCAGCCTCGGCGTCGACCTCGGGCAGAGCCGCCACGTAACCGGATTGGTCCTGCATTCGGCGATGAATTCCACGCTGGAGCGCGCGAAGGAGTTCTATGAGGTCGCACAGCGGCATGGCATGGGGGATAAGGCATACATCTACGGCTTCGACGAATGGCGCCATGTCGAGCAGTATGGCGATATCAAGGCCACCTACGACCTCCTCAGGTCCGTTGCGCCGGGCATCAAGGCCTCCAGTACCGTGGTCTACCCGGTCGACCCGATCAAGGACACCATCGATGCCTGGTGCCCCGCTCTCTGCTACGACTACCCCGGCTACAAGCAGGCGCGGCAGCGCGGGCAGGAGGTCTGGTACTACGCCGGCGGCGCTCCCTACGACCCGTTCCCCACGCACGAACTGCTCGATGTCCCAGCCGTCGAGGCGCGTGCCTTCTTCTGGCCGGCATGGCGCTACCAGTACAGCGGCTGGCTGCACTGGGAGCTCAACATCTGGAGCAACAACATGAGTGGAGACAAGCGCTGGCCCGAGGTGCCGTGGGACCCGGCCCGCGGGGGAGTCCGTAACGGCGAGGTCGGCCGCATCTACCCCGGCCCGGACGCCACGCCGCTGCCATCCATTCGCCTGGAGAACATGCGCGACGGCATCGAGGACTACGACTACTTCTGGCTGCTGCAGGATGCCGTCAACAAGCTCGACACCGCAGGCCCCGAACGCGCGCGGCTGCAGAAGCTCATTGATGGGACCATCGCCGAGCTGTGCCCCTCGCGCGCGCATTTCACCCGCGATCCCGGGCGCGTGCTGCAGATTCACGAGCAACTCGGACGCGAACTCGAGAAGCTGCTCCGAGTGCAATGATGCTCTCGCAGCCCCCGGCGACCTATGGCGTTGGTATCTCGAGCACCGAGTAGATGTACACGCGCGGCACGCGGTATGTTGCGTAGCCGTCCGCGACCGTCGGCGCTATCGTCATCTGCGGCCCGTCGGGGCTGTACAGCGTCGCTGCGGGTATCTGCCCGTCTGCCCGGATCATCACATCGACGTCGGCCGCCGGGCGCACGTGCAGCCTGCCCATGAAGTCCTCCGGCTTCGCCACCGCATCCGGCGCCTCCGGCTGACCAAAGCGAACGGTGAACTCACCTGTCTGATCGCCGGGGTCCTCGCCNNGGGTGTATGTGGCGCCTTCATCGGTCGACCATGATGACCGTCGCGTCTGCGCGTGCGTGTCAACGCCGAGGGCGAACCAGTCCGGGTGCCCGTTGGGGCTGCCCGTAGCCCGGAAGACCACCTCATTCGTCTGCCTGACGAGGCCCTCCGGCACAGGAACCGTGAACCAGCCCGCCTGGTTGAGTTCGGAGCCCTTCAGCGTTGCGATGTCCTGCCCGTTGAGCGAAATCACCATCGAGAAGCCGTCGGTGGCAATGCCACAGGTGCGCCCGAAGAACTTGAGCGCCATGCCCTGCGCCTGTGCCGGATCGTCGACGAGCAGCGCCTTCCTCGCACGCCAGCGCGTATCTGCGAAGAAGCTGCGGGCTTCCGGGGAGCCGTCGTCATCTTTGATATCCGCCGATGGCGGCATCTCGTAGACGTAGTCTGAGTTGATCAGGTGAATCGTCCGCACTGAGCCGTCGGCGCTCTGGAGGATATTGGCGAATACCTTCGGCGATGCCGTACTCACACGGCACTCGAGTGGGCCGAAGTGATCCAGAACTTCCGCCGCGAGCGAATCCGGGGGCAGATGATCGGTCCTGAGTTCGGTTCTCCATACCAGGCCTTCGCCGATGCGCTGTGGCTCACCCGGCGCCACGCGGGTCCACTCCGGCGCTGCTCCCTCCGGGTATGGACGGTTCAGCTCGTCGGTGGTGGCCGCGTTCCCGATCACTGCGAGCAGTCCTCCCCCGGCCACCCATGCCGCAATGACCCTGGCGTCCTCGACCGCCATCTGGGGGACGTGGGGCACAATGAGAAGCTCGTAGCCGGCAAGCTGTTCGGCGTCCAGATCATCCTCGCAAAGCACCTCATAGGGGATCCCACCGCTGCCCAGCAACTCACACACACGCGCGCAGGACTTCCAGTGCGCCCTGTCGGCGAGGGAGCTGATGGTGGAGTGCACTACGGCTACCCTCGCGCCGGGCTGTGCCAGGTCATACCAGGCCCCATGCTGACGGCCGAACTCGCTGTAGGCATGGATGGCATCGCGGTTCTGGACCTGGTAGGGGGCGTCATTGGCCGTGATCTTCTGCTCCCGCAGCGCAAAAGAGACCACATACGTCCCGTCACAGGCAAGCGCCTCCGCGAGCGCCAGTTGGTGCTCCTCCGGGTAGACGAATGACTCGAGGATGCCCCCCTCATTCCTCTCGTCCAGCGCCAGCGCCCGCGTGCGATTGAGCGGGTTCGGCAGCCCCAGCAGTTGCCCCACCGTCATCCCGTGGGAGACCGCCAGTCCCGCCTTGTACTTGAGCACGGTGCTCTGATGCGGTGGGAAAGATGCGCCTTCCTCGCAGAACACAAGCTCCGTCGCGCCTCGGTTCACCAGATACGAAGACCACCCATAGCCGACGCTGATATTGGGCGAGATCAGGATGTCTTCCCCGTGTTTGTCATCCAGATAGGCCTTGATCTGCTGGAAGAACTCGACTGCGCCATCGGCGTCGAACAGGTACTTGGCGAACCGGATATTCGGGAAGTCCTGCGGCCGCGAGAGGTCCATCTGTTCGCCGAAGCGCTCCTGTGTGTACGCCTTGAACTGCTCCCTGCACACCGGGCAGTGGCAGTCGTAGTTCATGCAGTTATCAAAGAAGATCGAGTGGACCTCACCCGGCTCCTGGTTCGCCATCAGGCCGTCGATGCGCCCCTTGACGTACTCGAGCCAGATCGGGTTGCGGTAGCAGCCGCCGTAGCGCTCGGGGTTCGAGTAGAGCAGCACGCGCGAGCCGTCCGGCTTCAGGATCGTGCAGTCCTCCAGCTGCGGCGCCTTGGGGAACTCGCTCCGCCACCAGATGGTCTTCGAGCAGATATACGGTTGCCGCTTAATGCCGGCCGCCTCGCCGAGGCGTCGCGCCTCGGGGTCGAGGTAGCCGATGGTCTGCTGCAGGTTGCGCCCGCAGTAAAGCAGCAACTGCACGTTGGGCACGTCGAGGCCATAGCCGTTGGGCGTCCACTTGATGCGCCCGTCGATATTGGCGCCGTGGCCCCAACGGCAGTATCCCCGTCGTGCCCAGTCCGGCAGTTCGCTGTGGTCAAGCCAGTCGGCACGCGAGGGATCGGCAAGCCCTGACATAGCTATGAAGAGCAGGGCAACGAGACTGAGCCGTGGATGCATGGCGGTCGTCCTTTCGGTGAAGGGGGCGGAGGCTACCGCATTTGGTCTCCGCCGGGGAAATCGTGGCCGATGCGCTTCTGGATGGCTGATATCTGCGCGAGTGCATGGTTGAGCAGCGCCCTCTCCGCTTGCGTGAGCGTCGCGTAGCCGACCATGCCGTCAAGCGCCCGGTCTCTGCGCACGCCGGCGGCCTGCTGCGAGAACTGCAACCGCATCAACGCCTCCCACGCCGCTCGTGTGTCGTTGCGGGCGGCATCACTGATCACTCCGGTCTGCGCCAGAGCGTCCAGCCGATCGAGCGTGTGGGTGTGCCCCAACCCCTGACGCAGGGCATACAGGCGCGCAAAGCCCACAATCGCCGAGAGTGCCTCCCTCGTGTTGAGCGCACCCGTGTCACCTTCGCCCATGCCGACCGGCTCTCTCCCCGGTGGTTCGGCCGGCGGCGTGAACAGCATCGCGTGGTGCGCCAGTTGCGTGAGAATCGCCGGGTGTCGGCGCGTCTCTTCGTGCAGATGGGAGCGCAACGCGTCGGCCAGCGCCGCCTCGCCGAAGACCATCCTGAAGTCGATGAATGAGCAGACCTCGGCCAGCCGCTCCGCCTGCGCCTCGCGTATCCAGTCCGTGAAGTAGGTCTCCCAGACAGAAAGCGGCTGGCGCCACCGCGCCGTGCTTGCCGTGACGCTGATCGTACTCAAATGGTACCCGGCAGCCCGGAGTCCGTCGGTCACCAGTCTGCCGATCGCGGCGAAGTACTCGCCCGCTGCATCATCTGCATCATCAGCATAGATCAGGGCGCTGCTCTGATCGCCGTCGAAGGTCAACTCCTCGCGGCCATGGCTGCCAACGGCGAGGAACGCGAAGCGTGCCGGCGCCGCCCCCAGCTTCCCGGTGGCAAGCTCGATCAGGCGCCGCGTCGCCGCGTCACACACAGATGAGAGCATCCGCGTGATCCGGTATGGCGCCGCACCGCCGTCTATGAGCTTTCGCCCCATCTCGGGGGCGCGACGCGCAGCGGCGGCAACATCGGACGGGAGCGCTGCCCCGGCGATCTGTCGTGTCAGCACAATCGGGCCATAGTCCCGGAACGTCAGCAGGTCGTGGTCCTCGATCACACCCGTGATCTCGCCTCCATGCCCCGACACCGCGACGTGCTGAATGTGGTTGCGCTCGACCAGCAGCAGAGCCTCGTGGACCTCTGTATGCTCAGGCACCGTCACCAGCGGCGAACTCATCACCCGGTACACGGGTGTGGCCAGGTGTGCGCCGACGGCAATCACTCGGTCACGCAGGTCCCTGTCTGTGAAGATGCCGATCACCTCGCCCCCGGGAGCCTGCACCAGGAGCGCCGTCGTGTTCTCGCGGCTCATCAGTTCCGCCGCCTGGCTCGCGGTCATCGTCATCGGGCAGAACACCGGCCTGTGGCTCGTGCTGCCGATGTGATCGTGCAGGAACAGCAACGATGCCTGCAGGCGGTTGCGCAGCATCTCACGCTCGGCCACGTGCCGCGCATGGTCGGTGACTTCCTCGATGATCCCCTCGACGAGAGCGGACGTCGCCCCTCTTGCCGGTACATGGATGGCGCGCACAGAGACCGTCCCGGTGCCGGGCGCAGTCGTGGCGACGTGGACAACCCGCTCCGCCTGCCCCTCGCGATTCAGTTGCGCGAGGAACTCGAGGTACACCTCACGGTCAGCGAAAAGCTCCGCGAGCGTAAAGGGCGCCTCCGTCCTGCCGGTGACTTTGCTCAGCAGGCGCATCGCCGACGGCGTGGCGCTCAGCACCGTCCCTGTCTCAGTGGCGCGCGCGCGGAACAGGCCCGCCGGCAGTCTCTCGGACGGGGCGCCGCGACCATCCGCAAACACGGCACGCTCCCCGGTCCCGTCGGCCGTTGCGTCGAGGCCCAGCGGCGTCGCCAGCACGATCAGGCCCTCGCCACCACTCAGCGAGACACGACTGAACGCAAAAGCACATTCGGTCAACGTGCCGTCTCGGCGCCGCAGAAGACCCTCGACGCCACCCGTGCTCTCAACAGCATTGGCCCGGACCTCATCGAGACGCTCCCAGACAACGGCGTTGGCCCCAGACTTGGGCACCACGTCCTCGATTTCGAGGAGTTCGAGTTCGGATGCGCCGGCGCCGAGAAGCTCGAGCAACCTCGGGTTTGCGTACCGGCACCGGCCGTCGACAACGAGCAGCGTACCCTCCGTGGTCGCCTCAACAAGCGACCGATAGCGCTCCGTGGACTCGCGCAGGCTCTGTTCCGCATCCTGCCGCCGGTGCTCCAACTCCATGCCCTGCCTGACAACGTACAGCAGCAGCCCGGCAACAATCACCGCGATAGTGCCAAGCGTCTGCAGCAAGCGCCCCTTCAGGCTGTTCGTCTCGGCCCGCACGTCCTCCGTGTAGATACCGGTCCCGATGATCCAGCCCCACGGCTCGAACCCCTTGATGTACGACTCCTTGGCCGCCAGGCGCGTCGGGTCGTCCTTCCACTGCCAGACATAGTCGATGTAGCCCTCCTGCTGCCTGCGCACCAGGTCGGCGAACTCGACGAAGATCGCGGCGCCCGTCGGGTCCGTGAAGCCCGAGACGTCCTTCCCGTTGAGGTCGCTCCGATATGGGTGCATGATCATTCTGGGCCGGAGGTCCTGCAGCCAGAAGTAGTCCTTGTTCTCGGGGCCGTAGCGCAGCCGCCCAATCTGCTCGATCGCGCGCTCCTGTGCCTCCGTGCGCGTGAGTCTCCCGGCCACAACATCGCGCTCAAAGCCGTCGAGCACGCTCCAGGCCGATTGTGTCAGCTCCCGAATGGCTTCCTTCTTGCGGTCGACGAGTGACTGCTCGAAGCGCGGTACGACCACGCCGAACAGCGCCACCGCGAAAAGGCCGATTGCCAGCAGCGTGGGGAATACCACATGGAAGAAAAAGCGTCTCTGAAGACCTCTCACCCGGGCCGGGCTGGTCGGGCCCGGCGTCCCACTCCCCGGTGCCACCCCACGGCTCGATGAGACCGCGTCGCGGAACCGCTTCCACACGTCCGTTGATATCTCGACGCCGAACTGGCTCTCGCCATGCCCCCGAGTTGCACCGGGATCGGTCCCGGCACACACGAGCAGATTGAGTTCCGCGGCGATCCGTGCGAGCTTCTCAGCCGCACCATCATCGGGGGCCCCGCTCGGTGACACGATACCGTCAAGGCCAATCTCGAGCAGGCCGGCCAAGAGCGCCCGCACGCGCTCGATATCAGGTTCAGTCTCGAGCGGGTGGGCCAGGAATGCCAATCCCCCGGCCTCGTGGATGACCCGTATCGCGCTCTCGATATCAAGCCTGCCGTCGCGGACCAGGGGTACCGTGGAGTCGGTGTCGTTGGCCTGTGGGTTCTGGGACTCGCCGGGTTCCGGGGCTGTGAAGTCCGGGGCATTGGCCGTGCCGGTCTGGGCCGTCATCCCCAACAGCGCGAGCAGGCCGGGGTCGCCCGGATCGAAGCCGTAGCCGAGTACGTCGGCCTGGTACTCGCCGTAGCGTGCAGTCAGTTCCACGCCGGTGATGGTGCCGATCCCATGGCGTGAGGCGGCCTCCGCGAACTCAGAAAGGCCCTCGACGGAGTTGTGGTCCGAAAGCGCCGCGAAGCTCACCTCATCCGCGGCGAGCCGCTCCGCAAGCTCGACAGGGCTCAGCGCCCCGTCGCTGTAGGTCGAGTGGAGGTGGAAGTCTACACGGGTGGTCTCCATGCCTGGTGCATCCGCCTCCCCGAGCAGATTCTGTAACCACACACACGGTTCAACATCTGGGGCATGTTCTCCTTGCCGACGTGGACCACGCATCGAGCCTGTTCTTTGCCCCTGCCCTTCCCTTCCCTCAGTCAAACACCCACTCCCCGAACTTCTCCGGCACGATCAAGTTGTCGCCGGGCAGCGGCGACCATGTCAGCATCTCGTCCACCGGCGGATAGGGCCTGTAGCGCACGAAGTTGCCGGTCCACTTCATCCCCCTCCGTGGTGTGACACCCATCTGCGCGAATGGAATGGCCACCTCCACCGCCCATCCGCCGTCGTAGCTGCCGGCAGCGCAGGAGTATTGCCACGTCTCGCGCCTGCCATCCCCGCCCTGGTTGAACTGCTCCGTATCGCCCCGACCGTTGATGATGATCTGGTGGAAGTAGTCCCTGTCCGCGTCGACATCGATGGCCATATCGACTGCATCCTGGTTCCATATCTTCTTCGCGGCGAGGTTGAGCTGGTCTTTCTCGGTCTCAACGCAGTCGAAGGCGATGTAGAAGGTGGTGTCATCCCAGGCAGCCCAGGCGCGTGTTGCCTGCTTCGACTGCCCGACCCGCCCCAGCAGGAGGAAATCTCCCGCCGGCCCGAGCTGCTTCCAAGCCGCATCGTCGAGTTTGCCGTCGATGACTGGAGGCTCCGGCACACGCCTGACGGTGTAGGTGCGCATGGCGTAGAGGTCCCCGACGGGCGTGCCCTCGGTGATCTCAATGCCCTCGGGGCTGTCTGCGGCGCCGAGTATCTGTACCGTCATTCGCCGTGCCGCAGCCAGATTCTCAGTTCCCGCCGACAGCCAGCACTGCCCGTCCCATCCCTCCGGCGCCCATCGGGCGAGGTCGATGGCGATCTCCCTCTCCGGCCCCTCGAAGACGATATCCCCGAGCGCGATGAAGTCGTCGGGCGCCGCCTTCGTGCCCCAGACAGGACGGTTCGAGGTGCGTTTGGGGTTGAGTACCCCCATCCCCAGCGCCACCCGCCGCGTATAGCCCTCGGCCGTGTGATAGTCGACCATCATGCCGGCGAAGGTCGTTGTGTACTCCGGTTTGTGGGAGATCGTGTTGCGCATGTAGCACCAGGCGTCATGGATTGTGTTGGTCACTCTCAGGCGCAGCACGCGCACGCCCCTGACCTCAAGCCCCCCATAGCCGTACCCGTAGCGTGTACGCGGCGAGTCGACATTGCCCCCGCCCAGGCTCAGAGTCTCCGGATCGGCCAGGGCGAACTGCCCGCCGTTGTAGCCATCATGGGTGTCGGTGCCGGCGCTGAGCACCTCGATGCCGTCTACGGTGCGCCCAACCTCGGTCACGGCCAGTTGTGGACCCGTCCGCGGCAGCATGACGGGGAGCAGATCAGGCTTGAACTCACCCGTAACCGCGNNTGACCGGCCGGGCGCAGTCGCGCCCGTGCGAGACCTGCAGCGTCAGCGTACCCGCGTGCACCTGCTCCGGCACGGAGACGGCACCAGTCCCACCCGGACACTGCACCGTCCCTGCCCACATCAGCACGTCATCCCGCCAGATGCTCGCATCGACTGAGGTCTGCGGCGGCTGCACTGTGAACTGCAGTACATCGCCCGCGGCTACGCTTTCGGCGCACGTGACCGTGAGCCCGGCCGCCGCTCGTGGAGCAGGCTCGCAGGCGAGTTCCACGCTGCTGATACCCCCTGGGATCGGCACGATCAGAAGATTGCGCGTCCCCACATAGAGCGACCGCCCCTCGGGATGGGAGAGCAGCCGCCCCGGCGGGGCCAGCGCGATGGCCTCCGCTCCACCGGCGGGTGCGCTCGCAGTCAGCGTCATGCTCGATCTGTCGGCACTCAACTGCGCCGACACCTCCGCACCGCCGCTGTCGGGCGCCCAGAACGTCGTCGGAAAGTCGTTGACGGAGAACACGCCGGCTGGCGAGTTACTCAGGAAGGCCATCCGCAGCAGCGGGCCATCGGTCGGGATGCTCACGCTGACCCGCTCGCCGGGGTCGTCAGTGACCTGGATGTCGAGCAGCCGCGCGCTCAGGTCCAGTGCCCACCTGCTATCGCCGTACACCTCACGCCGCATGCTCTCGGGCAGTGAGGGCCATGCCTGGCGGATGTCGCGCATACCGAATATGAACGCGTAGACAGGCTTGTCCTGGTCGAGTTCGAGCGCCGCGGTGTCTGCGGAGATGACTGCGGGCGTGCTCTGGTCCGCACGATGGTCGATGACTGAGATCACCGCCGCCGCTCCGTGCTTGAGCGCATAGGCCTCGATCTCTGTCTTCGGGTCTGTCCGCCAGTCCGGGCTCAGGTCGGCCTCCAGCCACCGCAGATGGCGGTTCTCGTATGCGGCCTCGATGAACGGCAAGCGAGCCTGCTGGTTATCGGCCCCCAGCGGGCTGGCGGGGCTGAAGCCCAGGCCGATGCAGTAGTTGCTGTAGAAGGGGAGTGTGTCCGGGCGCCAGTAGAGCGGCACGATGACCTGCCCGGGGTCGTACGCCTGCCGTATCTTGCAGGCGGCCAGCCCGTCTCCGGAGTCGCGCCACGTGTTGGGTGTCAGCACGCGGTTGATGCCCTCGAAGAACCCGATATCGAAGCTCGGCCCGGTGCGCGCGTTGAACCAGACTGCCTTGTCATCGCCTTGTGCGCGGGTCACCTCGCGGATGCGCCGGTACAGCTCCTGGTAGTGGTAGTCCTGGTCGCAGCCGAGGTGCTCCCAGTCAATCAGGTTCTGGCCGCTGCCGCCGCCGTCGAGGTAGAAATAGTCCCCGCCGAAGTCCTCCATCACCCGCCGGAACTGCTCAATGCACTCATCCATGCTCTCGGGAATGCTGAAGCGCCGGGCGTGGTTGAGCACCATNNTTGGAGTAGGCATTGAACACCTGCCCGTTGCGGTCGGTGGTGATGAACCACTCCGGGTGCTCGCGATAGACCTTCGCGTGCGGATGCACCGCCCAGGCCCAGGTGTAGACCCCCTGCTTGATGCGCGGCGAGGCCTCCCGCACCCGGCGGATGTACTCCCTGAGCGTATCGGCATGCACGTGCATCCCGTAGCCGTCGATGATCGTGCCGTGTGTGTTCCAGTCGCCCCAGGTGCCGTGAGGACCCGTCAGGTCGGAGAGAATGCCCGTCTCGACCATCTGCACGGTGCGGTGGATCGGCAGCATCGGCCCCTCGAGGTCGGGGCTCAGCGGGTGCAGCGCGATACTGCAATCGGTCTTCAGGTCGCGGACCCACTCCGGTCGCTCCACGCCCTCGTAGGTGGCCGCCACCTCCGGCAGGTGTCGGTACATGCCGTAGAAGTGGAACTCGCGGCCCTCGTAGAAGCCCAGGTGCGTCTCGGTGGACTGCTCCTCCCCGGGCGCAAGGTGGAGCGTTGAGATGCCGACCTTCCACCCGTTGGGGAGGTAGATCGGCTGGTGGTTCTCCTTCTCGTGCCAGGTGAAGGTCATCGGCGGGCTGAGGTGGTCGTTGACCTTGTAGCGG
>DPJP01000273.1:23413-26809 GCA_003542955.1 Armatimonadota bacterium
ACCGTTTTCGAGTTGGGGGCCCCGATTGTGCCGATCTGGCGCGGCACCGTCACATCGTCGGCGAAGAGGCGCGCTCCCAGCCCGCGGTCCGAGCCCAGGTAGACGCCGCCGCGGCGGAACTGCTCAACCAGCACCCCGCCCGTGCCATGAGTGATGAACCGATCCGCCGCGTCGGAAGTACTCGTGAAGCCCACGCGCTTGACCAGCCTGCGGCCATCATCACTGATCGTGTAGAGCTTCTCGATGCGCAGGTTCGGCAGCGCCGGGTTCGTGCACACGAGCCGGAGTGTCCCCGCCGGGCCGTCGCGCCGCTCAATCACCTCGTCGGCATACTCATCGGCATCTGTGTCGCCCGCGCGCGTGTAGAGGTGGTAGTGGTCCGCGATGCGCTCGATGCACCTGGTAGCGTGGTCCAGATACCATCCCCCTGCGACCAGTCCGTTCGTCCGGCTCACGGCGAAGCGCGCGTGGGGGCTTTGCAGATACCAGTAATGCTCATCCGCCTCGGCCGCATCCGTCGTCGGCGGCATCTCGGGCCCGATATCGTACGTTTTCGCGGCGGCGGCCTCACGATCGGCATCGGTTGGAGTACGTCCGAAGAACTCGACCTCGGCAAGCTCGACATCCTGGTCCGCCGCCGGGCGGTTGAGCAGCAGCTTCACGTACCGGGCAACGCCGCGTACAGGCCCGGCAATCTCGTGCTCGGCATCCGCGCGACGCCCGTCCTCGTTGCGGATAGACGCCAGGGTTTGCCAGCTCTCGTTGTCGGCGCTCCCGAGGATGTCCGCCGAGTCGATATTCACCGCCGGCGAGGAGAATGCGCGCAGCACGATGCTGGTAACGAAGTACTCCGACCCCAGATCGAAGACAATCTCCGGCCGGTCGCTCAGCATCCGCCAGAACGCCTGGTCCTCGCGCGGGTTGACCATGCCGTCGGTCAGGATCGTGGCGGTTCCATCGCCGCGGGTGGGCCTGTTCAGGTAGCTGTAGGTCACTCCATCGAGCTTCGCAGCCTCATCGAGGCTGGTCTGAGTGATGTCTGAGACGATCACATGCGAGTCGCCGAAGCCGAATGCGAGTCTGCCGCTCAGAATTGGGAATGCGTCGTCATCGGTGACCGACAGGTAAAGCTGATCGTCCAGGGACACCTTGATGTTCGTGCCGCGCAGTTCGCAACGGAGTGTCATCCACTCGCCGAGCGGCGTGGCGTTCGGTCTGATGCCCTCGACGCGCTTCTCGAACTCCGTATCCAGCTTGCCGTCCATGACCTTCTGTATGTGCAGCCCGCGGTACAGCGGACGCAGGTAGACCCAGAAGCCGTTACGCTTGTCCCACGTGTCGCCTGATGACCGCAGCATCAGGTTGAAGCTCGAGTACTTGCCCTCCGCCCGGAGGAACTTCACCCGCGCGGTGACGGAGTAGTCATGCATCTGCTCTGTGTTGAGCCACCAGCAGTTGCGGCCCTCGGCGGCCTGCACCTCGAGTGAGCCATCGTCGTTGCGGGTGGCGAGGTCCTCTCCCGAGACCAGGCGCCATTGGTCCTTCCAGTTCTCCGGGAATCCCGCCCCCCACGCCGACAGGCAGGGGCCGAGCACTGCGCACAGGATGACGATGGCGGTTGTCGCTCGCATAGTCCATCACTCCAGGGCCATGGTTGGGTGGCAACACAACATCACAGACTGTATCTTGACCAAACCCANNTGAGAATTTGAGAAAAGCCAACAGCCCCAGGGCTTCATGCAATTGTGAACATTATCATACGACGGCTGCTCGGCAAAGCGCGGTCGCACATTTATGAAATGGGACACATACTTCAACATTTCGGCGCATGGCGATGCGGCGGCGCCCTCAGGCGAGCCGCGGCGCGCGGAAGGTGACTGAGCCGCGGGATGTGTTGATCGCAATCCGGCCGCTGTCGTGCTCCGACTGCATGTACTCGCAGTCATGCAGCATGGTTGGGGGATGGGGACGCGGGGTGCCGTCAACCGTGATGCTCATGTCGCGCACGTCGACCTCGACACAGTCACCCGATATAGTGGCGCCCCGGACGAAGTGTCCATCAATCCGGGGCATCGACAGGGCCTGCACGAACGTCTGCTCATCTGCGTAGGTGTCCAGGTCTGACACCTGCAGAACGTGGTAGTCATCAGACAGAGCGAAGTGGGCGCACAGACCACGCCCAACGCGGTACACGTCCCACGGGTCGTGACGATGCGACTTGATCCCACCATCATCGAACAGGGTGCCCTGGCCCAGCAGCCAGTTCTGGTGCTGCACGACCCGCCCACGGGCCTCGTAGCGCCGCTTGTGCGGGGGAACGCCGGGCAGGATCATCTCCACCCGCAGGCCCTGCGAGGGGTCCTCGGTGAAAACGACTTGATCGTAGCGGCTCTGGCACACCCAGCCGTCGGAGTGGATCGAGCCCATCGACACATGGGGGGTGTTGTAGTAGGAGATCGCCGCCGGCATCCACCGCTGGGTGTCCCACATCGTCTCGCCGATCTCGGGGCCGGGCCACCCGACATGCCGACGGCCCCGGTAGATGAGGAAGGGGCGCGTGGCGGCGTCGTCCGCCAGCGCAACCACGATGGGATGCGGCTCGAAAGAGCTACAGGCGAAGAGCATCCCCTCATCCTGCTTCAGGCGGGGCTCATTGGCGCTGCCATACAGCGTCGTCGCGGGCTCCAGGCCGGGTACGCGGGCGTTGGCGAAGTCGAAGCGGGGCTCCCCGAGCCCAAACGCCAACCACACCGTTGGCAGAAAGCCGTCGTAGCGGGCATCCTCGAGGTATGCGACCTTCCGCGCGGTCAGTGAGTGCTCCGCGTCCGCCGTCCGGCAGCGGAACGCGGGGCCCCCGAGGTAGCCGCCGACGCCCAGCAGTGCCCGTTCACTAAGCAGCACATTGAGCAAGTCCTGGGCGCTCTGGCGCAACTGCGCGTCGGGCGCATGGTCCGCCAGGATGATGAGCGGATTGGCATAGTGGACCTGGTAGCACGGCGAGTTCCACTCGACCCAGCCGCGCTCGAAGCGCCAGACGAGGGTCTGCAGTATCTGCCTCGCCTGGTCGGCGATGTCTTCCGCGCGCTGCAGCATGGCGAAGAGGTTGATGGTGAGCTGCATGAGTTGGTGGTTCTCTGTGTGGATGACCGGCCAGCGGGCGAGGGTGGTCAGTTCCGTCTGCGGCCAGGCGATCAGGACGCCCGTCAGGTGGGCGCGGGCTTCATCTGAGAGCTGCCGCGAGGCAAGGGGGTCCAGGAGGGTCTTCAGGTACCGGATGAAGTAGATGTCGGCGTCTCTGGTGAGTGCACACTCGCGGAAGAAGCGGTTGGCCTCATCGAGCTTCTCCCCGCGCATCAGGCGTACATGGTTGAGTGCCCAGCGGCGGGCGTCGGTAGG
>DPJP01000273.1:26834-27141 GCA_003542955.1 Armatimonadota bacterium
TCGGTAGGCTCCATGCGCGGTTCGAGCGCACCGAAGTGGTCGAGTATCCACTGGAGGTACTCGCCGCGTCGCAGCGCGAGGTCTGCGGACGAATCTGGCATGGGAGCCCGAGACATCCTCGCTTCCTTTCCTGGGCGGGGGGCGAACTGAGTCCGGTCGTCTATGGTGGCTGTTCCTCGCCGGGACGGGGTGTCCCTCTCCCGCCCGAACACCCGGTGCCTGACACCGTGTGTTCGGGCTTGACATTGCATATGTCACCATGGTTCACTATCTCTGTACTCATCACTCGACGACCGCCGTGGAGGTG
>DPJP01000414.1 GCA_003542955.1 Armatimonadota bacterium
GCGGGGCTTCTTCACATGTCGTCCTCGCGGTTGTTGACTTCCTGACCAGGAATGGTATCATTCGTCTCACGGACCCATTCAGGCCTACAGAGCGGAGGTTCTTGCATGCTTCACAGACGTGGCTTCACGCTGATTGANNATCGCGATCATCGCGATTCTCGCTGCAATCCTCTTCCCGGTGTTTGCCCGTGCTCGGGAGAAGGCCCGCCAGAGCAGTTGTCTCAGCAACGTCAAGCAGCTCATGCTCGGGTTGCTCCAGTACGCCCAGGACTATGACGAGACAATGCCGAGTTGCTGGACTGGATCGAGCACCTACGAGCACCCGTACTGGTATGAGAAGATCGCTCCTTACATCAAGAACAACCAGATACTCCTCTGCCCGAGCAAGAGATACACCACCGTCTGCTACGGCTACAACTACATGTACCTGGGCAGTACCGGGGGCTCCGGGATGGCCCTCGCGCAGATACAGACTCCGTCGGAGATGCTGATCCTGGCCGACTCCTACGACAGCAGCACCGCGGGGAGCTTCCACGTCTACGCGCCGTCGGGGTGGGGCATCCACGGCGGTGTGAACGACGACAACGACACCGGCAATGTGGACCCGCGTCATAACGATGGCGCCAATGCCGGCTTCGCCGACGGCCATGCGAAGTGGTATCAGCTCAACGCCCTGGACAATGAGGAACTCTGGGACCGCGACTGAGACGTGCTGCTCCTGAGAGCATCAGACCGCATCAAAGGGCCGGCAACGCGCCGGCCCTTTCTGCTTGCTGGGGGAGCCCTCATGCCGTCTACCTCTTCGGGGGCCTGCCCGGCTCGAACACATGTCGCGGTATAGGGCGGTTGAGCGACAGTGAGAGGATGCGGCACTTCGTCTCCGACTTGCTGGCGGCGGTGGCGCCGCGGGGGTCGCACCACGTGTCGGTGACCTCCATCGCGAACCATGTCACCCCCCCGTCGGGAAGGGTGAATTCCCGCAATTCGGGACCGGTCTGCACAAGCCACCTGGCGCCGGTCGTGTTCGGCGGAGCGGGCTCCCGGAGGAACCTCAGCATCACGCAATCGCGCGAGGGAGCGATCCACCACCTGTAGACCAGGCCGGAGTTGATGCCCTGACCACCCGCTTCCACCACCCGGCAGATGATGCCGTTGACCGTCTCCTCGCCCACGACTCTGCCCGGCCGCATCGCCAGTTGCTCACTGAGGCGGATGTTGTTGCTTGCGGGGGTGGCCAGCAGCAGCGATGGCTCGACGAAGCTCCCGAACTGAAGCTGGTCGAGGCTGTCGTACAATGCCGGCGTATCGTTGGTGGAACTCCAGCGGTACCCCACCCGACCGCTCCAGCCCTCCGAGGATGCGCGCGGCTGAGGGATTGATCCAGGGGATGACTCCAGCGGCGTGTAGACAATGCAGTCCTCACGAACCATCTCTCCGTCAAACGCCCACAGGCAGACCATCGAGAGGGGCTTGCCATCCGCTACCCAGCCGGTATTGCTCATCTTCATCTGTGTCTGCTCGACGGCGAACCGGCCCACGGCGCTCGTGATGCGCTCCTCGCGCGCGCGGCAGCCCTCGATCAGTGCCCTGAGTTCTGCGTCCTTTTCGTCGGCGACTGCCCGCGGTACAGCGAGCTCAACCGACGGGGGCGGGGGAGGCGCAACGCCTGCAGGGGGCGGCGCCTGCGGAGTGCAGCCCGGAAGCGAGACCGCAAGCCCGATCACAGCGATGCAGTTGAACAACATCAGCCCTCGACNNACACGGGACGCCCCTCTCCGATCGTCTGGCACAGCCTACGTCAGAGAAGAGTGCCCCTGCCGGGCGCTGATTTGTCTATCGCGCACCCGGGCAGGCTACCCCCACTGGTCCTTGCCGTTGCCCCACCACGGCCATCTCTCCGGATCGGCGACCAGCTTCCAGAGCTTCGGCAACTCCCACATCTCCCGCGCCCGTTCTTGATACTCGCGGTCGTAACGCAATGCTGTATGCTTGACCGTGCTCGACCAGAACTGCCCCTCGCGCTCCAGCAACTCGTTGATGCGTTTCGCCGAGTAGGCCGCAACGCTCTGCAGCAGCGTCCGCAGCGGCCAGGGCCTCCCCTGCGGACTATCCAGCGACTTGATGATGAAGCGCACGTGATCCGGCAATATGGTGTAGTCGAACAGCAGGTACTGCTGCCCGTTGAGCCGCCTGAGAGCCTCGATGATCGTGCGGCCGATCTCCGGCCGTGTCAGCTTCACCGCGGCGATGCGGTGAAGCTCGAAGTAGTGGGCGATAGCCTGCTGCTCGTCGTCCTCGATGTCGAAGTTGTACGAAAGCATGCCCTCGACTCCCATGGAATGCAGATCGGTGCCGGGTTCGCTCCTCACTCACCAAGGAGCGTATCAGCTCTCTTCGCTTTCCCGACAGCATAGCCCAGCGGGTCGGGCTCCGCGAATACCACCTGCCGCAGGAGCGCTTCGCTATCGAGTGGCGCCGCAGTGTCGCGTGCCCGCACGTGCTCCCGGAACGCGGCGTAGTTGAGTTGATGCAATGGGGGAGTAGCTGCCTCAATCGTGCCCGCGTTGCTCGTCAGGTCGAGTTGAGCCCACCTACCACATTAGCACGAGCGCGTCGGTGTGACAACCATGTGCTCGGCTGAGCAGTTGAGGGCAAGCGTGGCGACGGGGTGTCAACTGCCTCAGCGCGTCGCGGCAGGGCGAGCATCCGGGGACGGCAGCGAACCGTGATTGGGCGAGGTGGGCCCTATACCCCCTCCGCAGAACAGCCCCCGAAGGGGCGCGGGAGGGGGTATGGGCAAACGCGCCGCATCCTACAGCGTGCTGTGGTAGATGCGGTCCACAAGCTCCATCGTCTTCGTCGCATCCCGGAAGTTGCTCTCCGGCTGCGTGTCCGTCTGGATGCAGTCGACGAAGTGGCGGCTCTGGTGATAGAAGCCGTAGTAGACGCGGTTGTCGTCGTTGCCGGCGACCTCCTGCGGCGTGAACACCTGCGCGCGGCGCTCACCGTTCAGGTTGATGACAACCTCGCCGTCGCCGTCGACGAACGCCGACGCGCCCGCCGAGTGCATCTCGAAGGTGTGCTCGCGACCGCCGGTCTGCCAGTTGGCCAGCAGGACACCCGCCGCGCCGTTCTCGAACTCGATCAGCGCCGTGAAGCTCGTGTCGAAGGCGCAGCCGAGGCTGCGCACGATCGAGCTGACCTTCGCCACGTCGCCGCACATGAAGCGTAGAGAGTCGACTGCATGCACCGCGTCGCATGAGAGCACATCGATGGCCCCGTTGTAGTACGGCCCCCCGGTGTGCCACTTGTAGAAGGTCGCTACGCACTGGTTGATCGGGCCCGCCTCGCGAACGATGTCGCGGGCCTTGCGGAAAGCCGGGAGGTAGCGGCGGTTGAAGCCGACCATGCTCAGGCACCCGTTGGCCTCCGCCAGGTTGGCCATCTGGCGCGTCTGCTCCATCGTGATGCCCGGCGGCTTCTCGATGAACACATGCAGCTTCTGCTGCAGGCTGTGGATGACCAGGTCGAACAGATGATGCGGCGGCATGAGAATATAGATGCCGTCGGGCGCCTGCTCCTCGATCATCTTCCTGTAGTCGCTGTAGCGGTTCTGTATCTCGAACTTGTCGGCGGTCTCGTTGAGTTTTTCCTCGACGATGTCGCACAGGCCGACCAGCTCGACGTCATCCATCTCGAACAGGGATGGATAGTGAACGCGGTTGGCCATCCCTCCGGCGCCGATGAGGGCCAACCGGACCTTTTTCCCAGCCATCTATGTCACCTCTCTCGGGTTGCAGCGGCGTATAGGGAGCCGCATGCTACTGACCGCGTATTATTCGCCCCGCCATCGAGTACACCTTCATCCCCGCGAAGGTCCGCCGACCGAAGCGATGAGGCAGCCGCACCTCACATCTCGCACGCAACCTTGTCATCCGGCAGGAAGGGCACCTTGATGAACACGCACCGCGTATCGGTATCGGCATCGTTGACGATCATGTGCTTCTCGCCCGCATCCAGCCTGAAGGCATCCCCCGGCTTCACGCGCGTGGCGACACCATCAACGATGAACTGTGGCGTGCCATCCGTGAAGTAGAAGGTCTCCTCGACCTCTTCATGGTAGTGCCCGCTCATCGTGTCGCCGGCCTTCACCACGATTATGCCCCACTCGAACTTCGGGCCCTTGAACATGTACTTGGGGCCGTGGTCACCGTTGCGGAACTCCTGGTCGTGTTCGTTGATGACATCCATCTGCCTGCCCTCCATCGAGTGTGCGGGTAGTGACGGCAACGCCGACTCACAGCATCTTCGGGAGCATCTCGCGCAAGTCGGCCTCGGTCACCTTCCGCGGGTTGTGCTTCGATGAGCCTGACGCCAGCGTCGGCGGGATGATCGAGTCGAAGTCGCCCTCCGTCAGCCCGAAGGGGCCGAACACGTCCGGCAGGGCGACCTGTGCTGAGAGGTCCCTGAACCATGCCGGGAGGTCCGCGGCGGTCGAGCCCGCACCGACGCGTTCGGCCAGGCGGGCATACCTCTCGCCGGCCGCTTCGAGGTTGTACTCCATCACATACGGCATCAGCATCCCGCATACCTGCCCGTGGGGGAGGTGGTAGAGGACGCCGATGGGGTGGGCCAGCCCGTGCACGAGCCCAAGGCGCGCACTGGCCAGCGCCAGCCCGGCGAACAGGCTCCCGAGCGCCATATCCTCGCGCGCCGCAACGTCAGCGCCGTCCTCGAAGGCCCTCACCAGGCTGCCGGCGATGCGGGCCGTGGCGTCCTCGGCAATCGGGTCGCTGAACGGATTCGCGCCGATGGATGTGTACGCCTCAATCGCCTGCACCAGCGCATCGAGACCTGAGTAGGCCGTCTGGGTGGGGGGGAGGGTCAGTGTCAGTTCCGGGTCGACAATCGCC
>DPJP01000254.1 GCA_003542955.1 Armatimonadota bacterium
CAAGTGACGGGCGCTACGGGGAGAACCCCAACCGCTTCCAGAAGCATCTGCAGTTGCAGGTGATACTGAAGCCGTCCCCGCCCGATGTGCAGGACCTCTACCTCGACAGCCTGCAGGCAATCGGGCTGGACCTGCATGCCCATGACGTCAAGTTCGTCGAAGATGACTGGGAGGCTCCGACCCTCGGCGCTTCCGGCCTGGGCTGGGAGGTCCGCCTCGACGGTATGGAGATCACCCAGTTCACCTNNCACCTACTTCCAGCAGGCGGGCGGTATAACCCTGTCGCCCGTGTGCGTGGAGATCACCTACGGCACCGAGCGCATCGCCATGTATCTTCAGGACGTGGACAACGTCTACGACATCAAGTGGAACGAGAACATCCTCTACGGCGATGTGTTCCTCGATCCCGAAAGGGAATTCTCCATCTACAACTTCGAGGCCGCCGATGTCGAGATGCTCTGGAAGCTCTTCGAGATGTACGAGGCTGAGGCGCTCAGGCTGATCCGCAGTAGTCTGCCGCTGCCGGCCCATGACTACGTGCTGAACTGCTCTCACACATTTAACCTGCTCGAGGCACGGGGCGCGGTCTCGATTACCGAGCGTCCCGGCATGATAGAGCGCGTTCGCAACCTCGCCCGTGAGGTAGCCAGAGCCTATGTAAAGCAGCGTGAGGAACTCGGCTTCCCTCGCCTCAAGGCGCAGGCTTGAGTAGAACACCGAGACAGGCGCGGTAAGTACCAGCGAATGGAGTCACGCAGATGCCAGACTTGCTGCTTGAGATAGGTGCCGAAGAGATGCCCCACACGGCCGTGTTGCCCGCGCTCGCGCAGGCGCGACAGGCCATCGAGGCCGGCCTTGACCGGTTGCGGCTTGAACATGGGCCCGTCGAGACCTACGGGACGCCGCGCAGGCTGGCCGTCTTTGTGGGAGAACTCGCCGACCGCCAGCCCGACAGGGAAGTCGAGTACAAGGGCCCGCCGGCGGAGCGTGCGTTCACTGAAGACGGTCAGCCCACCGACGCTGCGCTCGGCTTTGCCCGAGCACGCGGCGTGAGTGTGGAGCAACTGGCTGTGTGTGAGACCGACAATGGGGCATACGTCACAGCGACGGTCATGGAGGAAGGGCGCCCTGCCATTGAAGTGCTGCCCGAGCTGCTCGCAGAGACCATCGGCTCCCTGAGCTTCCCCAAGACGATGCGTTGGGGGGACCTTGACGTGCGCTTCGTGCGCCCGATCCGCTGGATCGTCGCGATGCTTGGCACTGAAGTCATACCCCTCGAGTACGCCGGCGTCCGTAGCGGTCGTGTATCATGCGGCCACCGCACCCTCGGCGCCACAAGCGTGAAGCTCAAGGATGCCGCCGACTACCTGCGGGCACTCGAACAGGCCTCAGTGTTGGCCGACCACCACTCGCGCCGCAAGACGATTCAGCAGCAGGCGCGTGAAGCAGCGGCCGTCTACAACGGCACGGCGGTGCTGCGTGATGATGTCGTTGACGAGAACAACTTCCTGGTCGAGTGGCCCCATTGCGTGGTGGGCAGCTTCGACGAACGCTTCCTCGCGCTGCCGGACGACGTGATTGCCATGGTGATGGAGAAGCACCAGTCGTACTTCCCGGTTGCGGGGGAGGCTGGCGCGCTGCTTGCCAGGTTCATCGTCGTGGCCAACAGCGGCGAAGCGTCGTCGGAGATGGTGCGCATCGGCAACGAGAAGGTCATTGCCGCCCGCCTGGCGGACGCGGAGTTCTACATCTCGGAGGATACCCGCTCCACACCGGAGGACGCGCTCGAGAAGCTCAAGCGGGTGACCTACCTCGGCAACCTCGGCACGCTGTATGATAAGACGACGCGTCTGCAGGTTGTGGTCAACTGGCTCGCCGAGCGTCTTGGCCCCGACGGCGACCTGGTGGCCGTGTGCGACCGGGCCGCGCTGCTGAGCAAGACCGACCAGGTCAGCCAGATGGTCGGAGACACGAAGTTGGCCGGCCTCCAGGGCAGCATTGGCGGCCACTATGCACTGGTAGCGGGGGAGGACCCGCAGGTGGCCGACGCGATTGCGGAGCAGTACATGCCCATCGGCGCCGACGGAGACCTGCCGGCGACCACGGCCGGGGCGCTGCTCTCCGTGGCCGACAAGCTCGACAACCTGGCCTCCGCCTTCTACGTCGGCGAGGAGCCGACCGGCACCAAGGACCCAATGGGCTTGAGACGACAGGCGTATGGGCTCATCGTGGTCGCTGTCGACCGCAGCCTGCGCTTCTCGCTGCCCGATGCCATCGCGCTGAACATGGGGTTACTGC
Organism: Armatimonadota bacterium; assembly: GCA_003542955.1. GTDB lineage: Bacteria > Armatimonadota > Zipacnadia > Zipacnadales > UBA11051 > UBA11051. The sequence continues at coordinate 2,299 of DPJP01000254.1, forward strand.
CCGACAGGCCGTCGGCGGAGGAGCCCGTGGACGTCGCGGACGCCGCCGAGAGAGTGAAGCAGTTCGTCGCCGGGCGGATCGAAAACTACCTGGAAGCCGCGGGAGTGACGTATGACGTGGTGCGCGCTGCTCTCGCCGCTGGATGGACGGATGCTGTCGAGGTTATCGAGCGGGCACGCGCCGTATCCCGCATTCGGTCGGAGGATGCCGACTTCGAGCACGCCGTGGATACTGCCACGCGCCCGGCGAACATCTTCCGGCCTTCGGGCCTCCCCGACTCGGCGGCTGTGGACCCGGAGCTGTTCGAGTTCGAGATCGAGCAGACGCTGTGGACCTCGATTGGCGACGCGTCCGCGGCCGTGAACGCTGCTCTGAAGGGGCACGCCAACTACGACGCCGCCTGGGCTGCCCTCAAGGCCCTGATCTCGCCGATTGACGAGTACTTCGATGCCGTCATGGTCAACGTCGAGGATGAGCGGCTGCGCGCGAACAGGCTGGCGGTCATGCGCCATCTCGACAGGCTCTACTGCCGCCTCGCCGACTTCAGAGAAATCGTCCAATGACACAACTGACGGTCCGCGAGCGCATCGAGCAGCTTGAGCAAAGCAGCCTGGCGCCGTACGCGGCGTTGAGCGCAGAATCTCGCGGTCGCGGGAAGACAGAGACGCCATGCCCCGTCCGCACCTGCTTCCAGCGAGACCGCGACCGCATTATCCACCTGTGCGGGGCGTTCCGCCGCCTGGCCCACAAGACCCAGGTCTTCATGGCGCCGCGCGAGGATCATATCAGGACGCGATTGTCCCACACGCTCGAGGTCTCTCAGGTCGCCCGGACCATCGCCAAGGCTCTGCGCCTCAATGAGGACCTCACCGAGGCAATCGCCCTTGGCCACGATGTCGGGCACACACCCTTCGGGCATTCCGGGGAGGCGGCTCTGGATGAGGCCTACCGCGCGCACGACCCCGAGGGCTTCTTCGCGCACGAACACCATAGCCTCCGGGTTGTCGACGAACTCGAGCGTGACGGCGCGGGTCTGAATCTGACGCATGAGACCCGCGAAGGCATTGTGGCGCACTCGAAGAAGCAGGCCGACCTGGCGACTGTTCTCGACCGTGACCCCGTTGGGACCCTCGAAGCGCTCGTGGTCTCGGTCTCTGACCGTCTCGCGTACCTCAACCACGATCTTGACGACTGCCTGAGGGCCAAGCTGCTCGGGCACCAGGACCTTCCGCGCGACCTGATGGAGACGCTGGGGTGGAGCCACAGCGCTCGCGTCGGGACGATGGTCGAGGACCTCATCAACCACAGCCTGGACGCCCCGCGCCTCTCGATGAGTCCGGCCGTACTGGAGGCCACTGACCAACTCAAGCGCTTCATGTATGATACGGTCTACCTGCGTGCGGAGCTGTTGGAGGACCGTGAGCGCGTGAGAGGCATCATCCGCGGGCTGTTCGACGTCTACATGCGCAATGATGTCGCGCTCTTCGAGGCGTGCGGCTATGTGCCCGACGACCGGGGCCGCAGGGCCCGTCTGGTGTGCGACTACGTGGCGGGGATGACTGACCGATTTGCCACGGGGCAGTACATCCGGTTCTTCCTTCCGTCCAGTTTTCCCCTGTAGGCGCCACGGCTGTGGACGGTGCGCAACACTGCGCGTTGTCAGTCGTGGCGATAGCCCATCTTGCGCAGGTACGCCAGCAGGTCGCTTGGGGGGCTCTGTGTGATGCGGGCGGAGCCGGCGCTGCGCACATCGCCCATGCCGGCGAGTTCGAGCCCGCGCGCACGCGCCCCCTCGATGATCATCGGCAGCGCCTGGAAGCTCTCCATGCTGCCCTGGTGCATCAGGATGACCCCGCCCGGTNNGGTTCCAGGCCTGTCAGCACATTGCGCGCGATCACCTCAGGCGCAGGCTTCAGCCAGTCATCGGCGTTGTTCGTCCACATGGCCAGGGTCAGATCGGAGATGGCGACTGCGTGGAGGCCGTCCTCAGTCAGACGGCCGCCCGGAGGGCGGAAGAAGCGTGTTCTCTTGCCCGTGAGCGCAAGCACCGCGTTCTGGCAGGCGGTCAACTCAGCAAGTATCTGCGGGCCCGTCATGTCGCCGGCGCGCCGGTTGGTGTAGGCGTGATTGCCGATCTCATGCCCGTCGCGGTCGATCATGCGAACCAGTTCCGGGTACTCCTCGACCTTCTGTCCCACCAGGAAGAAGGTCGCGTGCACCCCGTAGTGTTTGAGCACCGCGAGCATCAGCGGCGTGGTGAGCGGATGGGGACCGTCGTCGATGGTCAGAGCGGCAACGCGTTGTCCGGTGCGGACGCTCTCAAACAGCGATGCGGGTCGACCATTCTCACGAGCAAGCCGCTGTTCGCACTCGAGTACCAGCCCGGGCCAGTTGGCGGACGCGGGCGGGAGATCGTAGCGCTCGTCCGGCAGAAGTCCCAGCGCCTGTGAGTTCGGGGTTGCGCCGAAGAGCGTGTACTCGGGGGAGAAGCGCACAACGCCAAGCCGACTGAGCACTTGCGGAGCGGTTCGCGGCTGTGATAGCGCCGAGGTGAAGGCTTCCCGCCGCGCCGTGACGGAGAACACTGGAATGTGGCCGTACTCGAGGTTCTCGGTAGAGGGGACGACGGCCCAGAGGTCGACGCACTCCATGTCACCGGTCAGTGCGAAAGCAGCGTTCAGGGCGGCCACGGCATCTTCCTGCAGCGCCTGAGCATCAAAGCTGCGCGCATGCTGCGTGCCGGCCTGGAGCTTGATCAACGCCAAGCGTTGCTGGTGGTAGCTGGCTATCGCGACGCGCAGGATCGGGTGCCGAAGGTTGAGTGCCACCAGGTCGCCGGCGAGGGCGGCCTCCATCTCGGGATCGAAACCCTTGACGACACTACCGTTGCCCTCGCTCATCGGGGCCGTCAGGGCCGACGGCGGCAGCCGACGCAGGTGGGCGGCCAACTGGGACAGGCCGTCGCGGCGCAGGCGCGGAGCGATGTGTGAGACACGGGCAAGTGGGGCAGAGAGAGGGTCAACCGCGTCGGTCGCGCACGCGGCCGCCATCGCGACGAGCAGCAGAGCAACCGTCGGCGCTATGCGGAGGGATCGAGGCAGCATTGGCATCCTTGTCTTGTCCGGGAATGCGGGTGCATTGTCGCCGCCGACTGCTCTCCCACGTCGCCGCGCGGCACGGGTCGCCCGCCTGTATTCTACACTGGCCGGCCACCGCGCGGCAAGCGGATATGGCCGTAGCTGCCACGGGTACTGCCAGGTTGGCTGTGACAGACAGACGCACGCCCGCGGGGGTAACGGCGTGCGTGCTTGTCTCCACACTTCGGCAGACGAGTACATCGCTGAAGGAGGGGAGCGTCTCCTCGCGGAAGTAGGTGCCACTACGGTCGCTTCAGGGAGGGCTCGACAATGGACTGCGTGCGCTTTGGTATCATCGGTGCCGGCGGCATAGGTGGGCATCACCTGCAGGTGATCGCCGACCGCGACGACGCCGAGGTCACACTCGCCTGTGACGTGTCGGAGACGGTCACCGACCGCCTCGCCGGGGCGAGGCATGCCGTGACCGGCGACTGGCAGCAGGTCATCGCCTCGAACGATGTAGACGCGGTCGTCGTGGCCCTGCCGCATCACCTCTACCCGACGGTCGTCTCAGCGGCCCTGCGCGCCGGCAAGCACGTGCTGCAGGAGAAGCCTTTCGCCCACAGCCTCGAGGGCGCCTTGCAGACTGTGGCGGCCGCTCGCGAGACCGGCAGTGTCCTGATGGTTTGTGGCCAGACCAAGTACCAGGCGGGCTTCCAGCGGGCCAGGCAGATCGTTGAAGCCGGCACGCTGGGCGACCTGTTCATGGTTCGCGGTGTCATCACGTACCGCTGGTCGGCGGCGTTCGAGGACCGCTGGGGGTGGCGCGGGGACAGCAAGCTCTCCGGCGGCACCGCAATCATTGACTCCGGGTGGCACATTCTCGATCTCATGAACTGGTTTGCCGGGGTACCTGAGTTCGTCTACGCGAGCACGGGTGGCGGCAATGCCCTGCCCGGCGCGTACGACGTCGACGACCGGGCCGTACTCACTATGGACTACCCCTCCGGCGCCGTCGGCGTGGCGACGATCTCCTTTATCTGCCTGCCCTCGCAGCGCAAGGTCACGATCCATGGGACCACGGGGAGCATCGAGATCGAGCCCACGGTACTCAAGCTCCACATGGGGCCGGAGCAGGATACCGAGATTATCACACTCAAGACCGAGAGCGACGCCCTGCGCCCGCAGATGGACCACTTCCTCAACCTCGTCCGCTGTGGCGCCGACCCTGTCGAAGGCGCGCTCGAGGCACTCGATGTCCAACGCGTTATCGACGCAGCCTACCGCTCGGCGCGCAGCCACACTCGCGAGGCCCTGCAGAGCATCTGAGATGGCCACGCAGACACCTGGAGAAGGCAATGGCAGTCGGGTTTGACGCGAGCTTCGAGGCCGGCAACGGTCTCTTCGCCGGGAGCGGGGGCGACTGGGTGGCGTTCGCCGCAGACAGACGCACCGGCCCTCGGGCGATGTGGTTCTACTTCCATCTGAGCAGCATCCACGCCGATGCAGTCACGTGCACAATGGTCAACCCCGCGGAGTGCCTCGGCGGGGCGCAGAGCTACACGGCCGCGCGGCCCGTCTACTCCTACGACGGCACCAGATGGTTCCGGGCGACGTCGGCCCGCGTTGATGAGGAGCGCGGGGAGTTCAAGTTCAGCATCCCCACGCCGCGCGAAGACGTCTGGGTCGCGCACTGCTACCCGTACACGCTCACAGACGTCTACGCACTCGCAGACCGTGTCGCCGCCTCCCCGCATGCGTGCGCCGAGGTGCTCTGCAGGAGCGGCGGCGGCCGTGACGTGCCGCTGCTGTGCATTGGCGAGGGGGCAGAGCGCTTCATCTGGCTGTGCGCCCGCTCACACGCCGCGGAGACGCCCGGCGCGTTCGTGCTCGAGGGCATGGTCAATCGACTACTTCAGGACGCCCCGGAGCCCTCGTACGTCCGCGAAACGGCGACCGTGTATGTCGTGCCGGCCATCGACCCTGACGGCGTCTCTTCCGGCGCCTACGGCAAAGACCAGGCGCCTGTCGACTTCAACCGCGACTACGTCGGGCCCTCGGTGCACCCAGAGGTGGCTGCGGTCCGCGAGCGCGTGAAATCGCTCTGCGCGACGTCGAGGCTTGCTCTGTATCTGGACTCGCATGCGCCGTGTGTGCATGAGCACAACTTCGTTCTCATGCCGCGAAAGAGGCTTCTCGGACTGGATTCACTCGGCCGCGAGGCGGCGTTCTGCGCCGAACTGGAGCGGCGTTCCCCCGCGCTGTGCCCGCTGAGGGCGGACGCATGCGCGGAGTCATCCTACATGGGGGATGCTGAGCGTTCGTCGAAGGACTACTTCGCCGCCGAGTACGGCTGCCTGTCGCTCACCGTCGAGTCATCCTACAACAGAACCGCGGCAGGCAACTACACCACCCCCGACGGTCTGCGCGCCCTGGGGGCTGCCGTCACCGACACGTGTGCGGAGTACCTCCGGACCGGCGACGTGTGAGATGCGTCAGCCACTCCCGGAAAACGCCGACGGCGCCGGTCCTCGACCGGCGCCGCCATCGCTTCCAGAGTCTCGTCCGCGGTTACATGGGTGTGAAGTCGGTGTCCGGATCGATGCGGGCGAGTGTCTCCGCCACCAGCTTCGCGGCGTTTTCCAGGTCGGCAAGTGAGATGACCTCCACGGAACTGTGCATATAGCGGTTCGGGATGCCGACGAGTGCGGCCGCAACGCCGGCGCGGTTGATTTGTATCGCGTTGGCGTCGGTGCCGGTTGCGTGCGGCTCGGGCTCGTTCTGGTAGGGGATCTTCTTCTCCTTCGCGGCCCCGACCATGATCGCGCGCAGCACAGGGTTGATGTTTCCCCCGCGCGAGACCGTCGGCCCCTTGCCGACCTCGACCTTGCCCGTGCGCTTCGGGTCCACACCGCAGTAGTCGGTGGCATGAGTGACATCGATGGCGATGCCGGCGTGCGGGTCAATCCCGAACGCACTGGTGCGTGCTCCGCGCAGCCCGATCTCCTCCTGCACCGTTGAGACGGCGAAGACCCCGCACTTCAGACGCGTCTTGGGCACGAGGCGCAGGGCCTCGATAGCCGTGAAGGTGCCTACCTTGTCATCACAACCGGGCGCGGCGATCAGGTCGCCGAGCAACCGCGTGAAGTGGAGGTCGAAGGTGATCGGGTCGCCGATTTCGACGAGCTTCTCGGCCGCCTTTCTGTCCTTCGCGCCGATGTCAACCCACAGGTCCTCGCACTCAAGTCTCTCCTTGCCGCGCGCCTCGGCGCTCATCAGGTGAATCGGTTTGCGTCCGATGACTCCCGGAATCGGGCCCCCCGCCGCATGGACGGTCACCCGCGCGCTCACGAGCACAAGCGGGTCGATGCCGCCGATTGCGGCGACATTGAGCATCCCGCTATCGTCGACGTGTTGCACCATGAGCCCGATCTGATCCACGTGACCGGCAAGCATCACGCGCACGGGCGCGTCGGCATTGCGTATCGCTATCACGTTGCCGTGCACGTCGGTGCGCACGTCGTCGGCGAACTCCGCGGCGTACTCGCGGACCACCGCCTGCGCGGGCTGCTCGTACCCTGACGGCGACGGCGCCTCGATCAAGTCCATGAAGAACTGCAGTGATCTGTCCCGCATGTGGGGCCTCCCCTGTATCTGTGTCGTCCCGGCAGGCGCGAACTCATCGAGTTGGGCGCCCTTGTTACTGTTTGAGTTCCAGGCTCACATCATCGAACCATATCTTGCCCTGTCCTCCGGTCCGCAGATAGAGATTGAAGCCGGTGTTGTCTTCCTTCGCGGTGACCTCCCAGGAGAAGGGTGTCCAGTCCTCTGCCTGCGGAAGCCTCGGCATGCTTGCATACTGGTCCTGCTTCCCAGCGGCCTGGCCGATGACGGAGGCGTAGCCGGCGGCGACGGTGCTCTTCTGGTAGCCGGAGAGGACGTAGGTACGGCCCGGTACGAGGTCCACGGCTTGCCCGCACACCATGTTCAGCGACCCTGCGATCCCCTCGATGAGAAGCGCCTTGCCCGTCCTGCCGCCGTCGACGATCTTGAACTCGGCCTTCGTCTCGGCGTCCGCGCTCCAGGTCGAGCAGGCCCAGTGCAGCGGCCGGCCCGCGCTGTCGGCCTCCTCGAAGCCGGCATTGGCCAGCATCGGCGCCGTCGAGAATGAGAGCACAGTGCGCACCGTGTTGAGCGCCGGAGAGGCGTCCGGCAGCGTTACGGAGAGCGTGTGAGCGGCCTGGGGCAGGTCGGGAATGGTGACCTTGACATCGACCTGACGCCCGTCCTGGCTCTGGCTCATGGTCACCGCGCCGCCCGACGCAGGGAGCTCGCGACCGTTGAGACTCACCACTGCCCTCGACAGCGCCAGCGGGTTCTTCTCGTCACTGATGGCGATGACGACGCTCTGGGGAGCGCGCGGCACGTTGCCCAGCTTGACCTCCTCGCCCGGCTCGACGGCCACATCGTCCACGCGGATGCCGGCGATCGCGGGCGGTTCATCATCGGGCAACTGCAGCCACGCCGGCTTGTCGAGCAGCACGAGTGTGGTGGCCATCGCGTCGGCGGGCTGGGTGAATGCCGCGGCCCCACCAGCCTGTTCCACGTCAAGGGGCTTCCATGCTCCGTCGGCAGCCCTGTATATGGGCGAACTCACGGCGGGCCCCCCACCGATTGAGACCTTCACCGGCACGTTTGAGGTGATGCGGATCGGCTGGAGTGAGTAGTCCTGCGCGAGCGCAGTCGTCACCACGCAGCACGTCAGTATGGCGAGGATGGCAATGGCTCTTCCCATTTGAGGTTCCTCCCGTGGTCTCACTGCGGCTTCATGTCGAGTCGCAGGTCGTCGAAGTAGACCGTGCCGACCGAAGCATTGCGGAGGTAGATGGTATAGTCCTTCTTCCCGGGTTGGGGCTTCAACTCCCAGGCAAACGGTTGCCAGTCGGCGGATGCGGCAGTGCGCCCGGTGTTGTCGTACTGCTGCTTGCCGTCGCCCGTATCGGCCGCGATCAGCGACGCGTACCCGACGCCGTCGCCCTTCGCGTAGCCGGACAGGATGTACGTGCTCCCGGCCACCATGTCCACCGGCTGGCCGACGACCATGTTGATGCGCCCCGATATCCCCTGCAGACAGAGGGCGTTCCCACTGCGTCCCTGCCCCTCGGCGACGGACATCTTGTAGGCGCCGGGTTCGGAGCCTCCCCAGGAGCCTACGGACCAGTTCTCGGGCTTGCCGTCCGCCGAGACTGCCTCGAAGCCCCCGTTGCGCAGTAGTGGCGCGGTCGAGAAGCTCACCGTGGCCACTAACGTGTTGCGCGCCGGACTCGCATCCGGGACACTGACGGAGACGATGTACCTGTCCTCAAGAAGCTCGCCCGGAAGCACGCTGATGGCGAGGCTTCTGCCGGTGTCGGCTGGTTGCAGCAGAACCCGCCCGCCGGAGTCCTCGATCGGCATGCCGTTAAGCTGGACGCTGACACGCGAGTGCAGTATCGGGTTTTGCGCATCGGCAACCGTCAGCTCGATGGCCGGGGGGGCGGCTACCGCGCCACAGGTGATGCTCGACCCCTCGGGCGTCACGGCCACGCCGCCGATGCGCGCCGCGGCGAGCTGTGGAGCATCGCCATCCGGTAGCGTGAGCCAGTCGGGCTGGGTCAGGAGGACGAGCGTCTCGCCGACCGCGTCGGCCGGCAGCACGAAGCTCAGTGCGCCCTCCTGCTGACGTGCGTCCAGTGGCTTCCAGTCACCCGCCGGCGGGCGGTACATCGGCTTCTGCGTCTGGGCCGCGTGGCTCAGTGTCACTGTGACGGGGGCATTCGCGGTGATCCTGAACGCCTCGAGGGCGTACTCCTCCTGCGCGTGGATTCCGCAACAAATCAGCACCGCGACCAGCGACATGAGCAGGTATCTACCTGGCATCAGAGACGCTCCTTCCGGACGGGTCCGCATGTGAGTGCCGATGGACCGTTTCCGTGTTCGCCCCCCGGTTCCCTTCCATGGAAAGCAGATCCGCCGCGGCATGATCAGGGGAAGGACTATCGCCTGCCGGCGCGCGCGATGCAGATGCACGCGAGCGTGCAGGCGAGGACGCCACAGATCAGTCCACAGCCGTCAAGCCCGAATAGCGGAACGAGGATGGCGCCGGCCACGAGTGCCCCGCAGCCCGCGCCGGCCAGGTCCGCCGCATACATCATGGCCGCTGCCGGGCCGCGATTGGGCTCTATCGCGATGGCCTCCGTGGCCAGAGGGAACTGCACCCCTACCAGCCCGCCCACAAGCACAGACAGCAGCAGAAAACCCATCACAAGCGCCCAGGAGCCCGCATGGCCGAGCGCAGCGACAAGGGCGGCAATGATGGCGGTGAACGTGAAGCTCGCAAGCGCAAGCACCACAGCGGCCGCGCCCAGGGCAATCACAGGCAACAGGCCCCCNNCCCCGGCAGGAGCCGCGTGCCCATGAGCCCCCCCGCGGCCAGGCCCACCATGAAGCCCCCGCTCAACAGCCCGATGAGGCTGTAGATATGCCCGACATACACCTGGAACGCGTGGATAACCGCGAGCTGGAGCACCATTCCGATGAAGCCGGTGCCCGCCACCACTGCCGGCACCGCGATGACGTGGGCCCGGCGCGAAAGCAGGACCAGGATCGCGACCACAAGCCCGACCAGCGCGGCAACTGCCGGCAGCACAGGCAGCCTCAGGCCCGCAAAGGCTTCAAGGATGCCCGCGCCCGCGGGATCGACCTGTTTCATGGCGTAGACCTGGTTATGGAAGTAGGATATCGGCCGCAGGTCCGTGTTCAGTGGTGGCGCGGGATGGCCGGCCAGTTGATCGGTGACGAAGGCCACGTTCATCGGTTCGAGCAGATCGAAGATGACAGATTCNNGCGCCGAGACCTGCCGCTCCGCCAGCCGGTCAAGAACGGCGTGAGGCTCCGTGAGCAACTCCGCTCCGGCGGGCCCGAGCGCCGCGAAGAGGCTGTAGCCGGGCATGAGTGCCGTTGTGCCGCCCTCGCGCACGGCCGCGGCCTCGAGCAACCCGACATCCAGCCGCAGCAGGTCGGCGCTGTAGTGGCTCTGTGTGCCGGGTAGCTGCAGGCCCACAACAGCGAAGGGCGATTGCGAGAGCAGTTGCTGGTAGCACTCCCGTGTATAGTGCCGGTTGACGACGGCCGAGAGGGGAGAGGGCAAGGCGATGATGATGACGTCCCAGCGTGCCCGCTCCGAGCCCGCGTGAGTGCGCAGCCATGCCCGCAGGTCAGTCCTGTGGATGACCACCGGGGCGCCGGGCAGGCGCCCGCGGTGACGTTCGTACACATCCAGCAGGGCAGGGTCAAGCTCGAAGTAGTCGACGCGGGCGGGAGAATGCTCGAGCACCTCCTCGACGGCTCCGGTGCCCAGGCCGCCGACGAGCAGGACGCTTTGCGGGTTCGCGTGCTGGAGCATCGTGAAGTGGACCAGCAGGTGAGTCGAGGGCATGGTCTCGGTGTAGGCGGCTGGGACGCCGTTGATGAAGAAGACCTTCCCATGCTCGCCGTGCCGGGCCACCACGATGTTGCTCTGTGGAGTTTCAGCGTTCTCGATGAGAGTGTGACCCCGCCAGCGCACGGCAAGAGTGGCGCGGTCCAGCGCCCGCGCACCGAGCAGCGTCGCGCAGGCGGTGGTGAGCAGTATGCAGAGCAGAGCCCACCGCGGGGGGCTTCCGCGGTCGGGGAATGATCTCCACAGCCCGGTGGCCGCGAGCAGGCACAGCAGCCCCGCGCCGGCGAGCGCCGTATGGGCGTCGAGCCAGAAGGTCAGGATGTACGCAGCGGCCCCGCCCCCGACCAGATGCCCGACGGCGTCGATTGCGTAGCAGTGCGCGGCCGCTTGCTCCGTCGCTCTGAGAGCGCCGTAGATGCCCAGGGCGGAGCCGAAAGCCGCCTCCAGGGCAAACACCACCGGCAGGGTTACAGAGAGCGTGAGCAGCAGCGTCTGCACCAGGCCGAGCACCTCCCCACGTTGCGCGGTGAGCAGCCCGGGCAGGTTTCGGAACAACTCGGGGCTCACGCGGGCGAAGGAGGCGGCGGCGAGTGACGACAGCAGGCAGAGACAGCAGAGGAAGAGCAGTCGGCGGGCAGTGCGCGACGGGGTGGGGTCTCGACGGGCCTGACGTCCGCCCCATGATACACCCAGGGCCCCGCCGAGCATCCAGACGGCGAGGATCAACCCCACCGTCAACTCGCTGCCGGAGCACACCACGAGCAGTTGCCGGATCAGCACAACCTGTACCAGCCCGCACGCCAGGCCGATGGCAAACACGGCGAATCCGGCAGGCAGGACCGACTGCCCGTGTCCGGCTGCGCCCTGATGCGTGATCTCTGTTGCCATCGAGCAATCACCCGTGGCACAGGCCCGTGCGAACGGCCGGGGAGAGCCAACCGTCGTGCTGACTGAACTGCGTCCGGCCGCGTTAGCCGCGGAAACAAGAAAGGGGGCCCCGTCCACCGCGGCCCCCCGTGTCTTCTNNNNAAGGGATTCGAACCCTCGGCCTCATCCGTGCGAGGGATGCGCTCTCCCAACTGAGCTACCCGCCCATAGGCGTCAATTGTACACGCTGCACCGGCGGCAGTCAAGCATCCGCTGCCGCGCATCGGCTACGGCGTCAGCGGTTGGTAGATGCCGGCCTTCTGCTCACAGATCCGGTGCATCTGCGCGACGGTGTCAGTATCGGAGTAGATGACAAACGCCGCACCGTCCGTGAGCGATGTGGTGAAGCTCACCGTTGAGCTCCCGATATCGGCGAAGACGTCCTGTGGCCCTTCCGGGAACCCGATGCGCACAACGCCGCGCGGTCGGAACAACGACGGAATGCGCACTCGCACTCCGACCTGGGCCGGGCGGAGCGAGAAGGTGTCCTTGTCGGCGGTGAAGTCCTGATTGACCAGTATGACGGCCATCGCGCGGTCCCCGCACAGGATTGAGTTCGCTCGGACGTTACCACCCTCGACGCGTGGCTCGTCCACGGGCGTACCAATTGACAGGAGGGGCAGCAACTGGTGGAGGACCCCATTCATCTCGCCGACGGCGTCCCACATTCGCGGGTGCTTGAGCAGTCCGCTGTCGCCGTGGGCGGGGTACCACTGCACCGACTTGGCGCCCTCGCCGAGGGCTGTGTACACCTCCAGTCGCATCTCCTCAGGGTCGAACTCGCGGGTGTCCTTCCGGCGGGCATAGCCGCAGTTGAGATAGTAGAATGGTCGGGGCCGGCTCGCAAGCCGCGTGTAACGCACATGCTCGGCAGTCGCCTCGATGACGCGTTGGGTACCCAGCGCATACGCGTGCGTGCAGACGTAGTCAGGTATCTGCGAGTATATCTGCAGGTTCCTCGGATAGCCTCCGTGATCGATCTGCAGATACGTTGGCGTTGCGCGGTCGAAGACGCGGCAGAACTGATTGGCCCGCTCGACATCACGCGCGATCTGCAGGCCGCTGAGATCGGTTCGATGGTACCGTCCATCCGGCTCGTCCTCGAGGAAGTAGGCCCACAGCCCCGCACGGCCGCGCACGTGATCGAGCATCGTCGGGTCGGCGTAGTAGCACGGCTCGTGCTTCTCCACCTCCGGACGTAGACGCTTGTAGTACAGGTATGCTCCCCGCAGGCCATACTGCTCCAGCGTGTCGTAGATGGGCGCCTGGGCGGGCACGAAAGCGATGTGGGCATCGAAGAGATGGTTCACGTACTGCTGGGCCTCTCCCTCGCTGAGGTTGCCCATGATCCCGATTGGCGGCGGGGTGGGGAGTGCACGGAGCAGTACAGCGCGCAGCTGCGCGTCATCCCCGATCGCGATTGCGTGGTATGAGCCGGCCGTCCAGGGCTCCGCAAGACGGCAATGGGCGTAGGTGTAGCCGGAGAAGACCCTGTGTATTTCCGCCTCGACCGCGGCCCCGTCAACCAGCACCCGCGTCGGGACGGCATCGGTGGCTNNGGCTGCCTGGTTGCGTGTGTAGATGTGCAACTCATCAAGAGCAGGCTCGAGCCCGACATAGTCCAGGTCAAACCCGGGCTCCATGAGCGGTACCGACACACGCAGAGTGTCCGCTCCATCCAGCGTCACACCGATACCCAACGCCTCGGGCCAGAGCTCGCGTGGCGCCGGCCGCAGTATGACCTCGCCGACGCCCCGCGGCGGGATGGGATTCGGGTACACCCGGTACCACATCACCCGGTCGTTGGCCACCTGCAGATACTGCTCGCGGACCTCGGGACCGAGGAAGCTCTCGTCCGAGACCCAGGTCCTCCCCACGTCCTGCCCGTCGACCGAAACGGCACTCACGGTTGTCGGGGTGTGAGCGGGATTGTGGACGTAGAGGAAGACTGTGCCCGCGTAGGCGATCGGATCGGGGCGGTACCAGGCTGCATGCAGGACGGCGGATGAGCCCATGACTTCGGCCATGGCAGAGACTGCGAAAGCGGCGACGAGNNCGAGAACGCTGGTCAACCTACGGCGTCGAACTGTGGACATGATGAAGGACACCTCCACCCCCGAGTTCCTCCACGGGCGGGCAATCCCTTCACAATGAGAGCGTTTGCGGGTCACCGGGACTTGTGAGTCGGTGGCAGAGAGCCACAGCGGGCGCACGGCATCAGAACGGGGTGTCTGTCCAGCCCTCTTCGTACTGGGGCCGGCCGGCGGTCTTCACGTGTCCATCGGCGTAGTAGACATTCCAGCGTTTGGCGTCGTACCCCCTGCCGCCGTGCCAGGAGCCGTGTCCGTCGAAGTACACGTTGATCTTCGTGGGTTCGCGCAACTGCTCGATCGGCCGCTGCCTGAAGGTGATGATCGTCTGGTACATGTACGAGCCCCCGAATGCCTCGAAGGCGGTGGGCCGCCCGCTGAGTGGCAGGCCGGAGTCCTCGAGCTCGGTGTAACCGGCGTCTGACGGGCAGTGCCATATCTCGCGGCTCTTCATGTACGGCTGGAGCACGTCCTCATGTCGTGGCATATAGGGTATCTGCGCCTGGAATGCGGGGAAATGCGACCATATCTGCGGCAGGTGCTGGTCGGCGCAGTCAATGGCCCAGGGCGGCATGCCGTCACAGTCATCAGCGTACATCTGCCAGGCCATCCCGATCTGTCTGAGGTTAGCGACGCAGCGCGTGGACCTGCCCTTCTCTCGGGCGCGCGCGAANNTGCCGATGACGACCAGCATCTCTACGAGTGTGAAACCGGTGCGGCGCATGGTGCGCCCCCGTCGACATGTTCTGGCGCGGCGGCACTACGCAACAGAGTATACCCGTCTCACGCGTCTGTGAAATCCATCGAGCACTGGAGGCGCCTGTTCATGGGCGCGAAGCTCATCCGGTGCACCGGAGATGGGCCATATCGCCCGATGGCGTCAAGGTGCTGTCTGGTGGCATAGCCCTTATGGGCGGCGAAACCGTACTCGGGGTAGAGCGCGTCGAGCTGCTCCATGATGGCGTCGCGCACGACCTTGGCCACGATTGACCCGGC
>DPJP01000252.1 GCA_003542955.1 Armatimonadota bacterium
GCGGTCACCCTACCGCTTCTCTGCCACCACCAGGAAGTACGGTACGTGTAGAAACGGCGACCAGGTGTCGGGCGTCGAGGCGATCCGTTGCCGGTCCGTGGCCACCTGCCGGCGCTCGTCGTCCGTGAGATCAAGCCCTTCGAGAAGCCCTAGTGCGCGAATCCTCTGGAGCACGTGATCGAAGATCAGCATGCCTTCCTGGTGCCGAAGCAACCGCTTGCGGAAGTTGCACAACACGCTGGGGTCGAAACCCTCCCAGTACCGATCCCGCCCCAACGCAATTCGCCAGTGGCGCCACCGAACTGTGTTTCGTACCGCCGCGCGATCACTCTCCCCGGACATGTACTGCAGCACCGTGGTGCACATCAGAAGCACCCGCGAGATCGGGTACCGCCCGCCTTCTTCATACAGATGGGCGAAGTCGGCATCGTCCAGCTTCAAGTAGATGTGCTCGAAGAATCTCCGGCACCAGTCGTTCTCCGGGATACCTGCTGCATCGTCCCACACATGCGCTGACGTCAGGCTCATCTGCGGCTTCGACCGCGGCCTCGCCATGGTTGCGCCTCCGGAATGCTATGATGGCCCACCCGTAGCGCAAACCAAGAAAGACAAGGAGACCCTATCTCTGCCAGAACCACAAAAAGACAGCAGCGTCGGGGGCGCCTGCCGTACTGACGTCTCGCCCACTCGGATCAACACAGGTCCCCGGCCGCCTCCCGCCGAACCCTCTCTCAGTACTCACCCACGCATCCGGGAATGAGCCACTATGCCCGAACTCGACCTCCGCACGATCAACGTACAGGTCTCGCTGGACGTAACCTCGATCTTTCAGGCTCTGGAGATGGCCAGGGGAGCCGTCAACGCAGGCGTCGATTGGCTCGAGGCCGGGACGCCGTTGATCCTGGCGGAGGGCCTCCATGCCGTGGCGGCGCTCCGTGAAGCCTTCCCCTTCCATCCGATTGTCGCCGACCTCAAGACGATGGACGGCGGCGGGCTTGAGGCGGAGATGATGCTCGATGCCGGGGCCACCTTCGTCGTGGTCATGAGCCAGGCGCACTGGGCGACGGTTAAGGAAGTCGTCGCGATGGCACGCCGCAAGGGCGGCTACGTGATGGCCGATGTGCTCAATGCCGCCGACAAGGCCCACGCCGCCCAGCGCATGCAGCAGCATGGCGTCGACTACATCATCGCCCACCTCGGCTTTGATGAGCGCAGGCATGTGCCGGGTCTGAGCGCCCTTGATGACCTCGAGCACATCGTGGCCTCTGTCGATATCCCGGTGCAGGCCGTCGGGGGACTGTCGATCGATGAGGCCATCGCGTCACTGCAGTTGGGCGCGAAGTCTGTGGTCATCGGCGCGCCGCTCGCGATCCGGGAGGACCGCTTCGCCACCTCCGACGAGTTCGAGAGCATCCTGAGCGAGGTCGTCGGGCGCGTGAACGAGTTCAGGAGGTCTCTGTAGGTGAACGCTCCGCGGCTGTCGGCATTCCCGAAGTGCTACCTCGATGACATCGCGCTCGGGCGGATGGAGCTTGCCGACTGGATCGACATGTCGGTCGAGCTGGAGCCCGAAGGCCTGGAGCTCTATAGCGGCTGGCTGAAGGAAACCTCCCCCGCGGCGCTGGCGCGCATCCGGCGGCAGGCCGAGGGGCACGGCCTGCCCCTGCCGATGATGTGTCACTCGCCGGACTTCACCGAGCCCGACCCCCTGGCGCGCCGGGCACAGATCGACAGGCAGATCGAGATGATCCGCGCTACTGCGGAACTGGGCGGGAGCTTCTGCCGGACGCTCTCGGGGCAGCGCCGGCCGGAGCTGGGCATCGCGGAGGGCATCGACAGGGTCGTCGAGTGCATCGAGGCCTGTCTGCCGGAGGCCGAGCGGTGCGGCATCTGTCTCGTCATCGAGAACCACTACAAGGACAGCTTCTGGCGCTACCCGGAGTTCACCCAGTCAATAGAGGTGTTCCTGCCGCTGATCGAGCGCATCGACTCGAAGTGGTTCGGCGTGCAGTTCGACCCCTCGAACAGCGTCGTGGCCGGTGAGGACCCCATCGAGCTGCTGCAGGCGGTCAAGCCGCGGGTGATGACCATGCATGCCTCCGACCGGCATCTGGCGGAGGGGCATTCACTCGACGAGTTGGCCCTCGCCGACGGTGAGACCGGCTACGCCGAGATACTCCACCACGGCGTCACCGGGCAGGGCATGAACGACTATGACGCCATCTTCGCGATTCTGCGCGAGGTCGACTTCGGTGGCTGGATATCCATCGAGGACGGCATGAATGGCCTGGATGAGATGCGTCAATCGATGGACTTCCTCAGAGGCAAACGGTACGAGTACTTCGGGGTGTAGACCATGCCACGGATCGCAGTCGGCCAGATTCTCCAGGAGACCAACAGCATCAACCCGGTGCCGACGGTACGGGAGGACTTCGCGGTCTACGGCATCGCCGCTGGGGAAGACGCCATGGGCGGCTACGGCGACGTCGGTGAGCTGGCCGGTTTCGCGCAACTGCCGGGGATGCTGGGTTCGGGCGTCGAGTGGGTTGGGCTGGTGCGGGCAGTCGCGTGGTCGGGCGGACCGATGACAGATGTGCTGCTGGCCG
>DPJP01000425.1:0-777 GCA_003542955.1 Armatimonadota bacterium
GTCGTACTGCGGGCGCAGGAACGAGGCTGCCATCGGCGAACAGTGTAGGCGACACAAGTGCACCGCGCTCGCCGTCTGACACGGGAGAGGTACCGCACAATGCGTCTGATCTCGCTGATCGCCGCAGTCGCCATATCCGCCTGCTCATGCCTCGCCGAGCCCCTGATTGACATCGCCGACAGCATGCGCCTGGAGCCGGGTGAGCAGCAGACCCTCACCATCAATGTGACGCCTGAGATGCTCGGACGCAAGCCGGCGCTGAGTGTATTGGCCAGGCTGGAGACACCGAACCTGAGCGGCTCCACGTACGCGATGCGGGTGTGGCTCAATGACAAGCCGATTGATGTTCGGAGGATGGTGAACAAGCCGCCCGATACGCAGATGCTCTCGGGGCTGTACCTGCCCTGGTTCGGGCAGATGGCCTTCCGCGTCTGCTACTCACCCGACTATGAAGCCGCCAATCGAGCCGACCACAGCGCGTGCCTGGTGGGTGGGCATGCCTACGACTTCATCCTCGACCTCAATGGCCTGGTGAAGGAGGGCGAGAACACGCTGCGCATCCAGCACAGTGAGACGCGGATCAAATCCGCGCTGGTGCTGGCCGATGTGGGGCTTGTGGAGGGGCCCGAGCGGGTCATTCAGCCGGGCGAGGAGGGCGCTCCCGCGCCGACGGGCGAGCTGCCGCGCATCAAGCCGAAGCCGGTCGAGCCGGTCGACTACGCAATCGAGACGCTGCCCGCGGGGGGCTTCGCGGTGGTGCTGGGTGACCGGAGGATG
>DPJP01000425.1:794-8777 GCA_003542955.1 Armatimonadota bacterium
CCGAATGCGGGCTGGAACGTGCTCGGGGAAGAGCCCGGTGATGACGAGCAGCCACGCTGGAGACCGGTCTGCGAGCAGCGGGCTGATGGCAGCGTGGCCGTCAGGGCCGAAGGGAACAACTACTCACTGAACCGGACGCTGACCCCGCTCGACGACCATATAGCGATNNCCAACACGACGGACGAGCCGCTGCTGATCGCGTTCCGCCACAGCTTCGTGACGCAGGGACACGAGGACGCGCAGCTCTACCTGCACGGATTGCCCTCGCGCATCCTGGAGAGCTACGACACGGGCGGGGACAACCCGACGGTGCTACTGAGCACCGGCGGGCAAGGCTTCGGGATGGTGGCCGAGGATGACGTGTTCCGGGCCCATTGCGCACAGCGGGCGAGCATCGCCGATGGCGATGTGTGCCTGTATGATTACCGCCTGATGCTGCCGCCGCGTGGGGAGTATGAGGTGCGCTGGTCGGTCTACCCGGTGCCGGGAGGCGAGTACTTCGACTTCGTGAATGCAATCCGGCGCAACTGGGGGACCAACTTCACGATCCCCGGCGCGTTCGCCTTCGCGCCCCATCCGACGCGCGAGGCGAGTGTCCCCGACTGGGCGGAGTGGCTCGAGTATACCTCGGTGGACACAGTCTCGCTGCAGATCCCGCGTCCGCGCGGGACTGAGCTTGCGCACGGACTGGCCTTTCTCGATGAGCCGGAGGAGCAGCAGCGACTCAAGCAGCAGGCGGAGATGCTGCGGTCACTCAAGCCGGGGCTGAAGGTGATCTGCTATGTGGATGTGTACCTGACGCGCGCGGATGAGCAGCGGCCGGATCATGTCGATGCGCGGCACCTGGGGCCGGATCGCGTGCAGCGGGAGTACTCGCCGGGCGCGTGGAAGCCGCATCTGTGGCTGTTTCTGCCGACGCTGGAGAACAGCTACGGGGAGGCCATCGGGCGCTACTTCGACCTCTGCGTGAATGAGTTGGGCTTCGACGGCATCTACTGGGACGAGATGTCCTACAGCGCTTTCGCGGACGCCTGGGACCTGCATGACGGTTACACCGCCGAGCCGGACATCAATACATGGACGATCAAGGAGCCAATCGCCTGGGCGCCGCTGTACTGCCAGGGCTTCCAGCAGGTGCGGGCGGATTGGCTGCTCGATACGGGCAGAACGCTGATCGCCAACGGTCAGCCGCGCACCGAGACGATGGCGAAGATGCACTTCCCGCGTTTTGTCGAGGCGTGGCATGCCAGCAAGCTCCGCAATGCGCATCTGTACTGCCCGGTGGGGCTGGGCTCGCCGGACCGGATCATGGAGGAGGCCGACATCGCGCGCAACATCCGCGAGAACCTCGAGAACGGCGGGCTGTGGTACTACTACCTCGGCTGGGAGCGCTTCAGGCTGACGCGGAAGACGATCACCGAGCAGATGTACCCGTTCACGCCTGTCGAGCTGCATGAGGGGTATGTGATCGGTCAGGAGCGGATTATCACGTGCAAGTCGGGGCTGTTCGGGTGGGGGGATGGCTCCGCGCACCGGGTGTATGTGTATGACCACCAGGGCGTGCTGCAGCCGGAGTTCAATGCACCCACGCAAGCGATCGACGGAATGACCTATACGGAACTGCGGCTGCCCGGTGGGTGGCTGGCTGCGATAGTGAGAGGATAGCCTATGCCCGACATCATGTTACCTGTTCGGAGTGTGCCGATCCTGGCCCAGTGCGATGTGCTGGTCTGTGGAGGTGGACCTGCGGGGGTCGCAGCCGCGGTGGCTGCCGGACGCCATGGGGCCTCGGTGGTGCTGCTCGAGCGCTGGCCGCGCGTGGGTGGGATGGCGACGACCGCTCTGGTCAACATCTGGCACCGCAGCGACCGAGAGAAGATTGTCATCAGGGGATTGGCGCAGGAGTCGGTTGACCGGCTTGGGGCCGAGGGGTGGCTGAGCACGTACGGCGGGCCCGAGGGTCGCCACGAGACAGAGAGCTTCGACCCGGAGGGGCTTACGCTCGTCTGGCATCGCATGCTGCAGGAAGCCGGCGTGCGGGTGATCTGCTATACAGTGGCCGGCGAGCCGCTGCTGGATGATGATAGCAGCATCATGGGTGTGCTGGTGGAGACTAAGACGGGGCAGCAGGCGGTCATGGCGCGCTTCGTCATTGATGCCAGTGGCGATGGCGATGTTGCGGCGAAGGCCGGTGTGGGCTTCGACTTCGGGCGGGAGGCAGACGATCTCGTCCAGGGCATGACCATGATGTATGGGCTGTGCGGCATCGACGAGGCGGCGCGTGACGCGATGACGCAAGCGCAGCGGGAGAGTATCATCGCCGACATGACAAAGCGCATCGAGGAGGGTGAGCTGCCGCCGTCGAAGACCGCGAACCCGACGTGGTACGGCAACCGGGTGATCCCCAACATGTGCCCGGTGGCGGGCAATCCACTCGATGAGGAGGAACTCACCGAGCTGACGGTGCTGGGGCGGGAGCGTGTCTTCGCGTTCCTTGAGTACTGGCGGAAGACGGTGCCGGGCTTTGAGAACGCGTGTGTCGAACAGACGGGCCACAGCCTGGGCATCCGAGAGTCACGGCGCATCCATGGACTGAAAACGCTCACCGCCGAGATGGTGCTCGGCGCCATCAAGCAGCCGGACGCTATCGGCCACGGCGTCTGGATGATCGACATCCACGACCCCGAGGGCAGTGGCTACACCACGTGGCAGGACCGCAATAAGACCAACATGGTCCCCGAGGGCCAGAGCTATCACATTCCGCTGGCAATGTGCCTCAACGACACGGTGCCGAACCTGGCAGTTGCAGGCCGGTGCGCGTCGTCGACGCATGAGGGCCACTCATCGGTGCGCGTGCAGAGCCACTGCATCGTGATGGGGCAGGGCGTGGGAACGCTGGCGGCGATGGCGCTGAATGCCGGGGTGGGGTTGGGGGAGGTCCACGTGCGTGCGCTGCAGGAGGCGCTCAGGGAGGATGGCGTGTACCTGGAGGATGTGCCCGGCGGGGCGTAGCGACGGCGAACGGCAACGGCGGACGGCAGTAGACCACGGAATACACGGAATACACGGAAGAAGGCAACCGCCGACGGCGGGAACGAGCATTTGGACACCGAGGAAGTGATGATATGAGACTTCTGGCAACTGCATCGATCACTGTCAGTTTGCTCCTGATTGGCGTAGCGGCGGGGGCTGTTGAGCTTGCGGCGGACGGCAAGGCGATGGCCGTCATCGTGACCGCGGACGAGCCCATGCTGCCAGAGCAGACGGCAGCCGAGGAACTGGCGGCCTACCTGGGGCAGGTGACGGGCGGAAAGTTCTCCATCGTGCGGGAGGCTGGTGCACCGGCCGAGGGCGCGCGCATCTACGTCGGGGCGACGCTGTTCGCAGCGGGGCTCGGGCTCGAACCGAGTGCGCTGGCCTCGGAAGAGTGGTTCATCCGCACCGCCGGCGACGCGCTGGTGCTCGTCGGCGGCGGCTCCAGGGGGACCCTCTACGCGGTGTATCACTTCCTCGAGGATATCATCGGCGTGCACTGGTGGAGCCCGTGGGAAGAGAGCGTCCCGAGCATGAACGCGATCTCGGTGAACGATCTGGATCGCCATGGGAAGCCGGTGATCAGGTACCGCGACATCTACATGCTCTACGGGCAGGACAAGGGGCATTTCGCTGCCCGCAACCGGCTCAACCGCGACGGGGACGCGGGGATAGCAGGCGAGTACGGGGGCGAGGTGGGCTACGGGCCGCCATACCATGTTCACACATTCGAACTGTACTTTCCGCCGAGCAAGTACTTCGAGCAGCACCCGGAGTGGTACTCGCTCATCAACGGGGAGCGCAAGGGAGAGCGGACACAGCTCTGCCTGACCAACCAGGAACTGCGGGAGGCATTCCTCGCGAAGCTGATCGACTACATCGAGACATCCAGAGCGAAGGCGGCGGAGGAGCAGCGGCCGGCGCCAACGGTCTACAGCGTCTCGCAGAACGACTGGCACGGCTGGTGTCAATGCGACAACTGCCAGGCGATCTCGAAGGCGGAGGGCTCTGAGTGCGGGCCGATCCTCGACTTCGTCAACTACATGGCCGACGGCATCCGCGAGAAGTACCCGGATGTCTACATCGACACCCTGGCCTACTCCTACACGCAAAAGGCGCCCGCGACGATCAAGCCGCGAGACAATGTCATCATCCGGCTCTGTGATACCACGAGCAACTTCACGCGAGCGATCACAGACCCGGAAAACGTGGCGTTCAAAGAGCACCTGCTGAGCTGGGCGGCAATCGCGAAGAACCTCCGAATCTGGGACTACGCCGTCACCTACGCCCAGCCCAACGGCCTCCCGATGCCGAGCGCCCACACCTTCGGGCCCGACTACCGCTTCTACGCCGAACACAACGTCGAGGGCGTGTTCACCGAGCATGAGTACCCCATCCTGGCCGACATGCGCGACTTCAAGGTCTGGATGATGATGAAGATGCTCGAGAACCCCTACGACGACTACGAGGCGCTGGTGCGAACGTTCACCGACGGCTTCTACGGACCCGCGGCAGTGCACATCCGCGAGTACCTCACCGAGCTGCAGGCAGCATCGGAGGCCAAGATCAGCCACCTGAGTATGGGCGCCTCGCCGCCGCAGTTCCGCTACCTCGACATCGACTTCGTGCGCCAGGCGAAGGTCATCTTCAGCAACGCCGAGCGTGCCGTAGCCGATGACCCCGTGCTGCTGCGCCGTGTGAGGCAAGCGCGCCTGCCGCTAGACCGGGCCATAGTCATCACCTACTCGCGATTGGTGAGCGAGTGGGTGGCCGCCGGCAACGAGGCGGACAGCATGCCACTCGACCGTGACTTCATCGCGCAAAGGTACCGGGACACCTGGTACGAGATGGCGGAGCAACGCCGGACGGGCGGCGCGCTACAGAAGTCGAGGGAGCAGTGCGACGCCGAGATCGTGCGATACACGGCGCGGAAGGCCTTCGTTCCGCTGCCGGAGCAGTTCGCGGGGTTGCCGGCGGGCTCGGTCTACCAGTACACCGCCGACGCGGGGCGCAACTGGAAGGACCAGGTTAGGGTCGTCGAGGAGGCCGACGGCGGGAGCGGTATCACTGACCGGCTCGAACTCACCGATGAAGAGATGCTCAAGTACAAGCTGCCAATGCCGTGGGGCATCTATGACACCGTGGAGAAGAAGGGCGCGTCAGGGACCTCTATCAAGCCCGAGGACGTGCCGGGCCCCGGCTATCACTGGTACAAGATGGGCACCTTCAAACTGACGCCCTCCCACTACATGTACTTCTTCTGGAGCTGGATCATCCAGATCGACCTGGGGAGTGTCGTCGATGCGGCACACCCGGATCAGGAGTGGGACATCTGGGCGAGGATCAAGTTCACCGGGCCCGGCTTCCCGCACGGGACGGCCGATGAGCCGAATGCGATCTACATGGAGCGGGTGGTGCTGGTCAAGGCGGGGGCGGAGTGACGGCGGACGGCGAGGAACCACTGAATACACGAAACACGCGGAAGAAGGCAACGGGGGACGGCGGGGAACCGCGAAAACACGCGAGATGCCGCGAAAGAAAACAAACGGCAAAGGCGGACGGCAACGGCGGACGGCGAGTAACCACTGAATACACGGAATACACGGAAGAAAAGAACGGCGGACGGCCATGAAGACCGCTATGTAGGGAGGAAATCGGACGATGCCGGGCCCGGATGACAGAGAGATACTCAGAGACCTCGCCGCACGTACGGCCGAGATTGCTGCATTGCCGGTGCAGGAAGAGAAGCGTGAGTTGTGGCGGAAGCTCAATGGGCTGAAGCCCGAACGGCCAATGGTCATGATGGACCAGGTCTGCTGGAATGAGGTCAACATCGACGACGAGTTGACCATTCGGTGCGACGACCCCGAGTGCCGGGGCTATGAAGGGTTCCTGCGGCGGACGCTGTACCAGTGGAAGCGCTTCCCCATCGATATGGTTGTCGAGCCGTTCATCCGCGTGCCAAAGGCAATCCACAACACCGGCTTCGGGATTACCGCCGAGGACGAGCGCGCCGTGCTGGACCCGAGCAACTCCGTCGCCGGCCACCGTTACGGCAACCAGTTCCGAAATGAGGAGGACCTCGAGAACNNTCGAGAAGCTGCAGAGCCCGGTGCTTTCGCACGATACGGAGGAGACGGCGCGGCGGCTGGAGCGCGCGCATGAGTTATTCGATGGCACGCTGGAGATCATGCCGTGGGGCTATGACCCATTTCTGCAGATATGGGACCCGATCAGCACCTGGATGAGCGTCGAGGGCGCGCTGTGGGCGATTGCCGATCAGCCGGAGCTGGTGCACAAGATAGTCGGGCGCATGGCCGAGGGCCACATGAGCCTGCTCGATCAGGCTGAGGAGCAGGGACTCCTGTGCGGCCCGCAAAGCCTGATCCACTGCACAGGGGCATGGAGCGATGAACTGCCGGCGCCTGGATACGACCCGGACAAGCCGCGGACGAAGGACCTCTGGATAGCAGGCCTCGCGCAGATGTTCTCGACCGTGTCACCGAAGACGTTCAGGGAGTTCGAGGTCGACTACATCACCCCGATCTGTGAGCGCTTCGGACTCGTCTACTACGGCTGCTGTGATCCCCTCGACAAGAAGATGAATGAGGTGCGGATGATCCCCAATGTGCGCAAGGTGTCGATGAGCCCCTGGGTGGATGAAGAGTTGGGCGCCTCGGAGATCGGCACTGACTACGTCTATTCGCGCAAGCCGAGCCCGGCCTACCTGGCCCGCGACGATTTCCCGGCGGAGCTGATCCGGGAGGACCTCCAGGCGACGAAGGACATCTGTGACCGCCACGGCTGCGCGTTGGAGTTCATCCTCAAGGACATCAGCACCGTGCGTTATGACCCGATGCGGCTGACGCAGTGGGGCGAGATCGCGATGCAAGTGGCGGGAGGATAGGACGGCAGAGGTGAGGGGCGAGAGACGAGGGGTGAGGGAACGGCGACGGCGCGCGGGCCGGCCCCTCCTTTNNTTCGCCTGTAGGCGTGCCCGGATGGTCGTGGCTGCGGGAGCGGCTACCTTCTCACAAACCCCACACCTTCAGTGCGGAGCCCGTCGGTCTCTGCCGGGGCGAAGGCGACGAGGTCGGTGCAGTCGGGCCAGTTGATGCGCAGGGCGTGGGGCGCGACGCGGGTGACGGTCGGGACGGGGTCGCCCTCGCGGCGCGGGTAGAGGAAGGCCAGGAAGCCCGGGGACGCGCTCGTGGTGACATCGCCCCGCAGGCGCGGGTGCTCGATGATGCTCGCGGTGGCACTCCACTTCGTCTCATTGATGTCCTGCGTGAAGCTCGGCGGCTGTGAGGCGAAGAGCATCACGCTCATCTGCCAGCCCGAGTTGTCGTCGAAGATGACCGGGTACTCGCCGGAGAGCTCAAAGCGCATCCCCTCGCCTGAGATCATGAAGCCCGTGGCATTGATCCCCTGCATCACCCAGGTGTATGTGTGCTCCGCGCCATCGGCCTGCAACTCGTCATAGACCACCATGTACGGGCGCTGCCTGTCATGGCAGAAGAAGATGTGACGGTTGTAGCTCTTGAGCGCCGCGTTGTTGTAGAGGTCACCGAGGTTGCCGCAGGCGTAGGTCGCAAGCTCGCCGGGCTCGTACGCGGTGATGCGGCCCTCGGCGCACTTGAGCTGCTGGCCCTTGCCGTCGAACAGCACCCCGTTGTGGTCCTCGGTGTTCTTGCCGCCATAGCCGGAATCACCCGCGAGCGCGCTCTGTCCGCGATAGAGGGAGAAATGGCCTGCGTCGTACTGCCGGTGGCCGTACTCGGGATCACCGCCGCAGATGAATGACAGCAGGCAGTCGTCCGGGCCCCAGCCCGAGCGCGCAAGCACCATTCCCCGGCGGGAGAAGCGTGCGCTGAGCGGCTTGTCGACCTGTTCCGGTGTCATCGCTTCTGGGGCGAGCGCGTGCCAGAGGATGATATAGTTGAGCATCGG
>DPJP01000425.1:8786-9108 GCA_003542955.1 Armatimonadota bacterium
CGGCCGTCGCCGTAGATATCACTCGGATCGGTGCGATGGCCCGTCACATGCTCCCAGAGCCACGTCAGTTCCGGACGCTCATAGATGCGGGCATAGAGCGGGAAGAAGCAGGTGTGGGCATGGTAGAAGGCATCATTGACATTGCCGAAGTAGTTGCCGCCGGGGAGGGCCTCGTAGAGGTAGTAGTCCCAGACCTTCCGGAGCCGCTCGTGCTCGAAGAGGCTTTCGCCACCGGCTCTGCGGAGGGCTTCGGCGGGGAATGTGAGGTAGTACAGGCATGCGGAGGTGTATCCGGCGCCCTCCATCGCCCCGCCATCCACGC
>DPJP01000478.1:0-2854 GCA_003542955.1 Armatimonadota bacterium
GGGGGGAGAACGGCGAACGGCATGCGGCCGGCCGACCGGCTGGAGACGCCTGGGACCGGGGCGCCGGATCTGCGCCGGTTCCTTCAATACCATGATGGGCATGATCAACTCACCCAGCCCACGGTCTGCAACAACCGCCAGAGGCCGGCCCACACCAGCAGGACGCCGAGGAACGCGATGCCGGAGCGCACTGTGCGGCCCCGATCCTCGAGGGGAGGCCGGGCCGTGTCGGCGATGTATGCGGCAAGCCAGGCGGCAAGCATCAACGCTGCGAGGGCGACGGGCGCTTCTTGCATCCCAAGCAGCGCCTCCTTTGGGCCCGCCCGCACACTCCACACGAACGTCTCCAGCGCCGCGGGGAGCTGACCGGCCTGCGCCCACTCCGCGATGCCGCGCCAGAGCCAGAAGGTGAGCAGCGCGGCGGCGCATCCGCAGCCGCCGAAAACCAGGGCCGACCAGTGCGCGAGGGCGACCAGGCTGCAGAGCAGCAATGTCGCGACCACAACCGGCCCATCGGTGAGTAACGCGACACTGTGTGGGATGCTGTCGGGCCGGCAGCGCGCCAGCACAGCCAGCGGAACCGCCAGGGCAACGCCATAGGCCAGGATGGGACACACGAGTCTGGCGGCAAGGCGAACCAGCGCAGCACTGCCGTGGCGGAGCGGCAGGATAAGACGAAGTTCGAGCGCGGGATCCGCCGTGGGAGTCATCAGGCCGGGCGACGACGTCAGGATAATACTCAGCCACAGGAACACAGACGTCGCCGCGGCGTAGATGCCCTGCACAGTGGTTTGCATGTCCTCCACGGACCTGGCTCCTCCCGCGACAAGTGCTTCGGCGACAAGCCACCCGGCTATCAACAGAGACAGAACCACGTAGGTCGGCCAGACATACCACGACACATGCCAGACTTCCCTCAGCTCTTTGGCAAGCAGCATGCGCATGGGTCAGCCTCCGAGGTACCTGAGCAGCAGGCCCATCCAGATCATCGCGACTATCCACGGGTAGCCGTAACGGGCCCACACGCTCCTCGCGTGAGCCGTGAGTGCATCCCATTCCAGAGGTGGATGGGCCACACACGCCCTGTACCCGGCCACGAGCGCGATGATGGACAGCCCCAGACATCCGGCGGCAACCTGACAGGTGCGCAGAGACCTCACCCAGCTGCTGCCCCCAGCAGTGTCGTCGCCAAGGCTTCCGGCCACTGCGAAAGCGGCAATAAGCAGTATGACCCATGCCGCAGATTCCCGTACAGGCAGGCGCTGGGACACGGTCGCGGAGGAGAGCAGGAACCCGCGGCTGTTCACGCCCAGGGGGAAGCTCGAGTATACTATCCACCATCCGGGCAAGGCCACGGACCACAGCCATGGCCATGCCTCAGTCGGGCTCCAGCCGGGGAGGTACTCGGCACCGGCGGGCGACTCGGCGATTGCGCCGATGAGGTGCGCGATGCCAACGGCGACTGCGCTCGCAAGCACGCCCCACACGAACCACCACACGATCCCGGCCGCCCACAGACGCTGCCGTCCCACCGGTCTGGTCAGCACGAAGATCGCGGTGCGAGACCTCGACAGGCTGAAGGACAAGCCGGCGGCGTACGTCAGGCACGCGAAGGCAATGAGGAGCCACACCAATTCGATCCCGGCCCCCACGGCGCCCGGGGCGTTGTCCGTTGCGAATGCCGCCATGGTCACGAGCGGCAGAAGTGGCGGCACAAGCCACACCCACTTCGCCGACTGACGCATCTCCACCAGCAGCAGCATGCGCATGGGCTATGCCACCTGCCCCGTGTGCCGCAGCATGAGGACGATTCCATAGACGAGTACAAGCACTCCCGCGCAGACGGCCCAGGCCTTCGCCATCGCCCAGAGGCCGGCGAGAGCGCGCTTGCGCTCCTCGAGCAGTGGCGCCGAGGCGTAGGCTGCGCGGGAGGCAGAGGCGGCCATCACAATGAGACCCACCGCGGAAGGCAGGAACGTCCAGGGCCCGAGCTGCAGGAGATCAGCGACATCGAGTGCGTCAGAGATACTCGTCGTCAGCCACCACAGGGACCATGCTGCGAGTGGGACACACAGTAGCGGCAACAGGGGAATACTCGACTCACGCAGGTACTTGAACGCCAGCTCCCGGTCGAACTGCCGCAACCACTGCAGTAGCAGGTGCGCAGCCAAGACGGCTACGCTCACCAGCGCGATCCATACCCACGCTCTCAACTCGGCACGGTATGCAGCTTCGGGCCGAGGTTCGGCACCAGAGGCACTGGGATCGCCGCCGGTATCCGGCAGCAAGGTCCGCCACCAATCGTCCCCAATTGCCCATTTGCCATAGCTAACATCCGGCCACACAGCCGCGTACAGGCCATAGGGCAGAGTCATGCACACGAGGTACACGAGCAGTGCGGCAAGCAGCGGCCCGAAGGTGACGGCATGCCAGATGCGGCGTCGGCTGATCGGCCGCAGCGACATGAACAGGGACAGGGCAGCCAGCCGAGGCGCTGCACTCCGCGGCGGCTCAAAAGCCGAGGCTGTGGCGCCACTGAAGGCGAACGCCCAGAACACCAGTATCACGCCTGCGAACCCATACACGATGAGACCCATCTGTTCAGAGACCAGGGCAAGGAGGAGACCTATAGCGTACAGCGCGAGTAGCACAGCAGCCGGCCGCCGCATGTACCACAGGCACCAGCGGAAGGCCATCCAGAACAGCCTGCGCGCGTCGCCGTCCCAGGCGGGGGTGCGGGGGATGGGCTGAGAATCACTTGGTGTCTCACTGCCGGCCGATACTGGCATGGGTCAAGGCTGCTCCTTTCTCAAGGCCCGAGTCGGTGGGCTTGCGGGCCTCACCCCCCCGGCCC
>DPJP01000478.1:2894-4537 GCA_003542955.1 Armatimonadota bacterium
AGGGGGGAGAACGGCGAACGGCCTGCGGCTGGCCAACTCTCTGACTCCCCTCCCGGGACCGCCCTGCGGGCGGGGAAAACGGCAACGCCACGACGCAAGGCGACGCATGCGCGGTGCGGCTGCTTGCAGTCTGCAGGACACCTGGATACCTGGAGAATGCGCATAGTGCTCTCCCCTACGCCCTCGCCCGCTGCAGCTGAGCGGCGGTCTCGGTCGTGCAGGCGATGAAGATGTCCTCCAACGTCATGTCACTCACGATCACCCGATCCGCGCCCAGGTTCTCCAGCGCCGGGGCGATGACAGGGTAGTTGTCGACGGTGACGGTCCAGTCGCGCTCCTCTCGCACCATCTCCAGCGCGCCGGGGACGGAAAGCGTCTGCGGTGCGCCCTGCTCGTAGACCAGCTGCACGCTCTTGACCTGCTCCTTGAGGTCCTCGACCCGCGACTGGCGCAGCAGGTGGCCGTCATGGATGATCGCGCAGTGGTCGGCAATCCGCTCGACATCGCTGATGATGTGGGTGGAGAAGAAGACCGTCACCTTCGTCTCATCCAGCGCGCCGATGATGCCGTGCATGAAGTCGCGGCGCACGGCGGCATCCAGGCCGGAGGTGGGGTCATCGAGGATCAACAGCTCAGGACGCGAAGCCAGCGCGACAACCAGCATCGCCTTGCCCTTCATCCCGCGGGAGAGGTTGCCGAACCTCGTGCCATCAGGGAGGGTGAAGCGCTGCCAGAGTTCCTCGGCGAGGGCATTGTCCCAATCAGGATGCGTGCCGTCGCAGAAGCCGAACAGCCAGCGCTTGTCCATCCACTCGTAGATGTGCGGCTCCTCGGGGACGTATGAGACGCGCCGGTACATCTCCGGCGGACCGGGCTCGGGGTCGAAGCCGAGCACGCGGGTAGTGCCGGAGGTGGGCGACAGGAGGCCCATCAGGATGCGGATGGTGGTGGTCTTCCCGGCGCCGTTGCGGCCCAGGAAGCCGTAGACGCTGCCCCGGGGGACCGTCAGCGAGAGGTCGTTGACGGCGTACTTGCTGCCGAAGCGCTTGCTCAGCCCGTCGATGACGATTGCATCTGTGTCGCTCATGGTACCGGCTCCCTGGCTTCACGGCCGGCCCAGCCCCAACGCACCTACCCACTCATGCCGCGAAGCTCGTTGTTGGCGGCGAGCCGAAGCTCGTCCTCCAGCAGTTGACGCACTTGCTCAGCCGACATCCCTGCATCGCGCGCCATTCTGACGGCGTTGCGCAGGGCGTGTGTGACCTGCTCCGATCCGGCGGGGAGACGCTCCTCCGCGCCGTAGGCGACGAATGTGCCCTTCCCATGCACGGAGGTGATGACACCCTCGTTCTCCAGCTCGCTGTAGGCTTTGACGACGGTGTTGGGGTTGACGCGGGTGTCCTGTGCGAGCTGGCGGACGGAGGGCAGCGTGTCGCCATCAGCCAGCATGCCGGCTGATATGGCCCATTTGACCTGCCGGNNGCGTATATGGGCGTTGCGCTCTGTGGATCGACATTGAGTCTCATGCGGTGTCCCGCGGTGTTTGGACTGTACTATGACAGTGGTACAGTAGCAGGTTGGGGCGTTGGAGTCAAGGGGCTTGGGCGGCGAACGTGGGCCTGCCTCACCCCCTGCCCCTCTCC
>DPJP01000478.1:4584-28727 GCA_003542955.1 Armatimonadota bacterium
GGAGAGGGGGCCGGGGGGTGAGGCGGGCGCGCCCCTACTCCTCAAAGTACGGCTGCAATTGCATGAAGCCCCAGATGAGTTCCTCATCCGCCGGGCCGCCGGGGGCATCGTCAGGGGCCCAATCCGAGAAGCTCAGCTCCATTGTCTCCGAGGTGGCGCGGAAGACCCGCTGGTGGTAGTTCAGCCGATACGGGTTGTTCCTGTCGAATGCCTCATACGTGTGGGCGTAGTTGCTCCTGATCTGCGCGTCCCAGCACTTGTCAGGTACGAGTTCGGCGCCGGGGAGCCTGACGCTGATGGCGTTGGTCACCGCGCGCGATACGCCGTTGAGGTAGTCCTGGTAGTTGCCGGTGAAGAAGCGAAGCGAGTAGAGCCTGCCGGGCTGCAGACCGGTCGCCGTCTGGGAGAACACATTCGGCGTAGTGGCACTGCGCTTCGTCCACAACACGGTATCGCCTACTCCGCCGCTGTCATAGCGCCCCTGCAGCCAGCCGAAGCCGCGGGCGAGTTTCGCCGCCATGCTGACGGGCTCCGGGCGCGTAGCCGCTCCGTCAAGAACCATCTTCGCGACCGCCGGGGTGAGCTTCCAGCCGTCGAGACCCTGGGTGAAGTCGGGGTTCTTCAGGTGCGGCAGTTCGTAGGGGTCGGAGAGCATGCGCCCCGTGTTGCCCTCGATGGCGTAGTGGCGCACGAGAGCCGCAAAGACGCGCGTCTGCTCCTCACCGGCGTATGGCGAGTAGTAGCCCTGCAGGCCGCGGGTGCCGAAGAAGGCCGGATCATTGGCAATGAACTCGAACTGACGATCCAGGTAGACGTTGTAGTCGATGTGCGGGTGGATGTCGCAGCTTTCCTCGGGCTGGGAGAGCAGGCCGAGCACGACCACGCGGTTCAGCTCGGCCTCGGGAGCGGCGGCGGCATAGCGGGCGCGGTTGTCACGCTCCCACTGCGGGCCGAAGTAGGCCTCGAGGTCGGCCTCGGCGGGCACCTCGCGCAGGTACCA
The DNA here is from genome assembly GCA_003542955.1 of Armatimonadota bacterium. Lineage (GTDB taxonomy): Bacteria > Armatimonadota > Zipacnadia > Zipacnadales > UBA11051 > UBA11051. Next base: position 5,585 of record DPJP01000478.1, read on the forward strand.
CTCGGGTCCGAGGCGGTAGTCGCACTCCATGATGGTGCGGGTGAGTTCGTCATNNCCCTCCCCGTAGGTCATCCCCATGAATGCATAGAAGCGCTTGCCATCGAAGGCGGGGTTGGCCTTCATCTTCCGCAGCGCCTCACACCAGATCGGGTACATGTCGACGTATTTCTGGCCGCTGCTGAACTCATCGGCCCAGATGCCGCTCATCTTCGGGTGCTGGAAGCCGGGCACTTCGGTCCAGAACGTATAGGCCTCGTCGGCGGTATCGACCCATGGCAAGTGCCGCTGGGTCATCCACTGCCGCCCCATTGCGGTCCACTCCTGCACCTGCGGCTCCTGGTCATCCGAGCCCCTGCCGATGATGGTGTTGTAGTGCGGCAGGCAGTGCTTGTTGAGCCACTCCCAGGTGTAGTCGCCGGTCTCGGGCACAAGCGGGTTGGCGCCGTACATCGAGTAGAACAGCTCGCCGATGGCTCGGACCTCGAGCTTCCAGGCTTTCGCCGTGCCGCCGTGGCCGACGGTGTGTTCGCCCTCCGGCAGGTACCGCATCGCCTCGAAGGCGCCGTTGCCGGCGGGCTGGAGAGGGACCTCTTCCCCATCGATACTGAGCTTTGGCACAAGCATGATATGGGGGCCCTGGGGCGGTGTCAGCAGCACGTAGACCCAGCCCTCGCGCGGGTTGTGGATGATGTACTGCGGCTCCGTCGCCGGGTCAACATTGAGCAACTCGAAGACGAGGTTGTTGAGCACCTTGACACCGCGCTGCGGGCTGAAGCGGGGGTCCATCTCGGGCCAGGTGACCTCGCGAGTGCGGGCGCGGCCGACGGCGGCGCCATCGGCTCCACGGCCCTCGACGGTGACACTGAGCCGCCCGGGCGGCTGCTGCTGGAGGTCGATGATGGTCTCGCGCCATGAGTGCGTGTTATCCGGGGCGATATCGGCCTCCGCAATGGGGGCGTCGGCGCCGTCGCGCGTTACTCGGACATGGAACACGATCCCCTCAGGCAGCGGCCGCATGAGACCGTACTCGGCCTTGACCAGCAACCGGCCGGATTGGGCGGACGCGGTCGTGGTGATCGCGGGACCGGTGAAGTCGGCAACATTCTTCCCGAACGCCTCCGCATGCTGCTTGTAGAGCATCCCGACCTGCACTGGTGTGAGCGCCTCGGGATATACGGTGACCTCATCAACCATGCCGGGCAGGAAGGGCTTGCCGAGGCCCTGGCATGCGCCGATCAGCAGCGGAATGCCGGTGACCTCCGGTGTCAAGCTGTAGGAGATAGTGCCGATCACGCTTCCGTCGAGGTAGAAGATGCCTTTGCGGCCGTCAAGGGTGACGACCATGTGCGACCAGGTATCCAGGGGTGGCTCGGGGAGTGGGCCCTGCTGGTACATGTGGCCGTCGGCGAGCACCCAGATGAGACTCGGGGCGCCGGAGTAGGTGTTGTACGCCAGCACCAGGCGCTGATCGCCCCAGCCGCCGCCCGATGCGCAGGAGATGATACCGCCCTGCCGGCCGGTGAGCTTCACCCAGAGTGATATCGAGTACGCGGTGCCGGGCAGGAGGCCCTCGGCCATGCCGAGGTCGATATAGTCATCGACGCCGTCGAGCTGTACGGCCCCCCCAAGGGGGCCCCTCGCCCATTGCGCACCGTAGAGTGTACCGTTGTTGGCGCGACCGGCCTGGTTGAGCGTGACGGCGCCCTGCCCCTCCTCGAAGGTGTAGTGGCCGACAGGGTCCGGCAACTCCTGGCAGATGCAGGTGGCTGCCGACATGACACACAGCGCAAACGCGAGCAGTACTCTCATCGGTATCATCTCCAAAGGCGGCTGGGGATGCAGACACGTTACAGCGGTTCGCTGCGGGGGGAGGGGAGTCCTGTATTGCGTGGTACAGGTCCGCGCAGCAAAGGCGGCGAAACTGCGAGCATCTCAGACACAGAGGACGATGCTCATGGATGTGTGTCGATGCGGAGTTGAGAGTGCTGATACGCCCTCGCTTCGCCTGCCTCACCCCCGGCCCCTCTCCGTGGCCGGAGAGGGGAGCCCGGCCGGGCGGCGGACCGCGTCCTGTCAGGCCCATTTGCGGCGATTCACAGCAGCAATCGCCTGCATCACGGTCCTCCTGCTCACAACCATCGCCACAGCGCAGGAGACGCCGGCATACCCGGTGATGAAGGGCCTCCCGCAGAAAGTCGGGCAGCCTTTCTACTCCGGCGGCATTCTCCCCACACCCCAACTGGCCGAGTACTCCGACGCGTACTTCGAGATGGTCGACGGGCCGGGTCAGAAGTGGCGCACGACAGTCCACATGGACTACACCGGCCCCGCGCGCAAGCTCATCAACGAGTTGCTGCGCGACCGCTTCTGGCAGTTCACCCGATGGTTCGGGGATGTCGACTGCGACATGAGCGTAGTCTCGCAGCGGCCGATTGTGTTCGCCCTCGCGGGCACCGAGGCGGCGAGCACCTACCTGCAGGCCTATGGGCTTGCGGACAAGGCCTCCCTGCTGCAACCGCAGGGGTACATCCTCAGCGTCCGCGAGAACGGCGTGTTGTGCGTCGGCGCGGATGACCAGGGGATGCTCAACGGCGCGGCATCGCTCATCCAGTTGATACATCCACGCATGCACAGCCTGGTGGCGCGCTGTGCGGAGATCGTCGATTGGCCGACGTTTCAGGTCCGCTACACGGCCGAGTACCGCCTGCCGGATCGAGACTTCCTCAAGTGGATGATGCTGTACAAGATCAACGGCTTCGGCGCGTGCTACCGCGGGATGCGCTGGGAGGGCCTCACCGAGGAGCACCGGGTGGGGTTGAAGACCATCGGGGAGTTCATCCGCGAGTACAACACATGCCACTTCATGCTGCAGTTCCACATAACCGGCCGCGGCGGCGGCGTGCTCAACATCGCCGACAGGACGCATGTCGAGACACTCCTGCGCACCATTGCCGAGACGATGGCGCTCTGCCCCACACAGCATGTGATGATCTGCGCGGACGACATCGCCCCGATACTCACCGCGGAGGAGGCTGCGCTGTACGAGCACCCCGCACAGGCGCATGCGGTGCTGATGGAGTACGTCTACCAGACGGTCAAGCGGCTCGACCCCGACTGCGTGGTGAGCTACTGCGGCCCCTTCTACCAGGGCCTGCAGCATCGGAAGTGGGCGGAGGGGTCACCGAGCCGCGAGGCGGGCATGACCTTCATGGAGTACCTCCGGCAGTGGGCAAACAAGGACATCCGCATCGTGTGGACGGGGCCGGTGACGGAGAGCCTCTCGATCACCGCCGAGGACATTGCCGCGTACAAGGGCCTGATCGGGGAAGAGCGGCAACTGGTCTACTGGGACAACACGTGGCACTACCACCAGCCGCTGCGGAACTTCCACGCCCGGTATCTGCCGGGTTTCGTCGACCACTGCGCCGACGCGACGAGCTACATCAACATCAACGGCATGGGGCCTATCGGCAAGTTCTTCTCGACCACGGCCAACGACTACTACTGGAATCCGGAAGCGTTCGACTCGGTGCGCTCGCGCAGGCACGCCGTGGCGCAGTTCATGGGGCCAAACGCCGTGGATGCCGCGGAGGCGCTGTACGCACTCCGGGGCGATACCTACATGGTGGTCTTTCAGAGCATCGTGGACCTGAAGGCGTTTGATGCGGCGGTGGCGGGGCTGGAGAAGGTGAGCTGGAACAGGGAGCTGGCGGACTACTGCCGTGCGAGCTATGCCGAGGTGGTGAAGCAGAGGGGGCGGTAGGGAGGCCGTCTCCAAAGATGCTTGATGTTCGGGGAAAGCCGCATTCCGCAGCCGCGGGACTACCCGTACATCCGGGCAGCGTCACGAGGTCGGCCCACATGTGCCGCACCGCTATAGACGAGGGATCACATCAGTGGGCCGACCTCGTTCGCGACACACACGACGCGTCGCTCCCTCGTGCGGCCCCTCCCCGCGCATTCGCCGGCGCGACGTCCAGCGGCCCCTCCTCAACGTCCAAGCTCCACTACCTCTCCGCCCCAACCTTCGAGCAGCGCCTGACGACCTCGTGCACGGAGTGGTAATCCAGCTCCAGGTCGCCAGATGGGCAGAGCGCCCTGACGGCCTCCGCCGCCCAGCCCGCCCACTCGATCACTTTCTCGAACTTGCTCTGTGCGAATGCGTAGTAGTTGGAGTGGCCTGCAGCCATCACCTCAGGCTGCCATTCGATCACGCGTCGGGCGCTGGGAACATAGCCATCGGCGAAGCGGCTGCCGTTGTAGGCGCAGAAGCCGCCGGTGCCATTCCACTTCGAGGTCGGGGTGAACGAGTCCCCGGCGAAGAAGACCTTCCTGCCGTCGATCTGCGCCATGAAGCCGCAATGCCACCAGGTCTGGCCCGGCCAGTGAGTGATGGCGAACTCGTACTCGTTCCACTGCCAGGCGCCCTCTTCGGGCCAGAGGTGGTCCGGCTCGATGGGCTCGGGCCGCAGCCAGGGCACGAACATGCTGCCCGGCTCGCGGATCGGCTCGGCGACAATCGGGTGCAGCCACGCCTCGGCGCCGAAGCGCTGGCGCAGGGCCGGGATGCCGTCGCAGTGGTCATAGTGGTAGTGCGAGACCGCCATCGCGGTGGGAGTGACATGGCCCAGTTCCTCGAGCAGCTCCGCCAGCGAGCCGAGGTCCGCGACGAAGGGGTCGACCACGAGCGCCTCGCCGGTTTCGGAGACGAGCAGATAGCCGTTGCCGCCGAACTGGTAGAGGTGCTCGGAGCACCGATAGGCGCCGCAGTCGAGAGCCTCCATCGGCAGGTAACGGTCCGGCTCGCCGGGGCTTACCTGGCCTTTCGCGTGGTAGAAGCTCATGAGCCGCTCGGCGAGGACATTGAGCATCGACGCGGGCTCATCGGGGATGACGGGCCCGTGCGAGGGGCAGAGCAGGTCGATAGCGATGCCGCGGAGGCGCACAATGCCCTCCCAGGCCGCCAGCGCGCCTTCGCCGGTCCAGTGATCCCACTCGAGGTGGAAGGGCTGGTAGACGGTGCCGCCCGCGTGCGCGGCATCGCCACAGAACACGAGCTGCTTGTCGGCATGGTCGAGGATGATGCTGCATGCGTTGCGCCCGTGCCCGGGGGTATCCATGAAGCGAATGCGCCGCCCACGCCAGAACATGTGGCCGTTGCCGATGATATTGTAGCGGACGCCGGCGATGCGGCCCGGGGGCGGGCAATAGTTGAGCGGACAGCCCATGAAGAACCACGGCGGCGGGCCGAAGATGCCGGCCTTCTCCGGGTCCAGGAAGGTGTCCTCGCCACCCGGGGCGTGGATCGTGAACGGCCACGAATCGTGGCGTGACAGCCCGTGGCACTGCTCGGTGTGCGCGTGCGTCAGCAGCACGTGCTCGAGCGTCTCGATGCCCAGGCCCGGCAGCGCCCCCAACCACTCGCCGCCGCCGAAGTCGATGGCAATGGCGGCGTTGCCGTCTCGGACGAGATAGACGTTACAGGTGTCCTCGATCATCCACAGGTCCGGAAGCAGCTCCCGAGGCGTCAACTCACTCATGGTTCCTCTCTCTCGCCTCCACGGCACGAACGCACAGAGCCATGGCTGGTTGCGGCTGTGTCAGAGCACCACCAATGGACTTGAGACTACTTCTGCTCAATGGTCCTTGAGACNNATTGAGACCTGCCGGAGGCGCTCCGCGATGTCGTGGGATATCGCATGAAGGAGGCGGAGATTGCCGGCATGGCTGGCTCGCGTGCCGCCATGTTGCGTTAAACACGCATGTTGCGTCCGTACGCAACATTGGGTATAATTGCAACATGGAATGCGAGCGGGTGTTGCCCAGAGTTCGTGATGCATTCGCCAACGCCACGGGCCTCGACGTCCCGGACGACAGGCTCCATATTGTCAGGGACTCAGGTATTGATCTGTTGATGAAGGCGGGGCGAATACGCTTTGCGTTCAAGTGCACTCACCGCGCTTCGTCCACTGCGCTTCTGGGTGCAATTCGGCAACTGCAAGCATACAGAGCCGGCAGCGAGCACGTGGTGGGAGTGGTGGTCGTGCCCTTTATGGGGGAGGTCGGCAAGCAGCTATGCCGGGAGGCCGGCGTTTCGTGGCTTGACCTGTCCGGGAATGCCGGCATCACCGCCCCCGGCCTGCGAGTGAAGATGGAGGGGCGCCCCAACATCCACACGCACCCGGGCAGACCGGAGAACCTGTTCAGCCCGGTGAGTTCGCGACTGGCTCGGCTTTTCCTCACGCACCCGCAGAGAGCCTTCACTCAGGCCGAGATAGGCGCGGAGACCGATCTCCACCGCGGTTCGGTGAGCCGGGCAGTGGGGGCGTACGAGCAGGCCGGGCTTGTTGCCCGGGNNGCTCGGGGCGTGGTAGCCGCTTGCGGCTGGTGGACTACGGTCTACTCCTGGAAGCCTGGCGGGCAACATACGACTTCGATGCACACAGCAGGATGCCGGGCGCTGTTCCCGCCCGGTCTGGCGTTGAACTCCTGCGGACTATCTCGCTGCGGTTCGAGGCCGCAGAGATACCGTACGCAGCCACGGGTCTGGCGGCGGCGTGGCTGCTGCAGCCGTTCGCCATATTCCGGCTCGTGTCGCTCTACGTGGCACAGCGGCCCCCTGCCGNNAGCAGATGGGCTTCCATGAGTCGGAGCGAGGAGCGAACCTGTGGCTCATCGAACCGAATGACGAAGCCGTCTTCGCGGATGCGGAACAGACAGACGGTATCTGGCATGTGAGTGCACTGCAGGCGTATCTCGATCTGAAGGACCACCCGGAGCGTGCGGATGAGGCGGCGGCGGAGTTGAGGCGCCGGTGGTTGAACCCGGAGGCAACCAGTGGACCACGTGAGGCGCCATGACGAGTATCTTGCCGTCGACCGAGAGCCTGTGTTGGGTACGTGTCTGCATCTGGCGACGGTACTGGGGGGCCTGATGCGTGATGACCTGGCGATCGTCGGCGGCCTTGTGCCGACACTGCTTGTACCCCAGGAGGCGCTGCCCGAGGGGGTGGAACCGCATTGCGGAACCCTTGACGTGGATCTGGGTCTCTCTCTGGCGTTGCTGCAGCAACAGCGCTACGCCGCCGTGAGCGAGAGGCTCAGGTCGGCCGGTTTCACTCCGGACCGAAACGACCTCGGCCGGGACATCCGCCAGCGGTGGTGCCCGCCCGAAGGTACGCAGGGGGCGAGCGTCGACTTCCTGATCCCTCCGGCCACACCCGCGAGCAGGCCCGGGGGGCTGCAGAGTCTGGAGCGGGACTTCGCGGCTGTCATCATGCCGGGGCTGCATCTTGTTTCCTCAGACTCGCAACTGATAAGCATCGAGGGGCGTACATTGCTGGGAGAGCGGGTGACGCGCGCGGTGCGGGTGTGTGGACCGGGGGCTTTCCTGGTGCTCAAAGCACGTGCGCTGCATGACCGCGGTCTGGGAAAGGATGCCTATGACCTCATCTACGTTCTGCTCAACTACGGTGCCGGCGTTGCCGATGTTGCCGCTGCACTGAGGCCTATCTCTGGCGATCCCGCTGCCTGTGAGGCGCTGGCATGGCTCGCGGAGGACTTCCACGACATTGACGGCGTTGGCCCGACACGCGCCGCGGTGTTCAGATCTGGANNACCCGCCGATGAGCTGCAGGCCGCCGCGTGGGCTGCCGTGCAGGAGCTGCTGCGGCTGCTTCGGTAGGCCGCTGCGATGCGCGAGAGGTGCGCCCGAGAATCGCACAGGGGACCCGGGTGGGTCCCCTGTCGCATTTCATATCGTTTGCTGCTGGAGGCTCAGCAGACCTCGACGATACCCCCGCAAGCGGCCGACTCGAACTCCGCCATCACCAGCTTGACCGAGTCGCGCGCTGATTCCGGGGTGACGCGATCGCCGGCAGTCCCGCTCTCGATGCAGCTCAGGAAGTAGGCCAGCTCGCGGTCATAGCCCGTCCCGGCCGCCACCTCGGGCGTGTAGGGCTCGCCGTCGAAGGGATAGAAGCGGAAGGCGGGGTCCTTGGCGCCGGTGAACTCGAGCAGGCCCTTCTCCCCGAGCACCTGGAAGCCCATCTCGAAGGGGAAGGTCCCCGGCATCACCCACGTGCCCTCCGCCACGCAGGCGGGGCCGTCATAGATGTACTGGGTCACCACGTGGTCGACAAGCGGGGGCTGCTCTGTAATCAGGTTCGAGGCGCGCGTGAGGACCGCCTTCGGCTTGCCGAAAGTCGACAGGATGAAGTCGACATCATGGATGTGCAGGTCGAGCATCGCGCCGCCGCTGAGGCTGGTGTCGCTGAGCCAGCCGTCGGAGGCCCACGTCGGGGGCGGCGACTGGCGGGTGAAGCGTGCCGAGACGACCTTCCCGAGCCGGCCGTCGTTGACCATCGCGGCGAGGGCCTCGTACTCCGGCCAGAAGCGGATGCACTGAGCGATGAAGAGCATCTTCCCGCTTGCCGAGGCCGCTGAGATCATCGCGTCACACTGCTCGAGCGCGCGCGCCATCGGCTTCTCGCAGATGACATTGAAGCCCTGCTCGAGCGCTTTGACCGTCATCTGCGAGTGCAGGTGGGTGGGGGTGCAGATGTCGACAACATCCAACTGCTCATTGGCGAGCATCTCGTTGATGCACGTGTAGTGTGCCTGTGCGCTCAGGTCCAGCGGCTGGGCGTCACCTATATTGCCGCCCACGGGCGCCGCGGCGTCGGCGACGCGCTCGGGGTCCCTGTCACAGACGGCGACGACCTGTGCGTTGTCGATGGTGCCGTAGATGTTGAAGTGGTTCTGTCCCATGAAGCCCAATCCGACGAGTCCGACTCTGACCATAAGTGGTCACTCCTTCACCGACCGGGGTTGCGTGACAGCGGGCATGACTGCCCGAGTAGTATCTGCCGTCACCTTCGCCGCCGCGGGCGGGCGTTCCTTCAGTTGGGTGATCAGAGACACAGAACCTTCGGGAACACTGTCTCGAGCAACTCGACGACACGCGATGAGACGCGTGGAGCGATCACGAGGCGCGTCTGCAGATAGGCTTCGAAGGGCGTCTCGCGGCCGAGGACAACACGCGTGAGAGTGTCGTCATCGCACTGGAGCACGATATCCGCGGGCCGAGAGCCGATCCTCGAGGCGCTGACTCTGCCGCCGGCGACATTGACGCGCCCCTGCAGGCGGCCACCGAGCAGGTCGATACTGCCCTCCCAGCCCTGGAACTTCGACCCTGCCAGGCGGTGCTCGATGGCCGGGGCGATCTCGCCCAGGCACTGCACCAGGTGGCGGACCTGCATCATCCAGACGCCCTGCGTGCGCTCGCTGGAGTAGCCCAGCCGTTGGGCGGCCTGCCGGGCGATCTCGTTCTCACCGCGGGAGCGCCAGACCATGTGCCTGGCGCCGGCGTCGTACGCAGCGCGCTGCAGGAGGCTCAGCAGGCAGGCGGCGATCTCAACGTTCTGCGGCTTCTCTTCGGCCTTCGCGGCCCCCGCATTCCCCGTCTGTGTTGGCGGGGCCGGGGTCAAGACCGTGTCCAGGTAGGCATCGTCTCCCCCACCATAGGTGGCAGCGGCGAACCCGACGACGGCACCGTCACGCTCGGCAATGAAGCCCAGGCCGTGTGGCGGCAGACTCCCGATCATGCTCTGCTCCGGAGGCAGCAACGCGTCCGCAAGGGCTTGGGCTGCGAACGCGTGCACGCGAGGCGTGTCATCATCGGTCACTGCCCTGAAGCTCACACCCGTGGGCACATCCGTCCGCCCCGCGCCCGGGAGGTCCACGCGCCACCGCTCCTGCACAGTCATGTCGGTGAAGCCGTACTCCCGGTAGAGTGTGTGGGCGACGTTGCGCGTGCCGGTGTGGAGCATTGACACAGAGCACTTTGTGGCGCCGGGATGGTTCATCGCTGCCTCGAAGGCAAGCCGGGACAGCCCCCGTCGACGCCAGTGGGTCGAGGTATGCACCCAGTGAACGTAGTGGCAACTGATCGTCGCGTGACGCGTGAAGCGCTGCAGCTCCGGAAAGGAGTAGTTGTTGCAGACGCGGTAGCCCTCCACCTCGCCATGCATGGCGATGTAGCCGTCGAAGACGATGTCGAGCTTGCCGACCGGCTTGCCGCCCGGGCCCGTGATGCGCGGCAGCGAGAGCTCCGCGGCGCGCTCGGAGCCGGCCTTCTCGAGTGCATAGCCCGCGAGGAGCTGGAAGCGCGGCTCGAACTCGCGCGCCAGTGCGATGAGGTCATCGGCAACGGAGGCATCACCGAGGTCGGCCAGGGCCACGCCGGCCATCGCGCGCAGGGGGGCAGGCTTGCTGTCAGCGAACAGCCCGCGCAAGAGCCTCGCAGCCCGCCTGTCGCCCTCGGTGGCGAGCCTCAGCCCCAGGCACAGACGGGTGAAGTCGTCGGCCGACTTGCGCCCGTGTGGCAGCCAGTCCTTCTCCTGCCCCATCGAGACGAGGTCGTTGGCGGCTGCGAAGCGTGCGGAGAGACCCTCGGCCTCGTCGCGAAGCGCTTCGTTGAGGCGCTCCAGCATCCGCCTCTTTGCGTTCTTCGCGGTGGGCTTCACCGCGGGCAGCGGATGGACGGTGTAGCCGCGCTGGGAGAACCACGGGAAGAGGTCCGTGCCTGTAGCCACACTCAGGGAGTAGATGCCGCCGTCTGAGCCCCATGCGTAGGTGGGCGGAAGGTGCTTGTGAGCATCCTTCTCCGGGATGACGTCTCCGAGGCGGCGGACGATGTCATCGCCGAACTCAGTGAGGAACTCACGGAACACGACCAGTCCCCGCGGGCACTGCTGGTCGGTGGCCTCGTACGCCTGCGCGAGGTCGAACGTCTTCTGCCTGCGGTCCATCCCGGCGATCCATCTGTCGGCGCGCTCGCGGCAGCGTTGGGCCTCCTCGGCATACCCGGCGTCCTCGAGCAGGCGTGCGACGAGTTCGGTCTCCCAGGTGGCGCGGGAGAGGACGTCGGCGAGCACGCCGTAGGCGATGGCGCTCTTCAGCCCGTGCTGCACCAGCCGCGCCGCGATGTGGCGGGCGAGGGATGCCTCGGGCGCCTGCCCGCCGAGATCGGGCGTCCGCCAGTGCTGCCATGGACTCGAGGTGATCGAGTCGCTCAGCTCGATGTAGCCGGGCTTCTGGTAGGCCTTGCCGAAGCGTTCCTTCGCGGCCGCCTGCAGCGTCTCGAGCAGCCGCCGGGCCTCGTCGAGGCGGCCCTTGCAGGCATCGGCGATCCCCAGATGGATGTCACCGTTGCGGTCAGCGGCGCCGCGTCTGCCAACGAAGACCGGTACCTCAACGTCTCGCGCGCCGGAGCGTTTCCCCGCCGCGAGCCAGTTGGCTACGGCGGCCGAGACGAACGGCCGCTCGGTCGCGAATCCCACCGAGCCACACATCACGACGCGTCCCCTCCCCACGCGCCACGCCGCGGCGATCGACTCGGCGCTCCGCCTGTACTCGGCCAGGATAGCAGCGCGCGCCGGCACGCGTATGGGGCCGTGGGCGCGCTCGGCCTCGACCAGCTCGATGGCATGGTTCCCCGTGGCCTCGTGCGCCCGCGTGCTCACAAGCCGGGAGGGACGGTGCAGCAGCAGCGAGCCGTGAGCGACAGCGCCCTCGCAGTCGGCGGTGAGGAACTCCGCCCCGAACAGCCTCGCGACGGCGTTCTGCGCCATTGCCTCGACCGACTGGTTAGCCTCGAACTCGAAAGCCGCCGTGTCCGCGGCCAGCAGCAGCCCGCCACCATCCGCGACGAAGCCCTCGATCAGGCTCAACTCTTCCGGGGAGTAGCTCTTCAGTGATGAGCCGCAGATCGTGAGGACGTCATAGTCGGCCAGCAATGCCTCAGTCAGCGGCAGCCGATTGTCGGTGCAGGCGAAACGCTCGCCCGGCCGCTCGGTCACGCTTGGCTTGAGGTCGTCAAAGATCATGCCCTCGCGGGCGTCTTTGGAGCGGTCGGCGAAGATGCGGATGGGCGCGGACATGGTGAGCCTCCCCAGCGGTATGCGTCAGGTGATGCGAGAGTCCTTCGCTCCTGCGAGCACGTGGGCCTGCGCCCGACAGGCAGGACACCGGCGTATCTCTATCGCTGGAGGCGACCGCGCCGATAAGGGCATCGAGGGATGCGGGAGCACCGGTGAGAGCGGGCAGCGGAAAAAAGAGCGCTCACTCCTTAGCAGAACCCGTTGCGAAATCTACAGGTGGGATGTACACTGATTGTGACGCGACCAATTGTGCCAAAAGTGCATTCAACTACCCGAGAGAGAGGGGGCGTACCCATGAAGGCCACGAAGCTTGTCTTCGGTACCGCCGTGCCGATTCATACCGTACATGTCATTGTTGCGGTGTCCAATCTTGGCATTGATATGCCTGCATGCTCGTGGACCGCGCCTCCAGCCTCGGGAGACCCTCCAGCCTAAGTCTCCATCCAGGAAGCCACCAGCGGCCACGAGCACACCAAGCTCGTGGCCGTTTCGTTTTTCCGGGCATTGCCCGGGTATTTCGGAGGGAATCATCGTGAAAGCACTCATACTGCAAGCACAATCAGGGTGTCCGACCGCCAGACAGGAGTTGGCGGCTCGCCTGAGCGCGCGCCTGGACAGCATGGCCCGTTACTACGCGCGCTGCTGCGGCGAGGATCAGGACGACCTGCTCGGGGAGGCCTGGGTCGCCGTCTTCGAGGCGGTCGAGGTCACCAACATAGAGATCGGGCAGCCGGATCAGTATCTGCTTGCGTGCGCGCGCTGGCGCATACTCGACTACTGCAAGTGGTGCCGCAGGCGGCGCCATGCCGGGCCGGAGGAGGCCGAGGACCTCGTGGAGCGGGGTGACATGCCGCGCGAGACGCTTGATGAGGTTCGCGTCGAGCAGCTTGTCTCAGACCTCTCGGAGACCCAGCAGGCCGTCACCGGCGGGCTGATGGAGGGCCTGACGTGGCGCGAGGTGGCCCGCAGGATGGGCTGCAGCAGCGCCAACATCGCCTACCACGTCGGCCGCATCAGGGAGCGGCTGGCCGACCAGGTCGAGATGACCATGGAGGCCACGGCGGGCTGAGCCGCCCGCGCATGGAGCCGAAACCGCACAGACCAGAGCGCACCCCGCACGCACAGTCGGCGGGGTGCGCCTGTGGTATCTGCAGGCCATCAGGATGACCAGGGCGCGACGCGTACATCCGCAACATGCTCGTGGCTTCGCAGCACAGCCGCGGCGACCTCGGAGGCGTAGTCCACAGGGCCCTCCAGATGCAGGCAGACCTCGGTGGGCGCACCATCGGCGCCGGGCTCAATCTTCACCGCAAGCACCTCGAAGCGCATGTCGGTAAGCCTGCCGATCATGTCGGCTGGGAAGGGGTGACCGGCGGCAATCTGCACCCTGAGACAACTGAGTTGCCCACCGATGGCCAGCGCGTGCTCCACCGCTCGCAGCCCGACCAGAACCAACACCGCGGCGGCAGTCGCCACAATCGCGCCCAGTATCCACCCTGCCCCAACCGCGACGCCGACCGCGCCCGCGGTCCAGATCGTCGCCCCGGTGGTCAGGCCGTGGACGATTCTCCCGTAGCGCATGATGGCGCCCGCGCCGATGAAACCGATCCCGGTCATGACTGCATTCAGCCCGCGCAGTGAATCATGGCCGGTCGCCCCACCGAGCACCTCCGATGTCATCATCGCCAGGCAGGAGGCCACACAGACCAGTGCGTGGGTGCGCAGGCCGGCGGGCTTGCCCCGGCGCTCGCGGTCGAAGCCGATCACTGCACCCAGCACCAGCGCTATGGCCAGGGAGGCCAGCAGCGTTCCCACGTCGGTGGACGACAGTTCTCTGGGACTCATTGAGCATCACCTCGACGACGCCGCGGGGCGCATCCGTCACCCCGTCCATGGCGGCCTACCGATCTGCCGCGTGCAGCCATGAGAGGACTTCGCTCGCCGGGCACGATGACCTGCCGGGTTCTCCGGCTGAGGAGCTGAGCATTCCGCTCTGTGGCGCACTTGACGATGGCTCCGGTGGCCATGTAGATTGGCGTCACAAGACGTTGCCCCTGCAGGGACTCTGACGGGCATGGGACGTGGTAGCGATGAGATGCAGATCGGTGGCGCGGGCAGTCGGGCAAGCACTTCTACTCATACAGGTGAGCGCGATGGCGCAGACACTCCGCTCCGGGGCGGCGAACGCCCCGCAATACGTGGACAAGTTCAACCTGATGCACTACTCCGGCGCGGAGGGCAAGGCCGTGCCGGTCGAGTCGCCGGAGGACTGGGAGATCCGCCGCAGTCACATACTCGCCAACATGCAGCTTGTGATGGGCGATCCGCCGCCTGACACCCGCCGCTGCGCACTCGACGTGCAGGTGCTCGAGGAGGTGCAGACGGAGACATACTTGCGGCGGAAGATCACGTACATGGCGGAAGAGGGCGACCGCGTGCCCGCATACCTGTTCATCCCCACCAGTGTGCACGGACGCGTGCCCGGGATCGTCTGCCTGCACCAAACCACGGCTGTCGGCAAGGCCGAGCCGGCCGGCATCGGCGGTCTGCCGAACCTCCACTATGCCGGCGAACTCGCCGAGCACGGCTACGTCACCATCGCCCCGGACTACCCCGGCTATGGCGACTACCAGTTCGACGCCTACGCGAATGGCTATGTCAGCGCAACGATGAAGGGCATCTACAACCACTCACGGGCCATTGATGTGCTGGCCTCGCTGCCGGAGGTGGATGGGGAGCGCATCGGCTGCATCGGGCACTCGCTCGGGGGGCACAACACGCTGTTTCTGGCCGCGTTCGATGAGCGCGTGGGTGTCGCGGTGACAAGCTGCGGGTTCAGCTCCTTCCGTAAGTACAAGGACGGCGATATCGCGGGCTGGTCACACAAGGGCTACATGCCGCGTATCGCGGACCTCTATGGGGCCAGGGCGGAGACCATGCCGTTTGAGTTCAGCGAGGTGCTGGGGGCCATCGCTCCGCGGGCGGTGTTCGTCAACGCGCCGACGGGCGACACGAACTTCCCGCTGGAGGGCGTGCTCGAGTGCCTCGCGGCGGCGCAGCCGGTCTACGCACTGTACGGCGCCCACGGGAGGCTGGAGGCCGCGCACCCCGAGTGTGGGCACGACTTCCCGCCCGAGGTCCGCGAACAGGCGTATGCATTCATCGACTCGGTGCTGAAGGGCTGAGCGGTGCCGTCCGCAGCCGCGCCTCAGGGCGTAGCGGGCTGCAGGACGATGTCTGCGGGGAGTTGGGCGAGCGCAGGTGTCAGGGCAATCGAGTCGAAGGCGAAGCCGCTGCCCTCGAGGCAGCCGAAGCCGATGGTACCCTCTGGCAGCGGCTCATTGTCGTGGGCGCTGAGTACCGGCCGGCCCCCGATGCGGACCTCGACCATGCCATCCATCGCCTGGATGCGAATGTCGTACCATACTCGCGAGCGCAACTGCTCCGCGGCGGCGGCAAGCTCTTCCTCATGGCCGCCGGAGAGCTTCACGAGCCGCACGCCGGCCTCACCGCCGATCAGCAGTCGATACTCACGGCGGTCCGCGGCCTCACCCGAGCCGCACAGATTGACCTGTGAGAGCCCCTGGCCGTGCTGGTACCTGTAGGTGAGGGTGAAGCCGGCGTGTTGGCCCGCGCCGCTCCACTCTCCCAGGCCGGGCGAGTAGCAGATAAGCGCGCCTGCCCCGGCAACCTGCTGGACCTTCACGCCGCCGGAGAACTCCCAGCCTGTGATCGGCCTCCCATCGAAGCTCTCGCAGATCGAACTCCCCGCTGGGACCGGCTGGATGGACATCTGCGGCTTCAGCACGATCTCGACCGTCGTCAGGGCGTCCACGGTCGTCGCCGCCGGCTGTTCGGCCTGTGGCGTCACCTGCCTCTCGGGCTTTGTCGTGACGCCGCCGGCCGGTGTTGATGGCTGCTCGCGTGGCTGTTGCGTGTCGGGCGGCGCCACCTGCGTGTCGGTCGCCTCCGCGCGGGTTGGCTCAACGCGTACCTGGGCCGCGTCCGCGGCCGGCCGCACGGGGGCGGTGCAGATCAGGTCGGGTCCGCTGATCGCTATGTCATCAAACGCCGCGCCCCCGCCCTGGCCCTGCAGAAAGCCGAAGCCCCCCGGCCCGAGGGGCAGCGCGTCCTCCACGCTGCAGAGAACCGTCCCGTCCACGCTGATACTGACGGTTCCGCCCGATGCGGTGACGGAGACGTCATACCATGTGCCCGGCGCGAAATCATGCATCGCGGCGCCCAGCTCGCGTCCGCGCTCATGCTGGGTGCGGGCCAGAAGCAGCGCGGCAGGCATCAGGACAAGCTGGTACTCCTGGTGGCGCGGCGGCTCGCCGGAGGCGCACATCGAGATCGCGGCGGGGGTCTGGCCGGGGCGGTAGCGGAAGCTGAGGGTGAACTGCCCGGCCGCTACACCGCGGCGGAAGGCGCCGCCGGGGCCGGAGAAGACCAGCGCGTGGCCGCCCTCGACCTCCCCGATCCCCGCGCCGCCGAACAGCTCCCAGCCCACGGGCGCCTGCCCCTCGAAGTCATCCGAGAGCGTGACCACGGTCGTCTGCTGCTGCGCTAACGCGACGGCACACCCGGTCAGAGCTACGAGCAGCAGCGCCGCAACTGCACAATGGGCCGGATGCGTCGGGTGCCGTATCGGCTGTGTCATGGTTGATCTCCGCTGCTGATGCCGGGGAGAGCGGCAAGTTCGCACACGGAGGGAAGTTCTCGGCCGGGTGTGGTGAGTCCTGCCGTGCGCAGCCACTTGGAGGATCAGCAGGCACGGCTCCACACCCGGCGCCTCCCCCTATTCCTGCCGCAGCTTCGGGTCCAGGGCGTTATCGGGGACGAATGGTTGGATCACGTGCGCAGAGCCGTCGGGGACCAGCAGGCGTATGGCGTCCAGGTCGGCTTCGGAAAGGAGCGCCGGGACGTACGTGGTGCGGAACTGGTGCTCGATGCCGCTTTCGGCGATCAGCGCGATGCTCTTGCGGATCAGCTCGGTCGGCAAATCGACCCCGCACAGCCGCGGATAGGCTTCGAGCGGCGCCTTGATGTCCATGGCGATGAAATCGAGCAGGCAGCCGGCGATCAGCTCCGCCAGCACGTCGGGCCTGCTGCCGTTGGTCTCGATCCCGGTCTCCAGCCCGAGAGAGTGCACGCGGGTGAGGAAGCCCGAGAGGTCGGGCTGCAGCGTCGGCTCGCCGCCGGTGACCATGACGCCATCCAGCCGCGAAGCTCGATCGGCGATCGTCAGAAACAGATCATCCTCCGACATCAGCGTATGAGTCGGAGGATGCATTGGTATCAACTGCCCGTTATGGCAGAAGGGGCACCTGAAGTTGCAGCCCTGGGTGAAGACGACGGCCGCCACGCGCCCGGGGAAGTCACTCAGACTGACCGGCAGCAGACCCCCGATGCGCACACCTACGCCTCCACGGTGTAGCGGCTCCTGATCTTGAACTCCGCCTGCTTGCCGGTGTTCCACTGCTTGACCGGCCGCAGGTAGCCCACGACGCGCGAGTAGACCTCCGTCTCCTCCCCGCAGTCGGGGCAGGTCGGCTGCTCGCCGCGCAGGTACCCATGCCGCGGGCAGATCGAGAACGACGGCGTCAGGGTGAAGTACGGGAGGCTGTAGTTGGCACAGACCTTCCGCACAAAGCGCTTCACCGCCTGCGGGTCAGGCACCGCCTCACCGAGGAAGATGTGCTGGACGGTGCCGCCCGTATAGAGCGACTGCATCTCGTCCTGGAGGTCGAGCACCTCGAAGATGTCGGTCGTGTAGTTGACCGGCAACTGGGTTGAGTTGCTGTAGAACGGCTCGATATCGCTCACACCGGCGCCGTCGGCGGCGGAGCGGATGCCGTCATAGCGCTCCGCGTCGATCTTGGCCAGCCGGTAGCTGGTCCCCTCCGCCGGCGTGGCCTCGAGGTTGTAGAGGTTGCCGGTCTCCTCCTGGAAGGTCTGCAGCTTGGCGCGCANNGCATGTGTCGGAGCACCTTCTTGGCGAAGGTCGCCCCGGCCGGTGACCCGATGTCCACACCCAGCAGGTTCTCGCAGGCCTCGTTCATCCCGATGAGCCCGATGGTCGAGAAGTGGTTCTTCCAGTACTGCCCGAAGCGCTGCTTGATGTTGCGCAGATAGTACTTGGTGTACGGGTAGAGATTGGCGTCGGTGAAGTGCTCGAGCACCTTGCGCTTCATCTCGAGACTCGTCCTGGCGAACTCCATCATGCGGTCGAGGCGGAGCAGGAAGTCCTCCTGGCTGCGCGCGAAGTGGCCGATACGGGGCATGTTGATGGTCACGACGCCGATCGAGCCGGTGAGCGGATTGGCGCCGAAGAGCCCGCCGCCGCGCTTCTCGAGCGTGCGCAGGTCCAGCCGCAGGCGGCAGCACATCGACCGCGCGTCATCGGGCGACATATCGGAGTTGACGAAGTTGGCGAAATACGGGATGCCGTACTTCGCGGTGGCCTCCCACACGCCATCAAGCTCCGGCGCATCCCAGTCGAAATCCGGAGTGATGTTGTAGGTCGGGATCGGGAAGGTGAAGACCCGGCCCTTCGCGTCACCTTCGGAGAGCACCGCCATGAAGGCGCGGTTGAAGGTGTTCATCTCCTCCTGGAAGTCACCGTAGCGCTCCGGCCTTGCCTCACCACCGATGACGACCGGCTCATCACGGAGTGTGCTCGGCGGCTGCAGGTCGATGGTCACATTCGTGAAGGGCGTCTGGAAGCCCACGCGGGTCGCCACATTGACGTTGAAGACAAACTCCTGCAGGCACTGCTTGACCTCGTCGTATGAGAGCCCGTCATAGCGGATGTACGGGGCCAGCAGCGTATCGAAGTTGCTGAAAGCCTGCGCGCCGGCGGCCTCGCCCTGGAGTGTGTAGAAGAAGTTGACGATCTGCCCGAGCGCGGTGCGGAAATGGCGTGCGGGAGCGCTCTCGGCCTTCCCCTCCGCCCCGCGGAAGCCCGAGCGCAGCAGGTCCTGGAGGTCCCAGCCGACGCAATAGACGGAGAGCAGCCCGAGGTCGTGGATGTGGATGGCGCCGCTCGAGTGGGCATCCCGCACCGAGGCCGGGTAGATCTTGTTGAGCCAGTAGGTCTTCGAGACCTCGGAGGAGATGTAGTTGTTCAGGCCCTGGAGCGAGTAGGCCATGTTGCTGTTCTCATTGACGCGCCAGTCGAGCTGGTCCAGGTAGCTGTCGATGAGGTCGAGGTCGGCCTTCTTGACCATCTCGCGGATGCGCGCGCGCTGATCGCGGTAGAGAATGTAGGCCTTCGCGGTCTTGTGGTACGGGGAGGCGAGCAGTACCTGTTCGACGAGGTCCTGCATCCACTCGACGCCGGGGGTGCCGTCCGCCATGGCTCCGGCCGCGAGTTCGAGTACGCGGTCGGTCAGGATAGCGGCGGTGTCCTCCATGAACTCGCCGGTGGCACGGCCGGCCTTCAGGATGGCCTCCGTGATGCGCGAGGGATCGAACGGGACGAGTCTGCCATCCCGCTTGCGAATCTGGGTGAAACGGATCCGTGGAACGCTCGGTACCTGTTGGCGAGGACTCTTCGGCACAACAGCCATTCCCTCGTCTCCTTCGCATAGTGTGGTCAAGGCTGCGACGGCATGCTGCGGTCGGTTCTACTATGTCCAGGCCCATTGCGCCGAGAGCAGAAAGCGCATACCAGTGGCGCGACCGGCGGCTGTGCAAGGTGCGCTTGGAGACCTGCGGGCGCCTCGGCCGGAAGATGACAAGACCGCCCTTCTCGGCGGTCCCGATGGCGAGTGCCCGGCAGGCAGCAAGGTGAATTATAGCAGGCGATTCCGCCGAGTCAAGGCATGTCAAAGTTATTGAGATTAAGCTGATACAAAGGTATTCCGCGAGAGACGCCACAGCGGCGGCGGAGTGGTCGCGAAGGCCGTTTTCGGGCGCGTGGGAATCGCCGGTGAGTTCACGAAAACTTCACTGGTGGCGACGGAGTTGACAGAGTGGTCGGAGTCGTGAGGTATGGCAGGGATGCGTAGCCGGAGGTGTCCTCTGGCAGCCCGCGGCCGCACGCGGCTGAGGGTCCCTGGCGCGACGAACGCACTCAGAAGGGCGGGAGGTCCGCCGGCCCGGCGTGTGGAAACCCGGACGGGGCGTGGGGTGGCAGGAGGGCACTATTCCCGGAGGCGGGCGGAAAACCCCTTCGGGCTTCATCGACCGCAATACTCCTGCGTCGAGAGGAGATGCAGCGCACCAATGGCATCCGTTCTGCTTGTGAGCTACCCCGGCTATCCATCGACCCCCGCACACCTGGTCACCAATAACCTGCTCGCCAACATGGCCGGAGCCGTGATTGCGGCGGGGCATGATGCCGCAATCGCCGACTACGGTACCGTGTCGATGATGCGGCGGCTCTTCCCCGAGCCACTCAGCGAGACGCTCAAACCGCTGGCAGCCGGGATGAGGGAAGGCGGCGGGGCTCCCGATCCGAACCAGTTGGCCGGGCTTGTGCAGCTTGCGGATCGCCTCGATGAGCATCAGGCCGCCACCGGCAGGCAGGTCGCCGTCGAGCTGGCCGAGCAGGCGCAGCGTCTCGGCGCCTCCCTGGTTGTCCTGGAGCTGTCTGACGGCGACAGCTACGCGGGCAGTGTCACCATCGCCGAGGCCATCCGCGAGAGACTCCCCGAGGTCCATATCGCGGGCGTCGGGCGCAAGGCGGCATGGTTCCGCGAGATCATCCTGCAGAGCGCCCCAGCCTTCGACACCGTCGTCTTCGGCGACCCAGAGATGGCCGTCGTGGACTTGCTCGAGGTGGCGGAGGGGAAACGCGCCCTCGGCAGCGTGCCGGGCATCGTCTACAGAACCGCCGACGGCACCGCGGAGACGGGGCGCGATGACTCCACGCCGCTCGAGCAGTTCGCCCCTGCCGTCTACGATGCGGCTGTCTACCCGGCGATGGCGGATGATGAGAAGATCAAGCTGGCCATCGTCACAGACAGCCGCGGCTGCCCGAACCGCTGCGCTTTCTGCGTGCACCCCATGGAGGATGGCGGCAGGCAGCGTGTGGCGCCGGCGGAACACATCGTCGACACCATGGACATGCTCCAGCGCGAGCACGGCATATCGGTGTTCCGCTTCGGGGGCTCTTCAACGCCAGGCGAACTGATGCACCAGGTGGCCGAGGAGATACTCGCACGCGGGCTGCACATCGAGTACAACAGCTTCGGGCATTTCCGCAGTTGCACGCCTGACCATTTCCAGACGATAGCAGATTCGGGCCTGTACTCGCTCTTCTTCGGGCTCGAGTCTGGCTCGCAGGAGATACTCGACCGCGCCTGCCACAAGGGGATCAGGCTCGAGCAGGTCGAGCAGACTGTCAAGGCCGCCCAGGCGGCGGGCATATTCGCAGCCACATCGATGATTGTGCCGATGCCGTTCGACACCGAGCAGACACTTGCCGAGAGTCGCGAGTTCATCACCCGCCTGCGGCCTGACGCCGTGCCGCTGCAGTTCCCGGGAGTGTTTCCGGGCACGCCGTGGATCGAGCGGCCGGAGGAATACCAGATCAAGTTCGACAACCCCGCCACCTACCTGCGCGAGAGCCTCGACTACAAGATCAAGCTGCTCTTCCCGCCGCAGTTCTGGCAACCTCTGCCCTACACGATCAACGGGATGCGCTTCGCCGAGTTCACCGCGGTGACGATGCGCTTCGCCGCGGAGCTGGAGGGCGCCGGGATACTGACGAACTTCTCGCACACTCTGGCGGCGATTGCCCGGTCAGCCGGTATGGAGCCGCACATGCTCCGAGACGCCTCGCAGTTGTGGTTCGTCACCGGTGACGCCGAGGCGATGGGCGGGATGGTTGCGCGGGCGAACTCGGCGATTGTGAGGCGCTGAGGGCGCCGGGGACTTCCCTCGGGGGACTGCTCCCTCCCGCGCCCTTCTCTTGCGCCGGAGGCCGTCGGTTTGTGTCGCGGGAGGGCGCTGTCCCCAATTCCGTGTGTTCCTCGGTGACGAATCGGGGACAGCGACCTGCTTCGATGCACACGGTATCCATTCTGGCGCCACGGATGGCGAAGCAGGTGGCAGTCCCCGCCGGGCTCACGTATCCTGGACGTGCTTGAGCAATTCGGCGAACTTGAAGGGCTTCGACACGATGCCGTCGAGGTAGGGTGAGTTGGCGGCCTCCGCATCCTCGCCGAGGTAGCCGCTGATGAGGATGACCTTGGTCGAGGGGGCGATCTCCTTGACGCGCTTGGCCATATCGGTGCCGAGCAGGCCCGGCATGCGCAGGTCGGTGATGACCACCTTGGGCCCGCGCCTGGCCTGGCGGACCCAGCCCTCGAACTTCTGGAGGCCCTCCGCGGCGTCGCTGGCGCTCTCCGCGACCAGCCCCGCGCCGACCAGCAGCGCCTTCATCGTGTTGAGGATGATCGCGTCATCGTCAACGACGAGGACGTCTGGCACCTCGATGCCGGGAGCGGCTCCGGCCGGCGGGCCTTCGTCGGTGCGCGCCTGCTCGAGTTCGCGACGCCTGGCCTCGTCCACAACCGGGAGCCTGATGCGGACGGTCGTCCCCTCACCGACGGTGCTATCGAACTCGATCTCACCGTCGTGTCTGGCGATGACCTTGCGGGCCACGCTCAGCCCCAGGCCGGAGCCGGCTTCGCCCTTGGTGGTGAAGAAGGGCTGTGTGATCTTGTCCATGAGCTCCGGGGCGATGCCCTGGCCGTTGTCCTCGATCTCGATCATCGCCCAGCCGTTCTCCGCCCGGGTCCTGACCCAGACATCGCCGCCGTCCTTGAGCGCCTGACGCGCATTGATCACGATGTTCATGATGACGGTGCGCAGCGCCGTGGCGCTGCCGAAGACCTCGGGGACCTCAGTGGTGTCCAGGTGTACGCGCGTGCCGCGCTTCTCGCGGAACTGGCCGACACTGATGTTGACGACGTCCTCGGCGACTTTGCTGAGGTCGACCAGTTGCGACGGCTCGTAGGGGTCGGATTTGGATATGCCGGAGATCCGCTGGACCGCTTCGGCGCCGTCGCGGGCCGCCTGGACTATCTCCTGCAGCGCGCCGCGGATCGAGTCGGAGTCGACGCTGGGTGACTGCTTGAGATTCATGAGCAGCATTTCCATCCTGAGCAGGATGGTAGTCAGAAAGTTGCTGACATCGTGGGCGACCTCGGCGGCAATCTCGCCGATGGCGTTGAGCCTGGCGATCTTCGA
>DPJP01000182.1:0-185 GCA_003542955.1 Armatimonadota bacterium
ACGCACATGGCGAGCAGTGCAATGAGCACCATGATGGGGACGATGGCGATGCAGTTCATGATTCCTTCTCCTCGGTACTGCCGGTCGGTGAGCGGCTCTCGTCAGATGATTCGCCGTGCGGAGGCAGTACCCCTCGCTGGGAATGGGGCGTGATGCACACGCCGACCAGGATCCGGGACCAGCGG
>DPJP01000182.1:219-7175 GCA_003542955.1 Armatimonadota bacterium
AAACCCGCGATGCCTCACAGCAGCTACCCCCGCCCCTACGCCTCCGAATCTCCATTCACCCACACCCATGGCCCCAGCCGTCTCAGGCAGGACTGCGGGTGCGGAAGCGGGAATGTCGTCTCCGCGGGATTCACCGCTATGGTACCTCCAGTCGCGAGCAGGGAGCATCGACCATGGCCGGCCAGTCAACGGATACGCACGCCGGGCAGTGCAAGACCAGCATCCGCGTTGCCGCGGTCTGCTACGCGCAGCCGTTCCATGACCATGCCGGGGAGGGCGTCAATCTCGATGGCGTCGGCGAGATGACTGAGCAGGTCATGCGCGAGCGGCCCGACTTCATCTGCTACCCGGAGATCTGTGCCAGTTGCGGCGACGAGAAGGCGAAGTGCATCGCCGCGGCGCCGGAGATCGGGCCATTTGCGGCGGAGATGGCAAAGCTCGCGCGGGAATTCGATGTCGCCCTGATTGTGCCGCTGCTGGAGCGGTGTGATGGGCGCGTCTACAACTCGGTTCCTGTCGTCAGCCGCACCGGTGATCTGTCCCTGGTCTACCACAAGAACTACCCGACTATCTGGGAGTTGGAAGCCGGCATCAGCCCGGGTACGGAGGCCCCGGTGGCGGTGTGTGACGGTGTCCGCGTCGGCGCGGCGGTCTGCTTTGACCTCAACTTCGACCAGCATGCGGATGCCCTCTCGCATGGTGCTGCTCGGCTGGTGTTCTGGCCCTCGATGTACTGGGGAGGGCAATTCCTGCAGCATTGGGCGCTACGCTACGGCTTCGCCATGGCCGCCGTTTATCACCTGGAAAGCTCGATCATCGACATGAACGGCCGCTCCCTGGCCAGACAGGGCCTCGACACCTACCAGGTTCGTCACGGGAACCTGCCGCCGTGGGCCGTCGCCAACATCCACATCAACCGGGAGTTGTACCACCTCGACTTCCACCAGAAGCTCCTGCCGAGAATCCGCGAGAAGTACACGCCGGATGTCGAGATCGAGGTCTGGGAGCCGGAGGGCTACTTCCTGCTTGCCTCCCACCGGGCCGACCTGCCGGTCGAGGCGGTTGCGGAGGAGTTCGGCCTGGAGACGGCCCGTGACTACCTGGCACGCAGCGTCAGGTTGCGCAACGAGGCGCTGGGGCGCTGAGGGGAAGGGTGAGATCGGGCCGCCTGCCGTCGGAGGGGCGGGCCGAGTGACGGTGGCCGGCCTGCCGTCCGAGCGGACGCCGGCAGGAGACGCGCCCGCGTGTGCCCGGCCCCGCCGGCGTCCGCGGCACAGATGGGCAGGGCATGGACCCCGATGGGAGGAATGTCACCATGTGTGACGCACCACCCGCGGTTCGATGAACGCCCTCAGAGGAGCCCTGACATGCGGCTGCTGATGATCTGTCTGCTCATTGCGATTCTCACCTGCACGACCGTCGCTGCCGATGTGACTCTCGTTCGTGATGGCCAACCTGTCGCCACCCTGGTCGTGCCGGATGACTGCTCCGCACAGGTGAAGAGCGCCGCCGCGGCGCTGGTCAGCCACATCGCGCAGTCGACGGGGGCGACGCTGCCGGTCGTGGCGGAAAGTGAGCTGCAGGCAGGCCCGGACGATCCACTGGTGCTGGTCGGCCCGGTAACGCTGTGGCCTACCACCTTCGCTGAAGGGTTCGACGATGACGGCTTCATCGTCCGCACGGCCGGTCGCGCGGTCAGCATCTGCGGGCCCAGCGACTGGGGCACGGAGTTCGGCATCTATGATCTGCTGGAGCGCCACGTCGGCGTCAGGTGGCTGATGCCGGGTGATGACGGGACGCATGTGCCCCGGCACAGCACCATCGCGATCCCCGAGAGCACGGTGACCGAGCAGCCGGTCTTCTTCTCCCGGCTCTTCAGCGGCCTGCAGGGGAGTCCCCAGACCGCATGGGCGCGCTTCAACCGCATGCACGGCCGCGTGCAGTTCCATCACAACCTCCGCAACCTCTTCAACTGGGAGACCTACCCGAAGACGCATCCCGAGTTCCTCCCACTCATCGACGGCAAGCGCTTCCTGCCCACGCAGCGGGAGGGCTGGCAGCCGTGCTTCACGGCGGAGGGCAGTGTCGAGGAGGCTATCCGGGTCATCACCGCATACTTCGACGAGGACCCATCCCGGACGTCGTACTCGCTGGGGATCAATGACAACCGCAACTTCTGCCAGTGTGACAACTGCCGGGCGAAGATCGGCGGCGGTGAGAACTTCCTGGGCTATCCGGACTACTCCGACCTCTACTACGAGTGGTGCAACAGAGTCGTGGAGGGCGTGCTGGAGCACCATCCTGACAAGTGGTTCGGCCTGCTGGCGTACCACTATGTCGGCGCCCCGCCGCAGAGCATCAACGTGCACCCCCGCATCATCCCGTACATGACCTATGACCGCATGAAGTGGATCGACCCGGAGATCCGAAGTGCCGGTGAGGCCATCACCCGGCAGTGGCAGCAGGCGGTCCCGACCTGCGCATGGTACGACTACATCTACGGGACGCCCTACTGCGTGCCGCGCGTCTACTTCCACCAGGTGCAGAACTACCTGACATTTGGTGCCCAGACCGGCGTGAAGGCGCTCTATGCGGAGCTGTATCCGAACTGGGGGGAGGGCCCCAAGCCGTACATCCAGCTCAAGCTCTGGTGGAACCCCCGGCAGGATGTCGATGCGCTGCTCGCGGAGTGGTATGAGCGCTGCGTCGGGCCTGAGGCCGCACCGTACCTGAGCCGCTACTATGCCATCTGGGAGCGCTTCTGGACGGAGGACATCCTCTCCTCACCATGGTTCACGAAGCAGGGCCAGTACCTGCCCTTCGACAGCGCTACATACCTGGGAACCGTCCGGCGGGAGGATATCCTCGAGAGCCGCCGCCTGCTGGATGAGACGCTCGCCCGCTGCAAGACCCCGGCCCAGAGGGCCCGCGCCGAGCTTCTCGAGAAGGCCTTCCAGTACTATGAGGCATCCGCGCTGACCTATCTCAGCCATGTGGCCACCGCCACGGGGATCGAGACCGAATCGCAGGCTCTCGCGGCCATCGAGAGCGGCATCGAAGGCATGACCGCGACCGCGCGCCGCCTGCACCTGGCCCTGGAGGTCTTCCCGGATGACCCGGTCCTGTGTCATCCGCTCGCGTTGGGCCGGTTCCCCGCCGTGCGCGGCGAGGACTGGGGCAGCGGCGGACTCTGGTCGGTTGCCGACTGGGTGGCAAAGGGCGACAACGCCGTGCATCGGCGAATCTCGGAATTGGCCTCCGGCTCCGAGACGGCCCTGGTCCGCGATCAGGCCGCCCTGCTGCTTGCCGTCGTCGGCGGCAAGACGGAGATCGTCAGCCCCAACCACTCCTTCGAGGAGGGAAGCGGCGACGGCGCCACCGGCTGGATGTTCTGGCGCAAGCCCGACACCGGCGAGGCCCCGCCAATCGGCACCATGAAGCGCAGCACCGATGTGGCACACCACGGCGAGTACAGCGTGCTGTNNTGTGCGATGGTATGCTGCGTGGCGCGCCGGTCATGACCGCCGACTTCGCCGGTCCGGGCAAGTACGCGGCGGTCGCCTGGGTGTACGTCCCGCCGGGCCAGCAAAGCAAGGGCACCGTCGAGTTGGCATTCGCGCCCAATGGGAGCCGGAGTGCGGGCGCCGGTGCGCTGATGCGGCTCGTCCCCGGCAAGTGGACGCTCATGGCGGCCGAGGCGACCGTGCCAGCCAGGCTCCGCGGCCGTGATGTCGAGAGCATCACCATCATGCCGATTACCAACGGCTTCGATGGCGACGGGGGCAAGGTTTACTTCGATGAGGTGGCCCTCCACCGCCTCCCCGATGAGAAGTGACGAGACGCACATGGATAGCGCTGCGCAGACAGGAGAATGCGAATCATGACGGTCCTCATCACCGGGGCGGCAGGACGGCTCGGGCGGAGGCTCACGCGGGCGCTGGAGGCAGATCACGATCTCGTTCTGGGCGATATCACCCCGCTCGATGATCCCCGCTTCCGGCACCTGGACGTGCTCGACCTCGCTGCCGCTCGCGAAGCGATACAGGGCTGCGATGCCGTCGCCCACCTTGCCATGCTCGACTGCCTCTCAGGCGATATGGAACAGATACTCGATTACTCCCCCGGCGCGCTGCAGGTCCACGCCGTGGGTACCCACACCATGCTGCGGGCGGCCATGGAGGCAGGTGTCCGCCGATTCGTCTACAGCAGCTCGGTGAGCGCGGTGGATGGGATAGCGCCCGGCACGTTCGTAGCATCCGACTGCCGACACTTCAGCAACGGTATCTACGGCATGAGCAAGGGCTTTGGCGAGGATATCTGCCGCATGTTCCAGATCCGCTTCGGCGTGTCGGTGGCGGTGCTGCGCCTCGGAAATGTGTACATGCCCGAGAACGGCGGGGCGTGGATGGGCAACGTTTACGTGGAAGACCTGGAGAAGCGTCCCGGCTCCGGGCCCGCGCCCTCGCGCGTTCACGTCGACGATGTGACCCGCTGTATCGCTCTGGCGCTGGGGGCGACCGAGCCGGCCTACTCGCTGGTGCACGTGGTCGGCGCCGATTCGGGCGATCAATGGGACCTCGAGGCCGCGCGGCGCCTGTACGGCTGGGAGCCCCGGTACTCCTTCAGCCCCGATGGCCTCCCGCATCCGGTCGAGGCCTGACGGACCTGGGGCAGTCGCTTGGGCGGGCGAGTACACTCCCAGCTTGACGGGGGCATGCGCGTTGTATACACTGCGGACACCACCGGCATCCAGCGGCCTATTCCCCCTCCATGGTGACCAGCTTGAGGCTCTCTGAACAGGTCTACGAGGAGTTGCTGCGGCTCATCCGCTCGGGCGAGTTGCTGGCGGGCACGACGGTGACGGAGACGGAGCTGTCGGACCGCCTGGGTGTCAGCCGAACTCCCATCCGCGAGGCGCTGACGCGGCTGAGTCAGTATGGCGTGGTGAGCCGCCGGCCGGGGTCCTCGGTGGTCGTAGAGGCCATGGACTTGAGCCGCTACGTGCAGCTTGCGGAGGTGCGGGGCGTGTTGGAGAGCTACGCGGCACGGCTGTTCGCCCGCAATGCCACCGAGGCGGATATCGCGATCCTGGAGCAGCTGGCCAGGGCTGTGGACGAAGCGGACGGAAGCAACGACCTCGACCGGGTGGTGGCCGCGGAAACCGAGTTCCATGGCTTCCTGGCAAAACGCTCCGGCAACAGCGAGCTGGTGCGCATGCTCGAGGTCACCAGTCTCCTGACCACCTTCCTCGCCCTGCCCGCCGTGCCGCTTTCGGTGCCGGCGGCGGCCGGTTCAGCGACGCTGCACCAGGACCTGGTGGCAGTGCTGCGACAGCGCGACCCTGATGAGGCGGAGCGGGCGATGCGCAACCACATCGGCACATACTCCATCCCCGAAGCCGAGCGTTAGGCCATGCGCAGCTCGATCGAGGCGGCGGGACCTGCCGCCCACGACGCGACGGGCTCCGCCCATCGACCCCTCTCTGGAGGCACCACCATGGATGGAATCATAGACGTACACGCACACCTCGGCAAGGTGATCTACGGCTATCCGCCGCTGACGGTCGAGAAGCTCCTGAGCTTCATGGACGCGCATGACATCGAGTGGTCGGTGATCCTGCCCCTGGTGCACCCGGAGGAGGAGGACTACTACTACACCACCGAGCAGGCGCTGGCGGACTGCGCCCTGCACGCGGACCGGCTCATTCCCTTTGCCAACATTGACCCCCGCCGCAGCTCCAACGATGGCGCCTACGACTTTTGCCCGGTTCTGAAGGAGTACGCGGACCAGGGCTGTCGGGGCTGTGGAGAGTTCCTCTGCAACCTGCCCACCAACGACGCGCGGATGAAGGGGATCTACCGTGCCTGCGGCCAACTGGGCTGGCCGGTGGTGTTCGACTTCCGCTGGCAGCGCACGTCAGGGGTGCTCGATCCGGTGGGGATGCCGTGGCTGGAGGAGTGTCTGCTGGAGTTCCCGGAGACTGTCTTCGTGGGTCACGGCCCAGCGTGGTGGGCGGAGATCTCGGCGGACGTGACGGATGAGGACAAGTCAGGCTACCCTGAGGGCCCGGTGGCGCCGGGGGGCAGCATCGACCGCCTGCTGGGCCAGTACCCGAACCTCCACGCCGACCTCTCGGCGGGCAGCGGCCTGAATGCCTTCCGCCGCGACGTGGCCTATGCTCGGGAGTTCGTGCTGAAGCACGCGGGCAAGCTGATGTTCGGCACGGACCGCTTTGTACGCGAGGAGGACCCGGAGATGATCCGGGTGCTGCGAGAGATGGCGCTACCTGCGGACGTCGAGTACGCCGTCTTCCGCGGCAATGCCGAACGAATGCTGGGGCTGTGAGAGACGCCATCGCCGGAAGTCCGGGAGACCGATGGGAGACAACAGCATGAGTATCTGCATGACCAGTATCTGGCTATCGGTGATTGTGGCCCTGCTGTGCCTGTCCGGGGCCGGCGCCGCACAGCCTCAGGACATCGAGTGGGGTATCGCGGACGAGTTGCAGAACTCGCTGCGGCCGCCGGATGGGATGATGTACCCTGGGGAGATGAAGCTGGCCGGGCCGCGGACGATCGAAGCTGGCGAACCCCTGCGCTGCTGGCTGAGGGCCGTCCCGCCGGCAGTGCTGAGCACCTACGACGGGGTCTACCGGAGGCCGGACCTGCGCCCGAAGTTGGTCGTGGAGTTACTGGATGCCCGGGGGAAAGTCCTGGCGACGCGGCGGCCGCCCTTCTCTGAGGCGACGCTTCTCAAGGGCGGGCATCCGGCCTACTATGACGTCTACTGGCAGGCCCTGTCCCTGGCTGACAAGGGCCTCGTGTCGGGCGAGTATGCCGTGGTGGCCACGACGATGGTTGAGGGCCGCATACCGTTCAACCGGGTCGAGAAGCGGCTGCGGGTGCTGTCGGCGGCAGAGACCCGGCAGGCCCAGTCGCAGGAGTTGGACTCGCAGG
>DPJP01000182.1:7219-8329 GCA_003542955.1 Armatimonadota bacterium
GGGCTGGGAGTGGTCGCGATCGAGGGCCCTGCGCCGGGTGCCCCGGCGGAGGCCGCTATCCTCCCTGCCGGCAAGAGCTTGCAGGTCGCACTGCCGGGGCGGGGGCGGGTAGCAGTCTATGGGCTGTCTCTGGTCCCCTCGCCCGAGTTCACCGCCACGGTGGGGGGGATCACACGCCAGGTGCCGGCCCTGAAGGATACCGGCTATCTCCTGCGCGAGCGATTCCTCGGCATCGGGCAGGGGGGAGCCGAGCAACTGCTGCTCGAGGTCAAGGCGGAGGCTTTGCGGCTGGCGGGGGTGCGGGTGGAGCCGCTGGACAAGAGGGTGTCGCTGGTTCCGCGGCCGGGCAACGGCGGCAAGCCCCTGGTCGTGAACAATGACGGCGGCAGTGAAGGCTTCTGGAGCCCCTCGTGGGACCCCAACCAACTGCCGGAAATGGCGGAGCGCTACCAGGGGACGGATGTCTCCCAGTTCGAGTTCTCCACCAACCTTGGGGAGATGGCCAACTACCGCAGCCGCTATGTGGATTTCCACGGCGAGGGGGTCGAGGAATGGCCCACCAAGGGCTATGAGGCACAGCGGCGTCACTTTGTCTATCTGGATCAGCACGAGCCCCGGCTGTTCCCCTGGCTCGCCCAGCGCAGCCGGGAGATCGGTCTCGTCTTCTGGGGCTCCCAGCGGATGAACGCCGACTACGGCGGCCATCCGGAGTACTCGGAGCTGTTCCACAGCCGCTTTCAGAAAGAGCACCCGGAGATGCGCGTGCTGCACTCGCCCAGGCACACCACGCCTTCGTTCTACCTGAGCTATGCCCACGCGGCGGTGCGGGAGCGACGGATCGGCGTGCTGCGAGAGTTGGTCGAGTTCGGGTGCGAGGGAGTCAATCTGGACTTCTGCCGCTATCCCAACGTACTGGGCTATGAGGCGCCGATGCCGGAGTTGTTCCGGCAGGCGCACGGCGGCGACGGCGCCGAGGTGGCCTTTGACGACCCGCGCTGGGTCAGCGTGCGGCAGCAGGTGATGAACGGCTTCATGCGCGAGGTTCGGGCGGCCATGAACGCCGAGGGGCGCAAGCGCGGCCTCCCGGTGCTGGTCTCGGTGCGTCTGCCG
>DPJP01000182.1:8351-17328 GCA_003542955.1 Armatimonadota bacterium
TGAGACCTTCGGCTTCGACCCCCAGACCTGGGTGCGCGAAGGGCTGGTAGACGCGCTGATCCCGGCCTTCCCGGGCCCTGAGCGCTGGTTTGACATCAAGCCCTGGGTGGCCATGGTGCGGGGCACGAAGGTACAGGTCTGGCCCGGCACCGAGTTCTACTTCCATGAGATCGCCAGCGCGGAGTTGACGGACAAGGACGTCGCGCGGGGTCTCAAGCCCGGGGCGCAGTTCTGGCTGAAGCGCTCTGATTACCTGCGCCGGGCGGCGGAGGCCTATGCCGCCCAAGCCCACGGATTCTACATGTTCAATGCCTGGACGAAGCGCAGTGCGGCACTCGTCCGCGGCATTTCCGACCCGACCTTCGTGACCCACTGGCGCCGCTACCTCGACCCGGAGAACCTGAGTTCCGAGATCGCCACGGACCAGGCACGGCAGGCCTTCCGGGCCCGGCGCCAGCAGGCGGCGCACCGCCAGCGCCGGCTCATCTTCAACAACGACGGAGATGACTCGTGGACGATTCCCAAGAGCCAGCCGGCCACCGCCGAGAGCCTGCTCGCCCGCCGCACCACCGCGCTGGTCGGTTCGCAGGTGGACTCGATCTTCTACTGCTCGCTCTGTGGGCCGAAGAGTTTCCACCCCAGCAAAGTGAGCGAGACTTACACCAACCCGATGGACCTGTATGCCGACTACTACGGCCAGGACAGCCCGGAAGGCAAGTACTTCGCACAGGTCAAGAACATCGTTCCGGACCTGATCGACCAGGGGACTGATCCGCTGAAGGTGATGGTGGAGTTCAGTCGCGCTCACAACCTCGAGATCTTCTGCTCGATGCGCATGAACGACACCCACGACGGGGGCCATCGGCCCGACAAGCCCTATCCGGACTGGCCCAAGTTCAAGCAGGAGCACCCGGAGTACCTGGTCGGTTCCCTGGAGAGTCGCCCGCGCCACGGGCAATGGACCGCCTATGACTACGGCCAGGCAGGGTTGCGCGACCACAAGTTCCGGCGCCTGGAGGAAGTCTGCCAGAACTACGACGTGGATGGCATCGAGCTGGACTTCTTCCGGCATGGTGTGCTGTTCAAGAGCGTTGCCTGGGGCGGCAAGGCGAGTGCCGAAGAGCTGGACATGATGACCGACCTGATCCGCCGACTCCGCCGCATGACCGAGGACGAGGGCATCAAGCGCGGCAAGCCGATTCTCATCGCGGTGCGTGTCCCCGACTCCGTCGAGTACTGCCGGGGGATCGGGCTGGACATCGAGCGCTGGGTGAAGGAGGGCCTGGTGGATCTTTTGATCACCACCTGCTACTTCCGGCTCAACCCCTGGGAGTACAGCGTGGAACTGGGGCACCGCTACGGGGTGCCGGTCTATGCGAGCCTGAGCGAGTCGCGGGTCAACGAGAAGGTGGAGGGCAAGGACGGTGAGTTCACCCGCCATTGGAGCACCGAGAGCTATCGGGCGCGGGCCATGGAAGCCTGGCAGGCGGGCGTGGACGGGATCTACATGTTCAACTTCTTCACTTCGACGCGGAGCGAATGGAGGGAACTGGGTGACCCCAAGACGCTGGAGGGCCTCGACAAGCTCTACTTCGTGNNTCGTGACAACGTGCAACTGGTCGCCGGGCCATTGGCTCGCTGGGGGCGAGGCGATGCAGAACCGGACGATTCTGACGCCGGCGAACTCCCGGCAAATCAGCCCCGGCGCCCCGGCGGTGTTCGACCTGCGGTTCGGCGATGACCTGCGGGAGCGGGCCGGGGGCGGCAAGATCCCGACGCTATCCCTTCACCTGCGGGTCCAGGGGCTGAAGCAGGCCACCGACGCCGAAGTGAAGCTCAACGGCCAGTGGCTCGAGAACGGCGCCCTGACGGAGGACCGGCTCGTCTATCCTGTCCCGCCCCCACTGGTGCGCCGCGGCGCGAACTGCGTCGAAGTGGCGACAGGAGGCGAGGTCAAGCAAGCCGCCATCCAGGGTG
Source organism: Armatimonadota bacterium (assembly GCA_003542955.1). Classification (GTDB taxonomy): domain Bacteria; phylum Armatimonadota; class Zipacnadia; order Zipacnadales; family UBA11051; genus UBA11051. The sequence goes on from DPJP01000182.1 coordinate 10,329, forward strand.
CCGCCAGTCTGGGGAGCGAGTGGCGCTTCCGCAAGGACCCGGAGGATGCCGGTGTCGATGGAGANNNNGATCAAGGTGCCGGACTTCTGGGACAACACCATCGGGCAGTACACCGGCTATGGCTGGTACCGCACGGAGTTCGCCATGCCCCAAGAAGGCCTGGGCTCGCGACTGGCCCTGCGGTTCGGCGCGGTGGACGAACAGGCCTGGGTCTACGTCAACGGCGTGCTGGTCGGCGAGCATACAACTCAGTCCACGGGGAAAGATGTCGGCCGGCTCTGGGAGCAGCCGTTCACCATCGAGGTGAAGCCCGAGCACCTGCGCTANNTTGTGCGGGTGCACAACAGCCTGGCTGCCGGCGGCATCCACCAGCCGGTGGAGGGTGACCTCGGACACGCCTGGAGGCTCTACGACATGGTCCTGGCCCTCCGTTACGAGTGACAACTGAGGAATCGGTCTATCGAGTGAAAGGAATTGCTCTCATGACGCGTGGACTGACCGCTGCCCCTGCCGCCATCCTTCTACTGGTGGCCCTCCCCGCGCTGCCATGGAGCGCTGAGCCTGCCATAGTGGCGAAACAGGCGCAGTCCGCTGCCGCAACGACGTTCTTCCGCCATGCGACCTTTACTGATTTCGGCCGGGGCAGCCTGTCGTCGCCCGGCACGGGGCTGTATGTGGCCCGCAAGGGCGACCGGGGCGAGATCCGCTTCATCAACCGCTTCGACTACAACAACGACGGCTTCCCCGAGGTGGTGGCGGTCAATGACCACAACCACTATGACACCGCCCCGGCAGTCCTGTACCGCTGGACGAAAGAGGCGTCGCTGCTGTCGCTGAGGCCGCCGGTGGTCGAGGACCGGCCCGGCTGTGAGGTGTTGGAGCACTACGTCCGCGCCCGGCAGCAGGCGACCTTGCTGCCCGTGCTGGGTGGGCTGGCGGCAGCGACCGGGGACTTCAACGGCGACGGCTGGATGGACATTGCCCTCTCGGGGTTCGTCCATGGCTGGAACGCCGAGCCCTACCCGCTGGTGATCTATGTGGGCGGCCCGCGCGGCTTCGATCCTGCCCGGCCGATTATCTGGCCGGCGGGCTACTACACCGGGCTGGCCGCGGCAGACCTCGATGGCGACGGCTGCACGGACCTGGTGGTCACCCAGCGTGACGGAGAGTACGTCACGCGAGCCAATGTGCTTCTGCCCCGCGCCGAGCGCCTGGCTGCCGCCTCCGAGGGCGCGCAGGTATCACGGGTCTTCTTCGGTAGCCGTGATCTGCGCCGGCCTGCCCGAACGAGGACCCTGCCCACTCTGTATGCCCTGGATGCCGCCACTGGCGACCTGGATGGTGACGGGCACCCCGATGTCGTCTTCTACGAGGCCGGGCCTGATGCCGGCGTGCGGGTCCACCTGGCGGGCAAGCACCGCGGCTTCCGCGGGCGAGGGCAGTGGGTGGAGACAGGGCGCAACAGCCCCTGGGGGTTCGCCCAGCGCAAGCTTCACCTGGCCGATCTGAGCGGAGACGGGGCGCTGGACATTATCGTGCCGACGGTCTCCAATGTGGTGGTTCTCTGGAACGATGGCGCCGGCCGGTTCGCCCCGGAGCGCCAGGCCACCATACCCATACCGGGGGTCTATGGGACCGCGGCGGGCGACTTCAACGGTGACGGCCGCAAGGACCTGGCGATCGCGGTATACGCCGGCGGACAGCCCGAAGGCAGCTATGTGCTGATGAACAATGGGGGAGAGATCACGCAGTGGCCGACGACTCTGCTACCCACGCAGCGCGCCCATGCCGTCACGGCGGCCGACATCAATGGTAACGGGGTGGATGACGCCGTCCTGGCGCGGTATGTGGATTTGGTGACAGGCTCGTATGACGCCAACTCGGCGGTCTACTGGGGGGGACCCCATGGCCTGCACGCCGCGAACGCTACGCCACTGGCGACCTTCGGAGCAACCGATGTGACCACTCTCCCCTCGGCGGCCCGGCCCGGCAAGCGCGACATCCTGTTCGTCAACCGCCACAGCGGCTTGCATGGGGCCGGCACCGGCCCTACCTCCGGGGGCGTGCCCTCGTACATCTACTGGGGCAACCCCACCCGGTCCTACTCCGAAATCAACATGCTGAAGCTGCCGCCTCTGGCCCATGAGCTGTGCCTGACGGCCACCGACCTGGCGGCCGAGGACCGCACCGACATTGTAGCCTTCGAGCTTGGCTCACGCCGGCTCTCCATCTTCCGTCCCAGCAGCGGTGGTTGTGAACAGATCAAGTCATTCACGCTGCCCGCAGCAGGGGTAATGGTCCAGGTGGCTGACACTGACCGCGATGGTGTACTCGACCTGGTGGTCAGTGCCGGCAGCAAGCTCTACCTGATTCGGCAGCCACTGGCCGACGACGCCTCGCTTGAAGAGATCACGCTTCCCGCGCCCATCACTAGAGGCTTTGTGCTGGGGGATGTGGACAAAGACGGTCTGGTGGACTTGGTCTACGGTGCAGCCAACGCACTGGTTGTCTTGCCGGGGAAAGCCGGGGGCGGCTTCGATGAGGCGAGAAGCTACAGCAGTCCCGAGATGAAGAAGTTCATTCTCTATCTCCACCTCGCTGATTTTGACGGAGACGGCGGGCTGGACCTGCTGGCCTTTGTGTTCAGTGATCTCGACGAACGCGGTCTGTACTACAACGAACGGGCCGGCTCCCTGCTCCTCTGGGGTCGCGATGGGAAGATCGACTTCGGCCACCCGACCGCCGTACCTACGCTGGGCGGGGCCCACGGTGGGGCGGTAGCTGATGTCAACCGTGACGGCCGGCCGGAGATCATCTCGGCCAACTACCATGGCGGCGACACCCGGCTGCTTGACGCGCAGGTGCTGTGGAATGATGGATCGCGGCAGTTCACACAGGCGAACTCCCTGGCCCTCCCGGCCTTTTCGGCGGCAGCCGCTCAGTCCCTGGACTATGACCGGGATGGCTTCATGGACCTGTTGGTCTTCAACCACTCCGAGCCCACCGAGGTGTTCCCGGGGCTGCCGCGCGGCGGGCGCCACTCCGTCGGGGCGCGTCTCTATTGGGGCGGCCCGGATGGCTTCGCCCAGGACCGCTTCACCTGGATCCCANNCAAGCAACTGCCCGACGCGGGCAGCCTCGCGAGCCGCTCGCCGCAAGAGCACTACACATCCACGGTGATTCCCGTTCCCGAGGGAGTCGCCCGGGGCTTCCTGGAAGTCAGGGCCCGTCTGGGCGCCGCCGGTTCGGTAGCCGTCGAGGTCAGCATCCCCGGCGGCGATGGCAAAGCCTGGCAAGAGGTTCCGCTGGCCTCCCGGTCCGGGGAGACGCTGCGCTTCGGTCCGGTGCAGATGACGCCGGGAGGCACCTTCCAGTACCGGCTCACGCTGGACTCCGCGCTGCTGGGTACCTACCCCGTTATCGAAGAGGTTACGGGGATGATCCAGTAGCCTGAGTGTGACCGACCGCCATTCCGACCCCGTACAAGCGCTCTTGCGGGGTGACCCGGAGAGAGTGCCGAAACTGAGGAGCAGCAAAGGAGACAGGCATGAAGCAGATAGTGAGCGTTGCCGAGCACACGCCCGAGTACACGCGCAAGAGCGAGGGCGATGTCATCGAGCTGAACGATGGGCGACTGCTGATCGTATACATGGAGTTCGCCGGCGATGGCAGCGACTTCGCTCGGACCCGGCTGGTGGCGCAGGAATCCGCCGATGGCGGCATCACCTGGAGCGGACACCGGGTTGTCACGGAAACCAGCCCCGGCGATATCAACGTCTACTCGCCCAACTTGATTCGTGCGGCTGACGGCGGCGTACTGCTGCTGTTCATGCGCCAGCATACGGCCGCGCCGAGTAGCTCCACCCAGCACATCTGGAAGTCTGCCGATGAGGGGGCGAGTTTCGCGCCGCTGACTGAGTTCGCAGTCCGCGAGGACTATGGCCTGTGCAACGCGGTGGTCAAACGAACGGACTCGGGGCGTCTGTTGCTGCCCGTGTGCCCCGTGGCGCGCCCGGGTGAAGATGGCTACTCGCATAGCTACGCGGCCGCCGTGCTGCTCAGCGATGACGACGGCCTCAGTTGGCGGGAGGCAGACAGCAGGGTGTGCCTGCCGATGCGCGGGGCGATGGAGCCGCATGTCGGGCAGACCCGCGACGGGCGGGTGCTGATGGTCATGCGCAATCAGCTCGGCTCGTTGTTCATGTCAGAGTCGGCCGATGACGGCGAGACCTGGTCCGCGCCTCAGACGACGGGCCTGCGGACGCCCGAATCGTGCCCGGAACTCACCCGCATCCCCGGCACGGGCGACCTGCTGATGATCTGGAACAACAGCCCGTACAATCCGGGCTTTCGCTCCCACTACGGGAAGCGCAGCCCGCTGACGGCGGCGGTCTCGCGCGATGAGGGTCGCACTTGGGGGCACATCCGCGATATCGAGGATGACCCGTCCCNNCGCCTTCTCCAACCCCGGCTGCCGCTTCACGAGCGCGGGACAGGCCATCGTGAACTACTGGACGTGCGAATACCTGCCCGACGGGGCCATGCAGGATGTGATCGACCTGCGTGTGGCGGTCATTGCTACCGAGTGGTTCTACGGGCAGAAATAGGAGGTACCCATGAAGATCGCGACCATCGCGCCGTTGACGTACACCTCCGGCAAACTGGAGTACTTCCAGTTCATCCGCGGCGGGGTCGGGGCCGACTACCACCAGAACCCCTGCTTCTACCAGTTCCCTTCAGGCGATGTGATGGTGTACTGGTACGCGTACGACTTCGATGAATGCTCGAGCAACGGCATCATGCTCTACTCGACCTCGAAGGACCGCGGCCTGACGTGGAGCGACCCGCAGGTCTACCTGGCGGACTATCCTGGCGGCATACCGTACCCGCGTCTGCTGAGACTGCGCAGCGGCACTGAGACTCTCATGTTCCAGGCCATGACCATCATGGATGAGATGGAAGTAGACGAACAGCGCCGCATTGCGACCACCGGCAGCAACTACTTCCTGAGCCGAACACGAGTCTACCTGCGCCGCTCCATGGACGGAGGTAGGTCGTTTGACCATGGTGAGGAATTGCCATACACGGATATCGCCGGCGGCAAGGAGTTGCCGGTCGTTGGCTTCTACGGGGCTGTTGATGACCTGCTGCAACTAAAGAGCGGCCGCCTCCTGGCTGCCTTCATGTTCATGGACCCGGAGCGCTCTGACCCCGCGACCGGCCACCAGCACTAAACCGGCGTCTGCATGATCTCCGACGACGGAGGAGATGGGTGGCGGCGCAGCGGGGAGATCACCGTGGACACTCCGCGCGGCGTCATGGAGATGCAGATCGTCGAGACCGCGCCCGACCAGCTCTTCTGCCTGTTCCGCACCAAGGGGGGCTGCCTGCACCAGACCACATCGGCGGATGGCGGGGAGACGTGGAGCGCGTCGAAGCCGTCACCGCTAGCGGCCCCGGAGTCGATGTCCCGCATGATCAGATTGCAGAGCGGGAACCTGCTGGTGGTCCACAACAACGTCTCCTCGACCACTCAGCACCCCCGCTACCCGCTCGTTGCGGCGGTCTCGCGCGATGGCGGGCAGAGCTGGGGCGAACCCCTGCTCATCGGCACCGAGACCGGCAGCAACCAGTTGAGCAACCACGGGCTGATCCAGTTCGACGACGGCCGGATCCTGCTGGGCATCAGCCACTACCGCGACGTGCGCCCCATGAGCAGCGACCTGGACATGGCGATCTTTGACGAGGAATGGCTCAACTCGGGGGTCCGGCACTGACCCGGCGGCACAGGGGCGGGCGAAAGGACGATGTGAAATGACTCGACTCGGCCTGATGTTGGCTCTGGCCTTGCTGCCGGGGGTTGCCAATGCCAACACGCTCGTGCTGGCCGAGAAAGGGCGGGCCCGCGCCACGATCGTGGTGAGCGCGGAGCCCTCGACCGCCGAGCAGACCGCGGCAACCGAACTGGCCCAGTACCTGCAGAAGATCACCGGCGCCTCCTTCGCGGTCGTTGACGAGAGGCAGGCGGTCGTGGGGAGCCGGATTCTAGTCGGACCGTCGCGGGAGGCCCGGCGCCTGCTGGGCGCGAGGACGGTCGCGAGCCTGAGGCCGGAGGAGTTCATCATCCGCGGCGTGGGCGATGACCTGCTGCTTGTGGGCGGCCGGCCTCGCGGCACGCTCTATGCGGTCTACTCCTTCCTCGAGGACGACCTGGGCTGCTGCTGGATGACCTGGTACGGCGAGGAGAGCATCCCGCACCGCGCCACGTTGCAGGTCCAGGCCCTGAACCGCCGTGATGCGCCTGCAATGGCGGTGCGCGACATCTGCTGCCACCCGAACGCGTACTCGGACCGCCAACTCATGCAGCGCTTCCTGGTGCGCAACCGTTGCCAGGGGCCCGACCTGAACTTCACCGGCGACACGTCGCCTTACGGCGGCACTTCGCAGACCTTCGCCTACCCGCCGAAGGGCTGGCTCGTGCATACGCTGTTCCAGTGGCTACCGCCGGACGAGCACTTCGCCGCCCATCCGGAGTGGTTCAGTCTCGCCGGCGACAAGCGGGTCTCCTCGCGCCAGCTCTGCTTCAGCAACCCCGGCCTGCGGACGGCGCTGGCCGCCGCCATCCTCAAGCGCATCGGCGAGGCCAACCCCGCGGGGACGTACTCGGTGTCGGCGATGGACTGGACCGGGGCGTTCTGCGACTGTGCGGATTGCCGCGCACTCGTCGAGCGCGAGGGCACCCCCGGCGCGCCGCTCTTTGACTACCTCGCGGAACTGGGGCCGCAGGTGCAGGCGCAGTTCCCGCAGGCCAGAATCAGCACACTGGCCTACCGCAAGGAGCAAAGCGAGATTCCGCCGCGGACGATCAGGCTGCCGGAGAACGTCGTGGTCATCTTCGCGCCGATTGACGACAACTTCGCCGCGCCAATCGACAGCCCCGGCAATGCGGGTACGAAGCGCAACCTCGAAGACTGGCGAAAGGTCACAAATCACCTGTGGG
>DPJP01000182.1:17350-17488 GCA_003542955.1 Armatimonadota bacterium
CGGTACTACCCCAACACCTACGGCCCGGCCCTGCCGATGGGGAACCTGGGCCGGCTGGCCGGCGACTTCCGCCTGTTCAAGCAGGTCGGGGTCGAGGGATACTACATCGAGCAGGATGCGGCGGGAGTCTACGACTCG
>DPJP01000183.1 GCA_003542955.1 Armatimonadota bacterium
GCAGCGTCACGAGGTCGGCCCAGACGTCGGGTTGCCGTGGGCCGACCTCACTCGCAGCGGATACGGCCCCGCTGCTCCTTCGTGCGGCCCCTCCCCGCGTGCGGCCCCTCCCCGCATCGCGTCACAGAAAGGTGTGACTGCCATTGGACATCCGCACTGCACTGACTGCTTTTGCCCTGCTCTATAGCGCCGCGGTGGCGATTGCGGCCGAGCGGCCGTATCTGCGCGAGGCCGATGAGATCGCGACACTCAGGCAGGGCTGGACCGATGACGCTCGGGCGAAGGTCCGCGAGAAGTGGGCCGGCTACCTGGCGCTGAGCGATGAGCAGTTCTGGACCTTGCCTCCCGGCCCTGCTGTCTATCGCGCCATGGGTGTCAACCAGACCGAGGGCTGCCCGAAGTGCGGGAAGGCCGCGTATGATGTCGGCGGCCTGTGGCCCTTCAAGTGCGACATCCTCAACAAGCCCTGGAAGGTCACATGCCCGAACTGCGGGGCAGTGTTCCCCACCAACGACTTCGCGGCATTCTACGAGAGCGGCCTCGACTCGCGCGGCTACTTCATCCCCGAGCAGGCCGACAGGAGCCTGCTCTTCAATCCCGAGCGCCCTGCGGCCGACGACCCGCTCCGCACCTGGGGTGTCGATGATGGGACCGGCTGGGTCGATGAGAAGGGCAACCGCTTCTGGTTCATCGCCCGCTACTGCGGCACGCTGTGGACCCAGCTGACCCGGGATGCCCGCGCGATGGCGGAGGACTACCAGCGCACGGGAGAGCCGCGGTTGGCGCATGTCGTGGGCATCCTGATGGCGCGGATGGCCGACATCCACCCCGACCTCAACTTCACCGAGCAGGGCGTGCACCCGGGCGACTACAAGCTCGGGCGCGACGAGGGCAAGGCGATCTGGGCGTGCGGGCCCTACAGCGAAGCCGGGCGCATGCGCGACCTGCTGACCACATACGATGACATCTGGGAGCCGATCGGCGCGGATACTCAGCTCGTGGAGTTCCTCACTGCCAGGTGCGCGCAGATCGGCCATCCCGAGCGGGCGGGCTCGGCTGATGCGGTGCGCAGGCACATCGAGAGTGAGCTGATCCTCGAGGGTGCGCGGGATGTGATGCGCTCCCGCGCGGCGGGGTCGCAACGCTACGGCGGCGACGTCGGTCACATGGAGTGGACACTCGCGCTGCAGGGGCTGGTCGTGGATGATCCAGAACTGAAGGCAGAGCTGCTGGCGTGGCCCTTCCAGGGGCCCTTCCCGCTCAAGGGCGGCATGCACGAGGTGCTGTGTGGAGCGATCCTCGGGCGGGAGGGCGCCGGAGGATCATCATCTCCCGGCTACTCGAAGACGCATTACACGATGGCGCGCACGCTGGCAGACATCTACGCCCGGCTCGAGGGTCCCGAGCACCGCGACCTGTATGCGCTCTACCCGGCCATCAAGCACAGCTATGACAGCCAGTTTCTGCTCAACTGCTGTGAGAAGTACTTCCCTCACATCGGTGACAGCAGCCCGTGCGGCAGCCCCGGCCTGACGTGCAACGCGAACACGATGCTCGAGGCGTTCGCCAGATTCGGCGAACCCCGCTATGCGCGGATGGCCTACTTCCTCAACAAGCACTCCACCCGTGGCTTCCCGGAGCAGGTCGGGGCGCAGGTGCAGGCGATTGTCGACGAGCAGGGCGACTGGGAGCAGACCGCGACGAATCTCAACGGCTATGGACTGAGCATCCTCCGAAGCGGCGACGCCGCCGATGACCAGCGCGCCGCCTGGCTCTACTATGGACGCGCGGTCACCAACTCCCATTCACATGATGACCGCCTCAACATCGGCCTCTACGCAAAGAGACTCGACCTCATGCCCGATCTCGGCTACCCCGAGCGAACGGGCCGCTGGCCCCGCCGCGTCGCGTGGACGAGCAACACGCTCAGCCACAACACGGTGGTTGTCGACGGCTCGCGGCAGAAGCCCGTCGTCGGTGGGCGCATGCAGCAGATGGGGGTCTCACCTATCGTGCAGATGGTCGATGTCGCCAGCGAGGCCGTCTACCCGCAGACGAACCTCTACCGGCGCCAGTATGCCATGATCGACATCGACGGCGCCGACAGCTACCTGGTCGACCTGTTCCGGGTCAAGGGCGGCTCGGAGCACCACTACAGCTTCCACTCCGCGGAGGGTGATGTGCTCACCGAGGGCCTGACGCTTACCGCGCAACCGACCGGCACGCTCGCGGGAGAGGACATCGACTTCGGCGAGTATGACCCGCAGGTCAAAGGGCTCGACTACGCGGGCCTCGGGTACGAGTACCTCCGCAACGTGCGCCGCGACACCGCCCCGCCGCCAGCCTTCTCAGTCACCTGGCAGGTGAAGGACACCTGGGGCCAGCACGGCAAGGGCCTCCGAGCGGAGACCGACGTCCGCCTGCGGCTGAGCATGCTCGGGCAGCATGATGAGGTCATCATCGCCACCGGCGAGCCCCCGCGGCTGGGCAAGCCGAGCAATCCCGAGTCGCTCGAGTACCTGCTGGTGCACAATCAGGGCGAGAACGCCGCGAGCGTTTATGCCGCGGTGGTCGAGCCGTACCAGGGCGAGCGCCGCCTGTCCGACATCCGGCGGTTGCCGGTGGAGCCCGCCGCCGACGATGTCGAGGGCATCGAGGCGGTCGCGCTGCAGATCACCCATGCCGATGGCATGGTGGACTACGTCCTCTCGGCACATGATGGCTCAGTGGAGCGGACCGCGGGAGGCATCCGCTTCGCGGCAGAGTGGGCGCTCATCCGCGTGCGGGACGGGCAGGCGCTCTATGCCGCGATGGCCGGGGGCACGCTGCTGTCGGGCTATGGCGTCGAACTGGGTGCGCCCGCTGCAGGCCGTGAGGGCACTATCTCCGATTTCGACCGCGAGATGGATGAGAGCAACTGCATCTACACAGAAACTGACCTCCCCATGGGCGAGACGCTGGCGGGCACGTGGATGCGAGTGGAGAACGACGGCAGGCAGGATGCATGCTATGAGATCAAGTCTGTGCGTCGGGAGGACGGCCGTTCGGTCATCGACCTGGGCGACATCAGCCTGATCCGTGGCGTGAAGAACCCCGAGGACTACGCCGAGGGCTATGAGTACAACGTGGCCGTCGGTGATGCGTTCACCATTCCGGGCTGGACGTGGGCGCAGCGCGGCGCTGATGGCGCGTGGCAGGTGCGGTCGAATGTGGGGGCACGGTAGACGGGGACTGGCCCCCGGGGACTGGCACCCATTGCG
>DPJP01000390.1:0-5889 GCA_003542955.1 Armatimonadota bacterium
CATTGCGGGCGCCATTCGCTTGCTTTCGGGCAAAAATGAACTTTCAAGACGTGACCCCAGCGTCTCTCAATCTGGCAACCCTGAGACTTCGGTACAGCCCCTGCCATGCGGGGACGACGGCGGCACTCGCGGAGGCGGTCTCAGATGCGGATTGGGCGCCGATGGCGACGCGGAGCGCGTGTTTGACACCCGGTTCCTGGTGTGGGTATAATTCACGGACGGATCCGGTCCCGGATGCGCCCCTGAAGGCCGTGGCAGTCGCGGCGGGACGGGGCCTGAAGATGCATTCGGCGATGGGGAAGCCCCCCTGGTCGAGGCATCACACGATCACCCCACGGGCCGCCGCGTGGCGGCAGAGCGGGCCGGATGCTTCCTCCACCCGCACGTGCCCTCAGTGGTGTATGCGACCGGGGGGCATTGGCCACATTGGCCACAGGAACTCTCACAGCGACGTCTATACTCCATTCGGCAGCAGCCGGCGAGGCGCCAGACAGTGTACCTGAAGCAGCTCGAGATGCGGGGCTTCAAGAGCTTCGCGGACCAGACAAGACTCGACTTCGGCCCCGGCATAACCGGCATTGTCGGCCCCAACGGGGTCGGCAAGAGCAATGTCAGTGACGCGATCCTGTGGGTCCTGGGCGAGCAGAGCTACCGCACGCTGCGCACCGAGAACTCGCAGGATGTCATCTTCTCGGGCACCGCGGCGCGCAAGGCGTTGTCGATGGCCGAGGTCAGCCTCACCTTCGATAACAGCGACGGCCGGCTGCCGACGGAGTTCTCCGAGGTCAATATCTCCCGGAGGCTGTTCCGCTCAGGCGAGAGCCAGTATCTCATCAACAAGTCGGTCTGCCGGCTGCGCGACGTTCGCGACCTCCTGCTCGGGACCGGCGCGGGTCCGGGCGCGTACTCGGTTATCGGCCAGGGCGAGATCGACACCATCCTCAGCATCCGCTCCGAGGACCGCCGCGAGCTGATCGAGGAGGTCGCCGGAGTGCGCAAGTACCGCATCCGGCGTGATGATGCCACCCGCAAGCTCGAACGCACCGAGGCCAACCTCACCCGCATCTCGGACATCGTCTACGAGCTGGCCAGCCAGCGGGCCCCGCTGGAGAAACAGGCGGAGGTCGCACGAGCCTACCGGGAACTCGATGAGCGGCTCCGCTACCTGGAGCGGCAACTGCTTGCCCTGGATTTCCAGAAGCTCTCGGATGCCCGTGGGCACGCCATCAACGAATCCGCCATCGCCCAGGCCGACCTGGTTGCCACCCGTTCGCGGCTCGACCAGGTCGAGACCGAGTACACGCGCCTGAAGGCACAACTCGATGACCGGGATTCAGCGCTGCAGAAGCTCCACATCATCGCCGGCCAGAAGCGCCAACAGGTCGCCGACGCCCGCCAGCAGCGCGCGGTAGGCAGGGAGCGCCTCCGCTCACTCGATGAGTTGATCGCGGCCACCGACGAGGACACAAAGGGGTGGGCGGAGCGCGTCGAGGCGCTGTCGGGCCAGGTTGAGGCGCTGCTGAGGCAGCATCGCGAGTTGTCCGACTCCCTGGCCGACGCCGAGCGCACGCGGGATGAGCAGGCGGCGCGAGTACGCAATGCCGAGCGGTCGCTGCAGGATCGCGAGAACGCAATCTCGGCGCTGCTCGAACAACGCAATGAGGCGCTGCGCCGCGTGGCCGCGCTCGAGAACGAGGCCTCCGCTCTGGCCGACCTGCAGACGGACCTGACCGAGCGGGCGGGCCGCCTGCGGGCTCAGGAGCAGACACTGAGCACGCGCGTGGGGGAGCTTGACGGGGGGCTCTCGGCGGCCGCCGCGGAGCAGCAGCAGACCGCGCAGGCGCTCGAGGGCGCGACGGCGCGACGAGGGCGCGCCGACGCGGCAACGGCAGCCGCCAGGGCGCTCCTGCGAGAGCACCGCGCCAAGCGTGAACTGCTCGCCGCCGCCATCGGCCGCCTCCGCGAGCGCAACGACGTGTTGACGGAGTTGCAGCAGGCGTATGAGGGCTACCCGGAGGGACTGCGCGCGGTGCTGGCGGCCGCGGGTGACGACGCCCTCACCGGCATCGAAGGCGTCATCGGCGACATGTTGAACGTCGAGGAGAACCTCGAGAGGGCTATGCATGCCGCCCTCGAGGACTGCCTGGGCTGGATCATCACCGCCACCCGGGATGATGCCCTCGCCGCGCTCGAGTACCTTGGCTCACTCGACAACGCCCGGGCGGTCTTCTTCCCGCTGGATACGCCCGTGATGTCGACGGGCCCGGGGGAAGCGCCGACAGGAGAAGCCGGCTGCCTTGGCTCCGCGGCAGAGCTTGTCGAGTTCCCCGAGCGCTACCGGAGCGTCTTCGAGCCGCTGCTGGGTGAGGTGCTCGTTTGCGAGGATCTGCCGTGCGCTCTGAGAGTCCATGCCGCGGGCGCGGGGCGCTACCGCGTGGTCACCCGCGCGGGTGAGGTTGTAGAGAAGAGCGGCGCGATCCGCAGTGGGCCGGGCGACGTGCCGGGGGCACAGGCGTTCGGGCGCAAGCGCGAACTCGAGAGCATCCAGGCGCAACTTGCCGTGCTCGAGGACGCTCTGTCCGCTGCCTGGCAGGCCGAGGAGCGGCTCGAGGCCGAGCGCGACCGCTCGCAGGCCGAGTTGCAGGCGGCGGAGGATGACCTCGGCGAGCTGCGCACCCGGAAGGCCCAGGCGGACAAGGAACTCGCCCACCTGCAGAGCACCCGGCAGGCAGCGCAGAGCGCATTGGCCGAGAACGCCGCGGACATCGAGCGGCTCGAGCAGCAGCTCGAGGGCGCCCGTGAGCGCCATGAGGCGGCGCTGGCAGGCTGCCGGGAGCAGCGCACCGCGGCCGAGCAACTCGCACAGGAGGTCGCCCGGCTCCGCGGGAGCGCCGACCCCACCGAGGCCGTCGAGCATCTGAGGACCGAACTGACCGAGCGGCAGGTGGCACTCGCAGAGATACGCGAGCGAGTGGCCTCGATCGAGCACACGGTCGACAGGCTCAAGTCTGACCTCAACCGTGCCCAGACGGAGCACGCTCGGGCCACACAAGAGCGCAAGCGGCTCACACAGGAGCAGGAGAGCCTGCAGACCGGCCTCGAGAGCGAACAGGGCGGGGCGGGTGAGGCGGAGGCCGAGCTGCAGAAGCTCGACGAGGAGATCAAGGCACGCGTGGACGAGGCATCCGAACTGCGCGAGCAGGTCGCCGCGCTGGACGGCTCGATGCGCAAGCTCTCGCACGCGGCCACGGAGCAGAACGAGCGCCTGCACCGCGCTGAGATCGCCTGCACGCGGGAGGAAGAGCGCCTCCAGGCCATTACCGAGCGCCTGGCCCACACCTACGAAATGACGCCGGAGCAGGCCGCGGAGCTGGTCGCAGAGGACCTCGACGAGAATGCCGCCCGCAGGGAAGCGCGCGCACTGCGCTCCCACATCCGCGAGCTGGGCCATGTCAACCTCAGCGCCATCGACGAGTATGACCGCCTGAGCAGCCGCGAGGACTACCTCCGAAAGCAGGAGGAGGACCTCCGCCAGGCCAGGGACGACCTGCTGCGGGTGATCGCGGAGATCGACCAGGCAGCCGAGGCAGCCTTCATGGAGGTCTTCGGCAAAGTCCGCGAGGCCTTCTCCCGCACGCTGCAGCGCCTTTTCGACGGCGGGGAGGGCGAACTCAAGCTGACCGACGAGGAGCGGCCGCTGCAGGCGGGGGTTGACATCTTCGTGCAACTGCCCGGCAAGCGGCCGCAGAACCTGATGATGCTCTCCGGCGGTGAGCGTGCGAAAGTTGCCATTGCGCTCCTGTTTGCGATGCTCGAGGTCAATCCGTCGCCGTTCTGCCTGCTCGACGAGATCGACGCCCCGCTTGATGACGCCAACACGGAGCGCTTCGGCGACATCCTGCAGGATTTCACCCGCGAGACGCAGTTCATCATCATCACCCACAACCCTCACACGATGGAGCGGGTGGACAAGCTGCACGGCATCACAATGGCCGAGCCGGGCGCCTCGAAGGTGATCTCCGTGAAGCTTGAGGAAGCGCAGCGACAGGCGCAGTCACAACGGAACGAGGTTCCGGCGGAGTAGACGCGCCCCGGCGCAGGAGCGGGGAGGGGCCGCACGAGTGTACGGCCGCCCGGACGTATGGGCGGCGTCACGAGGTCGGCCCGGGCAACCACGTCCACTGCAAGTTAGAATAGTCGCGGGCTTTCGCGCCCGCGCGTCGGGTCACCAGGCCGGCCGCCACGCCGCACACACCCACCCCGGAAGGAAGACACACAGTGCTCAAGGGATTGTTCGGGAGAGTCAAGAACCTCGTCCGCGGACGAGCGACCATAGATGACGACTTGATGGAGGAGCTGGAGGAGGCGCTGATCGAGGCCGACGTGCCGATCAGGATAGCGCTCTCACTGGTCGAGGAGACACGCGACCGCGCCGAGCGTGACCACGTGACCGAGGGCGACGGCCTGTTGCAGATCATGCGCAACATCGTGCGCCGGCAGCTCACGCCGTTCGAGGCGCCCCTGAACCACAGCGAGCAGCCGCCGACGGTATTCCTCATGTTGGGGGTCAACGGAGTCGGCAAGACCACCACGCTGGCCAAGCTCGCGCACCGCTACCAGTCGGCG
Source organism: Armatimonadota bacterium (assembly GCA_003542955.1). Classification (GTDB taxonomy): domain Bacteria; phylum Armatimonadota; class Zipacnadia; order Zipacnadales; family UBA11051; genus UBA11051. The sequence continues at coordinate 4,627 of DPJP01000390.1, forward strand.
GGCAAGAATACCATGATGGTGGCGGCCGACACGTTCCGGGCCGCTGCAATCGAGCAGTGCGAGGTCTGGGCCGGGCGCGTGAAGTGTGACATCGTGCGGCAGGAGATCGGCGCGGATCCGGGCGCGGTCGTCTTCGATGCGCTCCAGGCGGCGAAGGCGCGGGATACGCATATCGCCCTCATCGACACCGCCGGGCGACTGCACACCAAGCAGAACCTGATGGCGGAGTTGCAGAAGATCGGCCGCATCGTCGAGCGCGAGATGGGCCGCCCGGCCGACGAGCGTCTGCTGGTCATCGACGCCACCACCGGCCAGAACGCGCTCAACCAGGCGCGCGAGTTCCATGGCGCGATCGGCCTGACCGGCCTGGTGCTGACCAAGCTCGACGGCACGGCCAAGGGCGGCGTTGCTCTCAGCGTCGTCGAGGAGCTTGGGGTGCCGATCAAGCTCATCGGCGTGGGCGAGAAGATGGACGACCTGGTTGACTTCAGCGCCGAGGAGTTCGCCGACGCCATGTTGGAGGGGTAGGACGCCGACGGAGGCCGGCCTTACCCGACCGTCCCCGCCCGGTCGCGTACCCAGCGCTCGAGGCGCTCGTAGCCGGAAAGCTGCGAGAGACCCCGCGCGAGCTGGAGTACCGGATCGGGATCGTCGCTGTAGCGATATACCTGCGTCAGTTGCCGCCTGACGGAGCTGTACGGCACCATCCGCATCCGGCACAGCTCCCTGATGCCGTCGGCCGCGACGGCGCTGCGGGAACCGGCCGACAGCGCCAGGCAGAAGTGATCCAGTGCGCCCTCCGCATCGCCCATCCGCATCGCCGCCTGTCCGGCGACCTCATACACCCCGCGCTGAGTGACGATATCGCTCGAGATGACTCCGTACGCGGTTGCCTTTGCCGCGACGTAGTTGCCTGCGCCCAGGTAGGCCCATGCCAGCAGCAAGGCCGCGTCCGGGTCTGCGGCCACCGATGTCGGTAAGCCCTGCAGATCGTTGATCGCCTGCGCGTAGTCACGCTTCCAGTAGAGCAGGTAGGCCCTGGCCACGTGCGCCTGCGGGATGCTCTCGGCGGCGGCGAGCCGCTCGAAGAAGGCGATCCCCTCCGCGGTCCTGCCCTCCGCCGCAAAGAGCTTGGCAACCGTGAGGTAGTAGAGCACGCTGCCGGGTTGCTGTGCGAGCAGCTCGAGCGCGGCATCGAGCGGAGCGGTCTCCGCCAGGCTCAGGATGGTCTGCTTGCCGGCGGTATCGGGGATCGCCTGCAGC